>QEUW01000456.1 GCA_003577005.1 Chloroflexota bacterium | reverse complement strand
CTTTGCGATTTTGCGGTGCAAATCTCCCCTACTTATACAACGGCCCGAAGTTGGCGCAGGCGCGGAAGTCTGCGCCCATCGGCTCATTGGCCCCGAACTCGGCCCACGCGCTGGGCCGGAAGCTCATCTCCTCCGCCACGTTATGCATATAGACCGGGATGCGCAGCATCGAGCAGAGCGTGATCAGGTCGGCGCCGATATGCCCGTAGGCGATGGCGCCGTGATTTGCGCCCCAGTTGTTCATCACCGTGTAGACATCGCGGAAGGGGCCGCTGCCCGTTGTGTCCGGCACGAACCAGGTGGTGGGCCAGGTGGGGTCGGTGCGCTCGTTCAGGGTGTGATGCACATGGTCGGGCAGGTCGACCGTGTAGCCCTGAGCGATCTGCATCGCCGGCCCCAGCCCTTTGACCATATTGAGGCGGCACATCGTCACCGGCATGTCGCCGCGCGTGAGGAATTGGCTAGACCAGCCGCCACCGCGGAAATAGCCCAAGCTGCCCGGATGCCAGGTAGTCGCCTCCAGACAAGCCGCGGCTTCCTCCGGCGTGATCTCCCAGTAGGGTTTCATGACCGGCGCGCCGTCGCGGCTCTGGCGGCCTGTGCCGTCGAGCGTGGCCGAACCGGAGTTGATCAGGTGCAGGATGCCGCCAGCGGCGCGCCCACCCAAGGTGTGACCCGTTACCCGCTTGACCGCCTCAGGGCTCCAGTAGGTGCGGACATCGGCAAAGATCTGGGCGGAGTTGGTGAGCAGATAGCCAAAGAGCATCGAAGCGCCGTTCATGGCGTCGTTTTCGGTGGCGACGATATAGGGGGCGCGGATGCCGGTCCAGTCAAACGACGAGTTGAGGATCGCCTCCATAAAGTCGCCGTTGGGCAGGTGGTCGGTCCACTGGCGCTGGCCCTGGAAGCCGGAGACCAGGGCGTTGTGGCCGTTGGCTTCTTCGATATAGCCCATCTCGGCCAGCTTGGGATTGCCCACCATCAGGTCGCGCGCGATCAACGCCATCTTGACCGAAGTCTCCCAGGTGGCATCCTTCTGGGCGCGGGTTTGCTGTTTTTCGGGCGCGTTATAGTCCTTGCCTTCCTTACAATATTGCTTCGTCCACGCCAGCGCCTGCTCGAACTCGGCTGGGTCATAGAGGTTGCGTTCCATGCGCCGCACAAGCTCGACCATGTCGATCGTCTCGACGCGCATCCCCAGATAGTCTTCGTAGAAGGGCTGGTCCACAATCGAGCCGGCGATACCCATCGAGACGCCGCCCATCGCCAGATAGCTTTTGCCGCGCATGTTGGCGACGGCCAGCCCGGCGCGGGCAAAGCGCAGCAGCTTTTCCTGCACATCGCCGGGGATGGTCGTGTCGTCCATGTCCTGCACGTCACGGCCATAGATGTTAAAGACGGGCAGCCCCTTCTGGTTATGCGCGGCCGAGACTGCCGCCAGATAGACCGCGCCAGGGCGTTCGGTGCCGTTGAAGCCCCAGACTGCCTTGGGGATCAGCGGGTCCATATCCATCGTCTCGGAGCCATAGCACCAAGACATGGTGACGGTGATCGAGACGCCCACGCCCTCACGGCGGAATTTCTCGGCGGTGCGTGCTGCTTCGGCCACCCCGCCGATGGTGCTGTCGGCCATCACACATTCGACGGGCAGACCGTTGTAGTGGCGCAAGTTGTTGCTGAGGAACTCGGCGACGGCGCGGGCCTTCGCCATGGTCGGCTCTTCAAGTGATTCGCGCACGCCGAGCTGCCGCCCGTCGATGGTGGGGCGGATGCCGATCTTGGGCATATCGCCGATCAGCCGGTTGACCGGTGCAACCTGGGTAAATGAAGCAGACGTAGGCATATGTTTCACTCCTTAAGGGTCGATTCGATATTGGATGGAATATCTGATAACAGATATAATGGGTGCAAGTCGGGAATCTACGAATGACTCCTCAGATACTGCCTGATCATCCCTGACAAATCGGTTCGATCAACGAGTGTCACCCTCCGGCGCTGCGCGAGTGCAATGGCATCCTGGCTGAAACTTCCACTCGTTACTACGACAGCGAACTGAGCGTCCTGATGCTCGCTCCACGCGCCAAGCAACTCACGGATGACAGGCTCGCCCACAGCACCCTTTGGGTAGTGCTTACATTGTACAATGATCTTCTCAACACCAAATTGAGTAGCGCGCTGGCCGATTACGTCAACCCCATGATCTCTAGACTGGCGGGTGACTTCAGTTCGATAACCCATCCGCTCATAGAGCCTTGCTACTAGGTGCTCAAACTCGACTGGCGTCAGATCGTCAAGTCGCTTCCCGGACGGTTTATCAGGTGGTGGTAAGGGTGGGGTTGGCGGGTGTACGCCCGTAGGTAGAGAGTCCTTAACAGGCATATCGCCGCCAGGCGGTTTAAGCCCGAAAAGCCCGAACAACTCTGCATCCGTAATCGACCCCTGGACGTATTCAGCCGAGAGATCATCGATCACGGCGTCAAAGAGGCTCTGCTTATCTTGGAGCAGTTTATAGATGCGCTCCTCGATTGTCCCCGATGTGTACAAGTCGTGTACGAACACAGTCTGCGTCTGGCCGATCCGGTGGGCGCGGCCTTCTGCTTGGCGGACCACAGCCGGATTCCACCAGTGGTCAAAATGAAAAACATGATTAGCCGCTGTGAGTGTCAGCCCTACGCCACCTGCCTGGACAGACAACAGCAATACCTTGGGGTCTCCCTGGCCCATGAAATCCTGGATGATACGCTCGCGGCGGATGTCACTCAGTTGCCCATCGAAGACCGCTGTCCCAAAACTGCGCAGCCGTGGCTCAATCTGTTTCAACGAGACTTTGGGCAGATGTGAAAACACCAGCGCCTTCTGGCCGTTTTCAGTGATGCTATCCAATTGGTCGGCGAGATAATCGGCCTTACACGATTCACCTGTACGGGGATCTAAGTTGCATATCTGCTTGAGCTTGTTGATCAGGGCAAAGACATGGACCCGCGTGGTCCCAGCCTTTAATAGTTCGCTTCGGCCCGCTGTCTCCTCATCCTGATATGTCCGGTATTGAGCGTCGGTCAAATCCAGCCAGACTTCTGTCGTGATCTTTTCGGGGAGTTCTCGGCGCACATCAGCCGTGCGGCGGCGCAGGAAGTAAGGCTCAATCCGCTTCTTTACCATAGCAGGTGTAAGGAACTCGTCAGGAGAGAACAGGCCATGTTTCAAATAATCGAAGATCGCAGCCACATCTTCGAGTTTGTTCTCCAAGGGTGTACCCGACAGTGCCCAACGATACTGGGCGCGGATACGTCGTACGGCGCGCGCCACATCCGTGGTCGGGTTCTTGATTTTCTGTACCTCGTCTAGCAGGACCACCTGGAATTTCAACGCGATGCCTGGGATGTCTGCCTGGTCGTTACGTAGGGTCTCGTAGTTCGTCAAGTAGACAGATGCCGGCGCTTGCCAGAGAGTAACGCGCTCCTCCTTGCTGCCTCGTACGAGTAGCACATAGAGTTCCGGTGCCCACCTCGCTAGTTCGCGCTGCCAAGTCCCCAGTAAAGACCGCGGGCACAGGATCAGAGTCTGCCGCGCATCCCCGCGACGGTACAGTACCTGCAGTGCAACAATGGCCTGAATCGTCTTTCCCAAGCCCATCTCGTCGCCGAGGAGAGCCGAGGGATGTTCAGCCAGAAACTTGATGCCGGTGATCTGGTAGTCAAAGGGGCGTCGCCCGGCAGGAAAGAGCAAAGGCTGCGCAAGCAGTGTCTGAATAGAAGGCTGCAGATACGGCAGCAGCAAATCAAACACATCCACCGTGCGCGTACGGTTCAGTCTAGCCGATTTGTGTCCTGGGTTCGTCTTGTTCGCTTGTTTTTGGCAGATGGTGCATGAGGCTCGAAGCAGTCCATGTCGGCATCGCTCGTCATTGGCAGGCAGCGGTAGGCCTGGCTGGACGGGCGCAGGGACTTTGGGTGCGTAAGACTTGCCCGCCTTGCCCGGCGCCGCCAGGGTTTCAAAGCGCGCCCGGACATTGGACGGCGGCTCCAGCAGGGTGAAGCCGCCGTCGGTATCCCTTGGCGCGGCGACTAAGGAGACAGAGGATAGGCTGAATATCTCTATCGGGATTGACGCGTGGTCGTGAGAAACCGTAGGCGCTGGCAATATCTCAAACGCAGATGCGTCCAATGCGGGCGCTATCAGCAGCGGAAATTCCACCACGCCGAGGTCTGAAGGCTGGTGGATGCTCGCAATATGTTGGTCGATCTCGATTTCCACGGTGAACGGCGGCATAATCGGCGCACGTCCGATGGCCCAACGCCTCACCACTCCTATTTCCTGCAGCATCTTGCGTTTGCCTAGCGGAATTTCTCATCCTGTTCTTGCAACATTTGGACGGCTACGTCGATGCGATCGAATGGCTCCAGTAGGTCTATGGCGCGGAAGAAATCGGCTACCAATGCGGCTGCCTGGCTGCAGCGCTCGGGCGAATAGGTTTCAGGATAGGCAACACGGACCGGCTCAAATCGCCCAGACGGAGACTCAATCTGTTTCTGCGCGCTACGGCTGTTGGAACTGGTTCCCTTGACGACAAGCGTGGACCCTGCCGGCTCCAGAAACACTAATGGAGAGGCTACCATGTCGCCCAGCAACAGAAATTCCAGATGGCTGACGACCATAAGCTGTGGTTTCGCCTTCAGCGCCTGGTACAGGGGAAGCCCACAAAGTTCGACCCCGACATGCGGAAAAAGCGATTCGCCGTAGAGTTGGCGTTGGATTAGGGTAGGCTTAACAGGGAACGTCACGCGGAATTCCTCTGGTTTCCCCAGCTCGTCGAGCACCAGCAGCGCGCCGAGCATACGCTTGAGGTCGTCGTCTGCAATGAGTGTGTAAAAGCCAACTGTCTTTTGCGCCATTGTGTGCGCCCCCCTATTTCGATAGATGTAGTACTCCTCGCAGTTGCCGGCTAGGTCCACTCGTCGCGCAGGAAGGCCAGCGCAGTCTGCGTAAACGGCTGGGTGCGCTCGCCTGTGATCGGCACATGGCCGCCATTGGGCACGATCCACAGGTATGATTGGGGGATGGCGCGATACATCTCCACCGGGATCGTGACCGGGAAATGCTCGTCGCGGTCGCCGTGGACGATCAGCGTGCGCGCTCGGATCGTGGACAGATAGGGCGCGGTGAAGTTCATGTCGTCGTAGCTGTCTGCAAAGCCATGGAACTGGTTGACCAGCGCCCGGATCTGTTCATCGCCGTGGTGATGGTGCAGGCGGAGCGTCTCCCAATCGCCGGGGGTGAGGCTGTCCACGGTGCGCTGGCGCTGCAGGGCGCGCGTCTCTGCGCCAAAATAGGGGGTCGCGCCGATCAGCACCATGGCCTCGACGCGGGCCGGCTGCTGGGTCGCCATGTGTAGCAGTGTCATCCCGCCCGAACTGATGCCCATGGCCTGAAAGCGTTCGATGCCCAACTGGTCGAGCAGGGCGAAGACATCGCGCGCCGACTGGCTGTGCGTAAAGCGGCCCGCCGGGTTGGTCGAGCGCCCATGGCCGCGCAGGTCGACCGCAATCACTTTGAAGTGCGCCGCAAGCTCGTCCACGTAGGGCTGCCAGACGAGGGTGGAGCGGAAAAAGCCATGCAGCAGGACCAAGGGCGATCCCGCGCCAAGCTCCTCGTAATACAGTTCGACGTCGTTGACCGCCGCGAAATGGCCGTTGCCGCACAGCGGGTGCGCTGGGTTGCTCATATCCATGCGACGATCTGCTCGACGTGGGCTGCCATACGCCGCGCTTCGTCGGCGCTCAGGAGGCC
>QEUW01000034.1 GCA_003577005.1 Chloroflexota bacterium | reverse complement strand
CAGCCCAGCCTGCCAGGAAACATTCGACCCGGCAAGCGTGGGGTCTCATCAAAAACAGCTTTACCCAATTTGGCCTGGTGGATTCTGCCTATGTGAGTGGCAACTATCTCTATCTCACCAGCAACAATCAGTTTGTTCGTTATACCCTTTCCGCAGACAACGCGCCTGCTGAGTATGTTGATAGCGGCTATCCCAAATCGTTTGATTGGCCAAGCCTGGAACGGGTGCAGGCGGCCTTTGTGGTCGGCAAGCATAGCTATTTGATCGGCGACAACCACTTTGTCAAATTTACGCAAGAGGGAGACCAGGTGGCCGGCAAGCTGGGGGCACTATTGACGAGCTTGAACTTTCCAGAGATTCCCGCGGCTTACGCCGCTCTGCCAATCCATGCCGCCTATGTGGACCGTGACGTGCTTACCATTCGCTCTGATAGCCGTATTCTTGCCTGTAGGCTTAACGAGAAATCGATTGCGCCTGATGAGTTGAGCAGCCATTTTGAGTTTGCTTATGTCAATGGGGATGGTGTGGTGCAGCAGAGCGCGCTTGCGCTTTACGATGCCGCTTTTGCTGCCGCAGGAAAATTCTATGTATTCAAAGGCAATGAATACGTGGAGTTGGCCACAGTCCCTGCGACCATCGCCGAAATCCAATGGCAAGCGCCACGCAAAATTGCCGACAAATGGAGCATTGGCAAGATCGATGCTGCGTTCACGCAGGGGGAAAAGGTCTATGTCTTCTCTGGTGACCGCTATGCTAAACTGCAAAACGGCCAAGAACCCAACGCTCTGACTGATTTTCAGCATATCCAGGGGAACTGGGGCAATTTGCCCTATGAATTGCGGTCGGGCATGGATGCGGCATTCGAGCGTGCGGATGCTTTGTATTTGTTCAAGGGTGACCAATACATCAAGTATGCCAAGGGTGACGCTGCTGATGAGACAGCCATCCCCTATGAAATCTGGGACGCCAAGTATAAGATTGTCCGGCTGACCACGAGTACGGCCTATAAGCTGAATCAGAAGTTGTTCGCCGGTGGCGTGACTGCACTGTTAAATATTGCTACGCAAGAAATTGATGAGTTGCCTTCCTTTAGCGAAGACGAATCTACGCCCACCACGATTAAAGTCAGGGGCGGCAAGGTTGATGCGCATGCTTTACCGGTCAGTTCGCATCTTGATTTCAACAGCGCCAATGGGATCTATTACTGGGAAGTATTCTTCCATGCCCCTTTCCTGATTGCGCAGTCCCTGAGCAGTGGGCAGAAGTTTGCCGAAGCCAAGGAATGGTACGAGTATATTTTTGACCCTACCGAACTGGTGGATTACTGGAAGTTTTTGCCGTTCCTTGCCGTCGATGTGCAGGCGCTGATTAACTCCTATCACAGCTATCTTACCCAGTTACAGGAACTGAAGAGTGCGATTGCTCCGGTGGAAGGCGATTTTACGCAGCTTTTTACCATGTTAGAGGAGAAAGCAGTCGGAGGGAAATCGATTGTCCAGGTTTTTCGGCAGCTTCGTAGGTTACCGCCAGACGAAGAAACAGCGCTGTATCAGCAGATCAACGCCTTGAGTACCGTGCTCACCAGCTTGCGCCAACATGTACAGGCGTTGCTTGTTCTGCCAGAGGTGGAGAAAAATCCACGCGCAAAAAGGATAGTCATGAGCTTGGCTGAACGAACCGAGATCATCGGCAAGCTGGGGTACAGATACGAGCTCATCGGCGATCACGCGGCGCAAATCCAAACCTTTTTGGACGACCCGTTTGATCCCCATGCCATCGCCGCATTACGCCCGCTTGCCTATCGGAAGGCAATTGTCATGGGGTATGTGGACAATTTGCTCAATTGGGGCGATCTGCTCTTCCGCCAGTATACCCGCGAAAGCATTGATGAAGCGCGCATGTTGTATATCCTGGCCTATGATCTGCTAGGAGAGAAACCGGAAAATCTCGGCGTCAAGATTTTGTCCGCCACGCAAGACTACTCCCACCTGCGCAATGATTCGCCTGGGTACGAGATCGAACTCTATATCGATGATGGCAAAGAAGTCGCTACCCATCCTGTGGCCGTCCTCCAAGCCACACCCTATAAGAGCGTGGCCACTCCCTATTTCTTTATCCCAGAAAACAGCCTGTTTGGCGATTACTGGACGCGCGTCGAGGATCGGCTTTATAAAATCAGAGCGTCACTCAACATTCTGGGCATCAGCCAGCCGTTGCCGCTGTTTGAGCCGCCGATTGACCCGCTGGCTTTGGTGCAGGCTGTCAGCGCCGGCGCAAGCGTCAGCAGCGCCCTGGCGAGCATGAATATCCCTGTGCCGCATTACCGCTTTTTGTTTATGTTGCGCAAGGCTCAGGAGTTAGTGCAAAAGCTAAATGGGTTTGGTAATGATCTGCTTGCCGTTCTGGAAAAGAAAGACGCCGAAGCGCTCAACCTGCTGCAAAACCGGCAGGAAGCGGTGATCTTGGGCATGACGCGCAGCATTAAAGAAGCCCAGTTGAACGCGGCCGCAGAAACCATCGACGAATTGGAACAAAGTCTGCAAGCGGCAAACAGCCGGATTAGCCATTACGAGCGCTTACAAGCAGCAGGCTTATTGCCAACTGAAATAGCCCAAATCGCGCTAATGGCGGCTGCAGCAGCGGCCCATTCCGTCTCTTCTGGATTGAGAATTGCCGCCAGTTTTGGTAGCGCAGCACCAGACTCCTTGGTTGGTCCTTTCATCGCCGGGGTGAAATATGGCGGGTCGAACGCAGGAAATTCACTCAGTTCCGCCGCCGAGGTGGCCGAATCACTGGGGGAAGGATTAAGCGTCACCGGCGAAATTCTCGGCGTATTGGCCAATTACGAACGCACGGCTGAAGATTGGGACCTGCAATTGGCGCTAGCGCAAAGCGATGTGATCCAAATCGGCCATCAACTGGAAGGCGCCAGGCTTCAGCACAAGATTGCCCAACGAGAACTGGAAATTCTGGAACAGGAAATTGCGCATAACGAAGCGATCAAGACCTTTATGAAGGACAAGTTTGCCAATGCCCAGCTCTACCAGTGGATGGCCGGCAAACTCTCCGGTATGTATTTCCAGACCTACAATCTCGCCTATGAAATGGCCAAGGCTGCTGAAAAAGCCTTTCAGTTTGAGCAAGGCCTGAAAGAGAGCGAGGTCAATTACATCCAGCCACTTTTTTGGGACAGTCAGAAAAACGGATTGTTAGCCGGTGAAAGCCTTGGCCTGGATCTGGATCGCATGGAAAAAGCCTATTACGATAGCAACCGTCGTAGCTTTGAAATCACCAAAAACATTTCACTGCTCGAACTGGACCCAGTGGCGTTCTTGCAGTTAAAGAGCAAAGGCGTGTGTGAATTTGCCCTGACCGAGGCGCTCTTTGACTATGACTTCCCAGGGCACTATTGCCGCCAGATCAAGACCCTCTCCTTGACGTTTCATGCGGCTGAAGGCCAGCGGGTGGATGTCAACGCCACCTTGACCCAACTCAACCACAAGACCGTGTTGGAGCCGGATGCCAAGGCAGTGAAATATCTGCTGGATCCAAAAGATCAGCCACCCCTTTCCCTGCGCAGCGGCTGGAAGGCCAACCAACAGATTGCTCTCTCCTATATCGCCGACGACTATGAAAAGAACAACGGTCTGTTCGAGCTGCGTTTTGACGACGATCGCTATTTGCCCTTTGAAGGCACCGGCGCCGTCTCAACCTGGCGGCTGGAGTTAAACGGCAAAAAAGGGTCGTACAATGTAAACGATCTTGTCGACGTGACTATGACCCTGCAGTACACCGCCGAACAAGGCGGCGCCCTCTTTGCCAACACGGTCAAGGGTATGCTCAAACCTTACCCAACCGCCCGTTTCTTCGACGTGGCGCAGGAATTTCCGGACGAGTGGGAAGAATTTATGGCCGGCGATGACACGGAGCTTGTCCTGACCTTTACCCGCGCGATGTTTCCCAATCTGAGCAGCAGCAAGATTACGGGTATCTTGGCCCGGTACGAACTGCTTGCGCCCGGCCCACTTACAATGATGTTGCAGGAAGCCGACGATCTGATCTTAAGAGATGGCAAATACCTGTTGACAACCGGCCTCAGCATCAACAGCCAGGGCTCGGAATGGACCTTTACGGTCAATGGGGATAAGAGTCAGTTGAAAAATGTCAACCTGGTCCTGGGTTACAAAGCCATGTGACCTGATAGCGTCAAGCACGCCTATCCAGGATGGGGCAAAGGACCATTTCTCCGCACAAGGCCATAGTTAGGCGATGAGCCGAAAGGGCAAAGACATGACGATCAAATCACGCCCGAATAAATCAACTCAGGGGAAAAGGAAGAGCCATGAACGCGATGAAAAGCGACGCCTCCATGAATCGAACAAGCCATCAGACTCCGATAGTCCAATGAAACACCAGAAGGAAAGTCAGATAAACTCTGATTTCAACTCAGCTGAATCAAAAAGCCCGATACTTCTCAGCGGGAACGGCAAGAAGAAAGAATCTATCGATAGAACGACCTCCATCAATGTACTCCATCGAGAATCAAGCGCGGGCAAGCCAGTCATAACGAGTGACGATACGCCAGCCAAACGACAAAAAATTGAACCGAAACTGCCACAGTATCGAAAGGCGGACTATGCCATCTCTATTGTCTACAAACAGGACCCCAATATGCGAATCGACTGGAGTGATCCAAGTGCTCTAGCAAATCGGCCGATATCTCATGTGAGTATACCGGAAAGTCGGCCGGAAGGCACCTCTGGTGAGAAGGAAGGAGGACACCTCACCCCCTGGGTCGCCATCCGCTCAGAGATCCACCAGGCTGTCAGGGAAGATATGGATCTTGATAGGGCAATTGCGGAGGTAAAGAAGCTGATTGATAACTATGAGCTCATGCCCGGCCATAGTCGAGGGCAATATCTCGATGCCGAGTTAAAGGAGCGCTATGAAGAGACCAAAAAACGCGTTCTTGGACTGAAGAGCACGGAAAACGTTGCGCCCGCAGCTAGAGATATCTTTTTACGCGAGCTAATAGATGCCTATCTACGAGCACGCAATGCTCTCCCTCTGGCGGCGGTAGCAACGACTGATAACAAAGGGCTTGGTGAGTCGACAGTCAACGACCTGCTATGGCAGTATGAGAGAGGGGGAGCGGATCTCAGCTCCGAACAGCTAGCCGGATTGCTGTGGTGCCTGCTTGATGTAAGGGCGGCTGACGAATGGGCAGTCGCGAACGGTAAGGACGATGGCAACTGGCAAGCGATGTCACCGAAGCGTGAAGAGGAGGATGAAGACAAGAACGACCCAAACACCTGGGAAAGCTATGACAGACGCATGGTCGAGGTGTTTGCCCAGCACGTCATGGGCATACGCATGGCCTATCCAAAAGCCTATGAAGCAAGCAAGATGGCTACAGCAAAGGGGATCGAAAGATTGTTCCGGTGGCTTGACAAACCGGCGCAGTTGAAGGAAGATTCTGGCATCCGCTCAGTAAAAGGGGGCTATTGGGACTCTATCCTTCCCTTCGGATGGGAAGCAGGAAAGATAGCGGAGAAGCTTGCGACGGTGCTTCAGAAAGCAGAGAATGGCGAGTATAAACCAGCGGCGCAATGAATGATGCCGAGCTACCACCTGGTTTCTTGATCAAGGGGTACAACATCCAGAAGCCAGGAGTCAAGCGCAAACCGAATCGTTACACGTCGGCGACTGTTTGGCCTACGCTTGGTCCGGCTAGATCCTGAAAGCGTCTCTTGCACCTTGGTTTGCCATCAGTTCCAAGCGTACCTCTCACCGAGATCATATTATCAGGACCAGGTGACAGTCTAGCAGGGATTGTCACCTGGTCAGTTTAAGGATCGGCGCGTACCAGGTTGTTTGCAGGAGGAAGCATATGGATCACCGGTCAAGCAATAAAACAGAAAAAAAGAAACGAGATCGCAACAAAAATAGCTCATCAGAGAGTCCTCATGTCAGACCGTATGAGCAAAGGAAGTCGTATAAGCACGACGACTTCACTGGATCATCCATGTTCCGCTGGGTTGGTCACGATTTCCAGCAGGCTATCTACAAAAGCACCTCAGTATGCCTACAAGTTTGGCTGCCCGGTCAGGTGGCGTCGCGGCCAGGAACCGCAGGTTGTTTACGCCCCCTGTGCCGCCAACCAAGCAGAGGCTATTGTTGATCACCCACGGCTGTCATCCACCACTGATATTCGCGTTCATTTTTTCCCCACCCGCTCTTGATGAAGTCGGCGCAGATTTTCAGCGGGTCAAAGCCAACACTACGCAAGAGCAGCACCGGGATGGTCAACACCAAACAGACCTAGAAGCGGTTGCGGAACATCAACTCGTGGCCGGTGTGGTCCACCCCGTGGGCGGCGTGGGCTTCGTGCCCGGCGTGACCCGTCGCCGCACGGTGGCTCGCTTCGTGCATCTCCCCGGCATGAGCCTCCGCAGTGGCGTAACTGCCGTGCAGGTGGTGAGGCTGCACTTCGTCCGGTGGGGGCGCGGGCGCTTGCGTATCCTGCGCGGTGTGCATATCATGATGGTCGTGGGGGCGGGCGGCCGGCGGGTGGGTGCGGTGGCGCATGGACATGCTCTTCGTCATGAACCTCTGTCTCGTGTTGCGACTTGGTCATGCTGTTCTCCTCTCACGACAACCGGCAAGCAGGAACAGAAACAGTGTCTTCCAGTGCTCTATCCACAAGGGACGCCGGACGATAGCTATTCTCGCAATACCATAGTTGCCCCACCCTTCCCCGTAACCACCCTTCCGCTCTGATGGCAACGTTTACTATGGGCAGAGAGGAAGACGAGAACGCCAGCAACCTAAGTCTACCCCGCTACCAACTGGCCACTGCTGGCGCTTTGGGCTGCCGGAGACGGCATGAATGCACCCTCGTTCCCTGCCTCCTATGGGTGTGATGCGCAATCAATGAGGTCTATTGACTGACGCCATACCACTCCTGAAGCCAACTCCGCATCTGTTCGATCTCAGCCTCCTGCGCTGCGATGATGGCAGCGGCCAGGGTCTTGACCTCTTCTCGCTCGGCCATTTGCTGCGCCATCTGGGCCATGTCGATGGCGCCCTGGTGGTGCTCGATCATGCTGTCGATGAACTGGGCATCAAACGGTGTAGATGAGTCCATCTGCATTGTGCCGTGGTCCATGCCGGCCTCGATGCCGCTGTAGGCCAGGCTTTGCAGCTTGACCTCGCTGCCCACGCCCTCCTGGCTGAAGTCGGCCCACAGCTCCACCCGCTCGCCGGGCGAGAGGGTGACATAGGGATATGAACAAATTGCGTGGAGATTGTGGGTGCATGCCTTCCGCCAATCGGACACATCTTGCCTACAAATCCTTCATATTTGCTTCACATCCTGGCGCGATGCTGAGGACAGGACAGTGCGTATGATGATTTCCATGGCCGACCTAAGGAAGGTAGGCGTAAGGAGGGAGACGATGTGGCGCTATGGCTTGTTGGGGGCGCCCGTGTTTGGATTGGTGCTCTTCTTTGTGTTGTCGTTTGAGCCGGCGTTGCTCCTCTACTTGGCGCTTGTCTGTCTGGCGTTCTGGCTCTACTACCGGTTGACTGAACGAGCGTATACTGTGCCTTAACTACTTGCAACGGACGTAGATAATAGTTGGCGTACGGCTGCGGTGCTGGGGTAAAGCAACCACGAGCGGTGCCCGGCCGAGCGGACGCTGAAAGGACGAGGGAACCAATGATGGGTATCGATATGGGTTGGAACTGGGGCTGGATGTGGTGGGGTGGCTTGATGATGGTGCTCTTTTGGAGTGGGCTTATCGCACTGGTCGTGCTGGCTGTGCGCGGGTTGAGCGTCGGCGGCACAGGCCGCAGTGAAGGGGCTTCTCCGCCCAGCGAGGCGCGGCAGACACCGCTGGAGATCGCGAAAGCGCGCTATGCAAAAGGCGAAATCAACCGCGCCGAATACGAAACCCTGCGGCGTGACTTGCAAACATCGTAACATGGCCCAGGGCGAATTGGGAAAGGCGGTGAGGCGTGATCACCGTGCTGCTGGCCGATGACCATGCCGTCGTGCGCAAGGGGGTCCACGATTTTCTGACTGGGGATGGCGAGGTGGCCGTCGTGGCCGAAACGGGCGATGGCGAGGAAGCCTGGCGGCTGATCCAGCGCGATCCCCCGCACGTGGCCGTGCTGGACATCCGCATGCCCGGTCTCAACGGCATCGAGCTGACGAGGCGCATCAAGGAGCACTATCCCCAAACGCGGGTGCTGATCCTGACGGCGTACGATGATGAGCCGTACGTGCTCACGCTGCTGCGCGCCGGCGTCGATGGCTACATGCTGAAGACGGCGCAAGGCAGCGATTTATTGCGCGTTGTCAAGCAGGTTGCCGCCGGCCAGAAGGTGATTGACCCGAACCTCGCACCCCAATTGATCGCCACGCTCACCGCCCCGCGGCAGGTGGAGCCGCTCAGCGAACGCGAACTGGAAGTGGTGCGCGGCGTGGCGCGCGGCTGGAGCAACCGCGCGATCGGTCGTGCGTTGGCCATCAGCGACCGCACCGTACAGGGCCATCTGGCCAGTGTCTTCGGCAAACTGCAGGTCAATTCACGCACTGAGGTCGTGACGGTAGCGCTGCAACAGGGGCTGATCCGCCTGGATGAAATCTCAGCGTAACATGCCAATCACATGGCTGCGGCGGCTGGCTGGCGGTTTCTCGCTGCGCAATTTGCGCACGCAGCTCTTCCTCTGGATCGCGCTGCCGGCTACGGTGGTGCTGCTGGCGCTTTTGCTGGTGCAAACCGCCAGCCACACACGCGCCATGCGCCACCTGGTGCAGGCGCGGGCGGATAGCCTGGTGGAGGCCGTCGCTGCACTGGTCAGCACGCGCATCCAACATAGCGAGGAGATGCTGGCGCAGGTGGCGACGGTTGTCGCGACAGGCGCCGGCTGGCGGGCCACAGGCATACAGTTTTTCCCCGGCGGGCTGGCGCTCTATCACACCGAGGGCGCAAGAGTCGAACACGTGAAAGTCAGAGCGTGGCTCGTCGAGCCGTCTGTCTGGACGCTGGCGCAGACCGTGGTGAGCGCTGGCGTCGCCGGCACGGTGACGGTGCAGGAGGGGACGACCGGGCGTTGGCTGCTCGTCCAGGCAGTGCCGGTGCCCGGTGTCCCGCCGCGTGCCCTCCTCGGCGCCATACCGGTGGCGGCGCTGGTGATGCAGGATTTTATCCACCCGCTGGCACCTAGCGAGAGTTCCGAATTCCACGTGGAGGATGCCGGCGGCCGGACGTTGGTTGAGTTGGCGGACGACCACAGTGGCGAAAATACAACCTCGCAGACGGTGACGGCGCAGGCGGCAGTGGCGCAGACCGGCTGGCGCATCGTGCTGCGGGAGTCGTGGGCATCCCTTGTACCGGCTGTGCTGCGCTCTGACACGGCCATCTATGTCGTGCTGGGGGTGGCGGTGGTGCTATCGCTGCTTTCGGCCTATTTTGGGCTGCGGCGCATCGTCCAGCCGCTGCAGCAACTGCATGTTGCCGCCGGCCAGGTGGGGCGCGGCGAGGTTGCGCCGCTCCACCGGCCGCTCGGGGGTGTCGCCGAAATCGAGGAGTTACGCGTCGCCCTGGCGCAGATGGCGGATCAGGTAGAGCAATACCAGCAACTGCTCCACCGCTACATCGACGCCGTCACCCTGGGCCAGGAAGAAGAGCGCAAACGTCTCGCCCGTGAATTACACGACGACACAGTACAGGCGCTGATCGCGCTCAACCAGCAGGTCGAGTTGGCCGAGACGGAGCTGGGACGCGAACCGCAGCGGGCCGCCCAACGTCTGGGCGCTCTGCGTCCCTTGCTGACCGCTGCCATCGCCAACCTCCGCCGTCACCTCCAGAACCTGCGCCCGCTCTATCTGGAGGACCTGGGCTTCGTAGCTGCCCTGGAGATGCTGGTACGGCAGACGGCGGCGCAGCATGGGCTCGTGGGCGACTTTGAGGTGTCCGGTGAGCCGGAACGGACACTGCCCCCAGCAGTGCAGATCAGCGCCTACCGCATTGTACAAGAGGCGCTTCAGAACGTGGCAAACCATGCGCAAGCAAGCTGGGTCCACGTGGAGGTAGTCTTTGAACCAGACGCCATCGTCTTACGCATCGAGAATGACGGCGCAGGCTTTGCGGTGGCGGACCACCCCCAGCAGTTGGCCCAGGTGGGCCACTACGGACTGTTGGGCATACAGGAACGAGCTCGGCTCCACGGCGGCGCGCTGCAGATCGAGAGCGAGCCGGGCACTGGCGCCACCGTCACCGTCCGGCTATTCGCGCCCGTGAATTCGAACGGCAACAAAATGGAACCGCTATGAACAAGAAAAGAAGAACGTGGATGAGCCTGCTGGTGGGCGTGAGCCTGCTGTTGGCGGCCTGTGGCCCGGTGCGCCCCTCCGGCATGATGGGTGGGTTCGGGCGCGACTTTGGGCGAGAATTTGACTCCAATGGCGAACAGATCTACTTCACCGCCACCAGCCAACGGGGGACACCCATCACCTTTGCCATGCCTGGCGGCGGGATGATGGGCCGTATGCCCACGATGAGAGGCGGCATGATGACCTGTGCCGACTGTCACGGTCCTAACGGACGCGGCGGGCGCGCCCAGATGATGATGACCACCTTCACCGCTCCTGACATCCGTTGGGAAACCCTGACCGCGGCGGATCACGGTCACGCCGAGAGAGAAGACGACCACGGCGAAGAAGCCGAAGAGATGGCGCATCCGCCCTATAGCGAAGAGACGCTCAAGCGCGCCATTACCCAGGGTGTAGACCCGGCGGACGGGCCGCTGGCGTGGCCGATGCCCCGCTGGCAGATGAGTGATCAGGACCTGGAGGACCTGATCGATTACCTCAAAACATTGGACTGACCTATAAGTGAGCGTCCAGAAATTACGTCCCGTTTTGAGTTCCTTTCGTTCCCTCAGTTCCCTGGAAACTAAATGTACTGACACATGGTACTGACACATGAGGTTAGAGAGCTTAATGGGAGGTGCAACGCACTTTTCAAGTGCATCGCACCTGTAGCACCCTATCTAACCTGATGTGTCAATACAACTAAAGGAATTAAAGGAACTTATTCTTGGACAATTACTAAGGGTACAACCCTCACCGTCTGGCTGTCCACCCCGCCTGCGCCTGCAACGTGAGCCGCCCAACACCAATGAACTCTTGCGCTTACAGGAGGATGGGGTTAGAAGAACACAGCTGGTGATACGCCGAACCGCCTTGCAAGCGCACGGATTTGCCGCACATTGAGCTCGCGCTTGCCACGCAGGATGTCGGAGACAACCCCCTGCGACCCCACTTCCGGCAGATCGGACTGGGTCAATCCATGCTCTTCGATCAGATATTGCAGCACTTCCGCACCACTGCTGTCCGGCATGGGATGATGCTGCTCCTCATAGGCGCGAATAACGGCGCCAAGTGTAGCCAATAGCTCATACAGCGGATGCTGTTCGTTGGTTCCCACTTCGTCTAGAAGGTGGTTCAATCGTTCCACAGCCAGGTCATATTCCTGTGCATTGTGGATCGTCAACAGCGGGCTGAGGGCTGCCCAATGCGCTTGTAACTCTTGGGTGATAACGCTCATTCCTTCCACGCTCCTTGGTCATACTCATGGTGAGTTAGCACATGACGAACATACACTTTCCCGCGATTGAAATGGTCCGTGGGCGCCAGCCCCAGCGGTGTTGCTTATGTGCTGGCCGGTGCGCTGGGAGTGGCGATTGGCAATGTGCTGCTCAAGCGGCTGGCCGGACAGGTCGATCTGCTGCTGGCGATGGGCGGACAGTTCGTGCTGGGGAGCGTACCGTTGGGGCTGTCGGCGGCCTGGCTGGAAGCGCCGGTACGTCTGGTCTGGACACCGCAGTTTCTAGCGGTGCTGCTGGCACTGGGGCTGTTGGGCACCGCACTGGCCTATGGGCTTTGGTTTGCGCTGCTGGCGCACGCCGAGTTGACTCGCCTGAACACCTTTACCTTTTTGACGCCGGCCTTCGCTCTGGTCATTGGGGCGCTCTTCTTTAGTGAGCGCCTCCAGTGGATGGAGGCGGCCGGTATGGCCTTGATTTTGGCCGGCGCCTGGCAGGTCAGCCAGCCAGGCAATGTCAATGAGTCATCTGTTCTCAATCGTGGCGCAGAATACCCCAGCCTGACCTCGCAAACGGAATCTGGCATTTGATGCCAGTGCTTGCCCTCCCCGAATAACGGCTCAACCCAGACCTGGCGCTTACGCAGAGCTTTCTGGTAGGCTTCGGTAGCACGGTACGTCCCGATGCGGTCGAGGTATTCTTGGTAGAAAGAGCGGAAGATGTGGCGACCACTCTGACTATTGGTGCATTGGGCTTTCAACGGACAGGCATTACAAGTAGCGGCATTCGCTCGGTAGACGAGGACCTCTTCCCTTGTCCGCCTTGAGAACAGGGGTAACTCGTGACCCTGTGGACAACGATAGAGGTTTTGTGCAGGCTCATATTCGAAGACCTCCGGCGGGAAAAATCCACTCCGTTGGCTGAGATCCGGAGTGGGGAGATAAGCTTTGATGCCACCCTGTTCGAGTCCTACGATATTGTCCACTGTGCCATATTTACTGTCACCGACACCAATCTTGGGGTGCAACCGCCAGTGGAAACGAACCCTGCGCACCAGATCCAACATCGGCAGACTATCCATAATCGACGCCGGGGTAACCAAGGCAGCCAGGATGATGCGCGCTTTGCCCCCATCGACCACATAGTGGGTGTGATAGCCCAGCTTTGCCTTATCGCCGGTAAAGCGGCTCATCGGGCTGGCATCAGGATCAGTCGGACTGACCTTACTATCGGCGATGCGCTGATACGTCGGCGTCCGTCTACTGGTGAACCGTGTGCCATCGTACTTCTCGACTAGCCGAGCCAGGACCGGTTTGGATGGTGCCTACCCTTCAAACACCCGGTCTTTTCGACCGAGTCGGGGTGAGGCGCGGTAGTTCCACCCTGATCCAGGGCTGGCTGTACCACTGCTGCGGGAGTGTTCAAGCGGCTGATTTGAGTTTCGTTGCGTGTCTTTCGCCGAAGCGATGCCTGAGCAAGGGCTTGTTCTCTAGCAGCTTCAAGCAAGCCACAGCTTGCAATCGCTGAGCAGAACAAGACGCGCAGAAGGCGATGAGATCGTCGGACGAAGCGGAGGAGGTGCTACAGTCACTGTGGTGGAAGTGGGAAAGAGCTGTGAAATTCTACCTGGCGCAAGCAACAGCATCCCCTGACGAGGAGAACGGTTCGATCCCGTAGCCACGCCCGAACTCCAACCAGTGACAGCACCACAAAACGAAACAGTATAGACTTTGCCCGCAGCCGTGTCAAACGCACACTGAGCGTGTAGACCGGCTTTCTCTTGTGGTTGAGTTCTTGTTTGGCCGGCAGCGAGGCGATCTACCTTGGGTCATTTGTGACAACAAGTTGCTGATTAGGGTACAATCCCTATGGCAGCCGCTGTAACTGTACCTGGCAAGGCCTGAATTTACTTGCAGACAGCGCCCGGTGTGGCCCTTTTCCGCATCCATCGGTGGAGCCTGATGCGCTTTCATGACGGCCTGGCCTGGCTGATGCAGATCGTCATGTTCGTGACCCTGGGCCTCTTGGTCTTTCCTTCCCGCCTGCTCCCAGTCGTCGGGGTCGGTTTGGTCATGTCGGTTTTTTTGATCTTGGTTGCCCGTCCGGTCAGCGTCTTTTTGGCCCTCTTGCCCTTCCGGCTGATGCGTGGGGCCGTTCCCATTATCCTGGCCACCTTTCCCCTGATGGCGGGCGTCCGGCAGGCGGAGACCATTTTCAACCTGGTCTTCTTTATCGTGTTGACTTCGGTGTTGATCCAGGGTAGCACCATTCCCCTGGTTGCGCGCTGGCTTCATGTTTCAGCGCCCATCCGCCGGCGGCCCCGTTCGCCGCTTGAGTTTGAATCCACCAATGGCGTGCGCGGGGAACTGGTTGAGCTCGAACTACCCGAACGTTCACCGGCAGTCGGACGGCGGCTGGTCGATCTGCGGTTGCCGGGCGGCGCCCTGCTAGTGCTCATCGGCCGGGGTGAAAGCTTTATTGTCCCTGGCGGAAGTACCGTGCTGGAGGCCGGCGATGTGCTGCATCTGCTGGCCGACCGCGAAGCTTTAGCACAGGTCAAGGAGCGGATACGGTAGGCAGAACTAGCAGCTACCCAGGGGAGGTCAAAAAACACCGTGGAACGCGTGGTCTTCGATTTGTTGCTGATCTGTCTGGTAGCCTTGGCGGCCGGCCTCATCGCCCAGCGTCTCCACCTACCCATGCTCGTCGGCTATGTGGTTGCCGGCATTCTCATCGGGCCTTATACTGGCGGGCCGACCGTGACCGCCTTTGCCCGCATCGAAGGGGTAGCGGAGGTGGGTCTAGCCTTCCAGCTTTTTGCCTTGGGTGTTGACCTGTCCCTCAAAACACTCAGGCCGGTGCAGCGGATCGCCTGGCTGGGCACCCCGCTGCAGATGGGGTTGGCGATTGGGTATGGGATGGGGGTCATGTTCCTCTTTCAGTGGCCCTGGCCGGCGCTGACCTGGTTTGGTGCCCTATTGGCTTTTTCGAGCCTGACGGCTACCTTCCAAAGCGTAGAGCCGGCTCGCCTGGCCCATACCACCGTGGGACGGGTCATCCTGGGGTTTCTCACCGTGCAGCATCTGCTGGCGATCCCCCTGGTCCTCGTGCTCTCTGCTACGAGTCCGGGGGCGGGAACGGGGGAGAACCCGGGCTGGGCGCTGGTCAAAGGAGGGGTCTTGCTGGCGCTTCTCTTATTCTTGGGCCTCCGGGTGCTGCCTCATGTCACCCGCCTGCCAGTCATCCAGACGCCGGAAATGTATCTGCTGACGGTCCTGGTCGCTGTGGCCCTGGCCGGCGTCCTCGCCGCTGGGTTTGGCCTGCCTTTTGTCTTTGCCGCCTTTGCCATCGGACTTTGCGTCAGCGAGTCAGACTTTATCCAGCGACCGGTGCGACAACTGCTGCTCTGGCGCGACTTCTTTGGCGTACTCTTCTTTGTCTCCGTGGGGATGTTGCTGGATCTTTCTGCTCTGCTCGCCTACGCCGGCGAGATCCTGGCTGTAGTCGTCCTGGTGCTGCTGGGCAAGGGCTTACTGCTTATGCTGCTGGTTCGTGCGTTTGGTTATCCCCCGCACCAGGCCTGGACAGTGGGCCTGGTGCTCTGTCAGGTGGGCGAACTTTCGTTGTTCTTAGGCTACTTGGGCAGACGGGGAGGCGCTTTGCAGGAGACGCAGTATTCGTTTGTGGTTGCCACCATCCTCCTGACGATTCTGGTCACGGCCATTGTGCTGAAGCTCGGAAACGCGCGCCTGCTACGTGTTCTGACCGGAGACCAGGCGCCTGTTGGGTAACACATGGCCTACACACGCGCGCTTGTGGGAGCAACAGGAAACCAGCCCGGCTACCAAAGGGTGGGCCAGGATGGGGTTTTTGGCATAACCCCCCGAAAAGGTATATCCAAAAGTTGGGAGGCCGATTGTGGTAAGCCAGCGTCGAACGTCCTGCATGAGCCGCGCGCTTGAGCGCGGCGGCTTCCATGCAACTGTTCGGCCCACAGTCTCTCACTTGACGCTAGGGGTTATAGAAGACAGGCAGGTGCAAGCTCCAGCGGATGGCGGTCAACCGCAGTACCATCACGATGATCATGCCGCCCCCAAACGCCCCTGCACGTGGCATCCCCAACGCATGCATCGCCAAGTACGCAGCGACCCCCACGATGGCAGCCGTGGCGTAGATCTCACGCCGCAAGATTAGGGGTACCTGCGCCGTGATGACATCTCGCAAGATACCGCCGGTAACGCCCGTCATCGTGCCTATCAGCACCACGATCAGCGGTGGGCACTGGGCCGCTTCCGCCAATTGGGCGCCGGAGAGGGCAAACAACGCCAACCCGAGCGTATCGGCCACGAGGAGCGTGGTGCCCGGCGGTGGCCGTATACGCACATAAGCAACCGTCAACAGCGCAGCGGCGATGATCACCATCAGGTACCAGGCATCGGTGACCCAAAAAATCGGGTGGCGATCCAAGAGGAGATCACGGAGGGTACCTCCTCCGATCGCTGTGATCGCTGCGACTACGATGACCCCAAGCAGATCCAACTTCCGATCACGCGCTGCCAGCACGCCGCTCACGGCAAACACCGCCACGCCAGCAAGATCTAAGTAATACAAGAGCATGCGGTACCCCACATTGCCGAACGCCAAGCTCACAAGTGAGCGACGAAAGCACAACCACCCTAGTGATGAGCTCGCACCAGCGGAGGAAAAAGCCATGCCTATCCTGTCGAACCTGAAAGATCTGGAACTGGCTGATGATGGCAGCTACTGGCTAGAAGAACTGGCAACTTCCAGGAGAATGGTTTAGCCGATTCGACTAAATACTTCTGGCTCAATCCATTATAGCAGCTTGCGTCTGGGAACAGTCCTTCGCTTGAGCCGCGTTGCAGGGAATCGGCAAACCTCCCTCACCCTAACCGAACTGTCAAGAAGGATAGAGATATAGTGTCAATGACAACTTTGCGAGTTCGCATGGTTTTGTATGCTATATATAAATGTACCAGAACATGTATCGAAATCTACAGAGCATACCCTTGTATGAGTATTGAACTCTGCTATCATTGCTAATTAGTGTTCTGGGATTTGCGCCAAGCGGTCCCCAGTATAAAGCAGCAGGCTGCAGGTGTGTTGGTCTATATTTAGACCTCGAGAAGCTGGTGGCAGCCCAAGGCGATGCCCGTCCGGGTGTAGCGGTATGAGGGTACGTTACCTAGCCTTGCATCTCCCCAATGGAGTCTCTAGACAGAAACAGACGCGAAAGACCGCAACCAACATCCAGCACCTCGCCTTGTTTTAAATTCATACTGCTCGTACTTTGGCACGCTTTGCGAAGGAGGCGAGATGCATAAGCACGTGCTGCAAGTTGGCAGAATGCTTCTTGTGCTGGGACTCGTTGGATTGGCGTCATATATCCATATGACGGCCCGTGGCGATCTGCAAGAACTTGCTGTATCCTCTGCACCCATTCAGCAAGAACAATGGAATCAGACACTAGCTCCAACCATTCCCCAGGGCAAATAGTTGAACGAGAAGAAGAGAAAGGAGGCTAACATGGCAAGCAATAGACAATCAGCAGGTCAAGTAGTACCAGGACGATTTGCTGGCAAAGTAGCACTCGTAACCGGAGGAGCTTCCGGCACTGGCGCTGCAATTTCACGCACGTTGCTGGATGAGGGTGCATAGGTGGTGGCCGCCGATATCAATGCGGAGCAGTTGAAGCACATGGAGACTGAGTTCGCAGGCAGGCTCGCAGGCATAGTTGCTGATGTCACACGCGAGGATGCCAACGCAACAATGGTGGCAACCGCTGTCGAGCGATTCGGAGGTCTGCATGTGGCCTTCAACGTCGCAGGGGCATCACGGGGTGGCCCGATCATTGATCTGGCGGAGGCTGACTGGGATTGGACGGTTGACCTTGTCCTGAAGGGCGTCTTTCTTAGCACCAAACACGAGGCTCGACAGATGCTTTCGGGTGGCGTGCGGGGCTCCATTGTCAATATCTCCTCCCTCAATGCCCATGTGCCACTGTGGGGGGCTAGCCCGTATGCTGCGGCGAAAGCAGGTGTGGAGATGTTCACAAAGAACGCTGCTCTGGAACTTGGCCGTGAAGGGATACGAGTCAACGCAATCCTGCCTGGCCTTGTCGCAACGCCGCTTACCAGGTTCTTCACGGAGAACGAGCCACTCAAGCAGGACTTTCTCGCTCGCATCCCACTCGGTCGGGCAGCCTCGCCGGAGGACATTGCTGCTCCTGCTCTGTACCTAGCCAGTGAGGACGCTGCCTACGTGACGGGCACCAGCCTGGTCGTTGATGGTGGGTGGGAGATAACGAACTATCCAGACCTGAGCAAGTACATGACTTAGGCTGCGACACAAAAGTGGAAGGTTGGGTGACGTTCTGCGCCGAGGAGAAATCGGGCAACTTTCAACAAAAGGATTAAGCGATGAAAGCTGTACGTGTTAAGCAGTGGGGCCAGCCTCTCCAACTTGAAGAAATTCCCCAGCCGGTACCCGGTAACGATGAAGTCTTGGTACGGGTGCGAGCGTCATCGGTGAACCCAATTGATGGCGTCATTGCCGCCGGCCATATGCAGGAGATGTATAGCTTGCCGATAACGCTTGGCACCGATTTTTCTGGCGATGTCGTGTCTGTTGGGAGAGAGGCCAACCATGTGCAGCCGGAAGACGCTGTCTATGGCATGAGTCTACAACGGGGCACCTTCGCCGAGTTTGCGGCTGTCAAAGCGTCTGGCGTCGCCCGCAAGCCCCGCTCGCTCGACTATGTACAGGCGGCAGCCGTGCCGCTGACTGCCTTGAGTGCCTGGCAAACGCTCTTTGACCTGGCAAAACTGCAACGGGGCGAGCGCCTTTTGATCCAAGGTGCAGCGGGTGGCATCGGTGCCTTTGCCGTGCAAATGGCAAAAGAGAAAGGCGCTTACGTCATGGGCAGCGACATACCGGATAAGGGCGATTTCTTGCGCGAGTTGGGCACCGATCAGGTAATCGATGCCATGGGAGAGCGATTTGAGGATGTCGTAGGTCACGTTGACGTTGTCCTTGATCTGGTTGGTCGCGATCTAGTGGAGCGTTCTTTCAACGTACTCAGCCCCGGTGGTCGCTATGTAACCACCATTGGCAAGCCGTCGCAAGAGGAGGCCCAAAAGCGCGGGATCGAGGCACACACAACCTTTACACAGCCTACTGTGGAGGAGTTGACCCAAATTGCCCAACTGATCGATGCGGGGAAGCTGAAGGTCTTTATCGGTCGTACCTTCCCATTGGAGGAAGCCGCAGCAGCGTTGGAGTTCAAACAAGAGGGAGTTACGCCCGGCAAGGTTGGCATAGTCGTCGACTGATGCTGAAGTCGCGGTAGGATGCGCAACGGTGTTTTGCTCAGTGCAAGGATTTAGTAGAGCCGTTCATGATGAGGGTTCGATGCCAGCTATACAAGATAGCCGTAAACCAGTTGAAGCGCAGGAGCCGGTCCGGTATCTTGTTTTTTCTGCGTCGCTGCGGGCCGAGTCACTGAACTCCCGTCTGGCACGACTGGCCGCCAGCACGATTGAACAGCACAACGGCGGCGTCGATTTGGCGGCAATGGAGGAGTTTGATACTCCTTCCTATGACCAGGATATCCAGGATAGCAAGGGCTTTCCACCGAATGCTGGGAGCTTCCGCCACCGGCTTGAAGCCAATGATGCGTTTGTGATCGTTTCTCCTGAGTATAATGCCTCGTTTCCAGGCGTCTTGAAGAACGCCATCGATTGGGTGTCGCGCTTTCGCCCACAGCCCTTCAACGCACGCCACGGCCTACTGCTCTCAGCATCGCCATCTATGGTCAGCGGCAACCGCGGCCTCTGGGCACTGCGTGTGCCATTAGAGCACCTCGGCGCGCGGGTATTTCCAGATATGTTCTCGCTGGCCCAAGCACACCAGGCGTTTGATCAGGCGGGACGAATTGCCAACCCACAGCTTACCGAGCGGTTCGAGAAGAACATCATGGCGTTTATGGATCTAGTCGAAGCTGCCAAGCACTATCCATGTGTTAAAAAGGCATGGTTCGAGTTTCTCGGCGAGCAGCCGACGGAGGCCACAGCCCGCGTTGAATAAAGGCTGGCGTGCAACGCAGTGTCTGGATTGTTGCCAGTGTGGAGCACAAGTTGAGCCAACGAAAGGGAAATCGAATGATGGTGGAACATTTCTAGTATGCCGTCATCGGTGGCGGCAAGGGTGGCAAGACTCTGGCAACGAAGATGGCCTCTGTTGGTCGTCAAGTCGCCATGGTCGAGGAAGGGATGATCGGCGGCTCGTGCAGTAACGTGGCTTGCATTCCGACCAAGACGAGGGTTACGTCCACCAAGGTAGCCGAGCTGGCGCAGCAGGCGGCTGACTTCGGGATTCAAGTGACCTTTGCCGGGGCGGCTGCGGTGGGCGTGCGTAACCACAGGCGTGTTGTAGTGGCAGAGATGATCAAGCGCAACCAGGCGAACTTTGGCCCATGTACCGGCCTATTTGGGAGCTAAATATATCATGGAGGGAATACAAATCCCGGTTGACATTCTGCACTGGACTCTCGCACTGCTTCCGATGGTAGTGCTACTTGTGCTCATGGTGTTCGCTCGCTGGCGCGGGACCGAAGCAGGACCGATTGGCATGTTTGCCGCCGGTATCATCGCGCTGCTGGCTTTTCGCACGCCCCTCGACACGCTGGCGGTCGCCGGTGCGAAGGGCGTGTGGGATGCTCTGTTCATCCTGTACGTGGTGTGGCCGGCGCTGCTTTTGTATCAAGTCGTCGACCAGGCAGGGGGCTTCGACGCGCTCCGGCAAGGCATTGCCCGTTTTAGTCGCAATGAGTTGTTTATCATCATCGCGCTCGGCTGGATCTTCTCGTCCTTCCTCCAGGGCGTTGCGGGCTTTGGTACGCCTATCGCGGTGGTCGCTCCCTTGCTCGTGGCTATCGGTGTAAGACCGGTGTACGCCGTGAGCATCCCACTGGTCTCCCACCTGTGGGCCAAGTTCTTTGGCACGCTTAGCGTAGGCTGGCTGGCGACGCTGCAAGTTGTGGATCTCAATAACGTGACGAGCACGGCTTTCCAGACCGGGCTGCTGCTGATCATTACCGCCTTGTCGGGCGGCTTTTTCGTGGCGTGGCTGTATGGACGCTGGGCAGCGGTGCGTCATGCCTGGCCGCTGGTGCTGATCCTCGGGCTGATTCAGGGCGGCGGGCAGACGCTGCTGACTCTGGTGGATCCCGTGCCATCGGCATTTTTGGCGGGTACGGCCGCGATGATCGCGTTGTATCCCCTGTCGCGTTGGAAGCGCTACGCTGAGCCGCCACAGGATATTCCAGAGCGGCCGGCGATGCGTGAAGACCACCTTGATGCGGGTGATGCAGGCGAGGAGCATGCGCCGGTCATGAACCTTGTGATGTCCTTTTTCCCTTACATTGTCCTGACCGCTGTGACCCTGGCGGTGCTGTTGATCGGACCCCTCAATGCCGCGCTGGGCGCCCTTGACGTGGGATTACCCTTCCCGGCGGTCGAAACTGGCTATGGCATCCGCAACGAAGCAACTGCCCCATACTCGCCGTTTGCGCCGCTCACCCACCCCGGCACCTACCTGCTGGTCTCGTCGCTGATCACCTGGCTGGTGTACCGCTCGCGTGGTTTCTATCGCGAGTGGGCACAGCGCGAACAAACCGATAGCATCTGGCAACAACTTGTCGCAGATGCTGTGCCCGCGTCTGTACCGGTGATTGCCTTCCTGGTGATGAGCCGCGTGCTCGATCACACCGGGCAAACGACCGTGCTGGCGCTGGGCACCGCCAACGTTTCTCCGCCGTTGGTATACGCCGTGCTCGCCAACGCCATCGGTGCGCTGGGCGCCTTTATGACATCAAGTAGTACGTCCTCGAACGTGCTCTTTGCTGACCTGCAGGCGACAGTCGCCGACTTGCATGAGTTGCCACAGGAAACCATCATTGCGGCGCAGAGTGCCGGCGGCGCCATCGGCAATGCGGTCGCGCCCGCGAACATTGTGCTTGGCGCCAGTACCGCTGGCATCAAGGGGCAGGAAGGCGCAGTATTGCGCCAGGTGATGCCATGGACGCTTATCACCGTGCTCTTGACGGGCCTGGCCACGCTCGCGTTGGTCGTATTCAACTAGTGGTCTGCCCTATAGGATGTAGTGACTTGACCTGCGTAGTAGTCTCCTCGTAACCAGCAGGAGGCTGTGATGAACAAGAACTATATAGTGGTCGACCGTTAGAGGAGAGAGTATGAATAAACTGATCGTACTGAGTGTCTCACTCGTCCTGCTCATCGCGGCCTTTCCGTTGATCAGCATGGGAAGCACCGGTGGCAGCACTGCACTCTGGCTGTTAGGGTTGGCAGCGCTGGTGCTTGGGGGTATGCTCCCAGTATTACTTCGATTCGTCGGTCAGAAGGCGACCGAGGACAAGCCACGCGCTGCAGGCATGGAGTACGACGAACGAATATAAAAAGGAGAAAGAGCCATGATCTATCCCAATGGGCCTCGCACAGGACGCCCCCCAACTCATGCGCCACAGGGTGTTGTTTCGTCGCCGCATTACCTTGCGAGCAGCTCGGGTCTGCGGATGCTTCAACAGGGCGGCAGCGCCGTGGATGCCGCGATCGCCATGAACGCGGTGTTATGCGTGGTGTACCCACATATGGCGGGGCTGGGTGGCGACGGCTTTTGGCTGATCGCCGAGCCTGGCTCGAGTGAGGTTCACGCCCTCAACGCGAGCGGCCCAGCAGCGCGAGCGGCTACGATCGACTATTACCAGAGCCAGGGTCACACCGATCAAATTCCGGCGCGGGGGGCGCTGAGCGCGCTAACAGTATCGGGCGCCGTCGACGGCTGGCGGGCGGCGCATGAGCGATTTGGCCGTATTTCCTGGAATGCACTCTTCGATGATGCGATCGGCTACGCACGTGACGGAATGCCTGTCAGCCGCTCGCTGGCGGATTGGCTGGCCCAGGACGAGCCGATCCTGAAGTCGTATCCAGCATCGGCGCAGATTTTTCTTCCTGGTGGCAGCCTCCCACGCGAAGGGCAACGCCTCGTTCAGGCGGACCTGGCGCGATCATTGGAACAACTTGCCACCGCTGGCGCGCGCAAAGGTTTTTACGAGGGTAGCCTAGCAGAGCGCATGTGCGCGGCACTGGAAGCGGACGGATCACCGCTACGCCCAGATGACTTCGCCGCATTCCACGCCGAATGGGTCACGCCGATCTCGACGACGTATCGTGGCTATACGGTGTATGAGCTACCGCCGAATACCCAGGGCTTCAGCGCACTGCAAATCCTTAACCTGATCGAGGGCTTCGATGTCGCCGGTTGGGGGGATGGAACGGTTGAGTACTACCACCACCTGGTTGAGGCAGTCAAGATTGCCTTCGCCGACCGCGATGCATGGTTGACTGATCCCAAGTTTGTGGACATCCCGCTCGACAGGCTGCTTGCCAAAGATTACGCTGCCGAGCGCCGCACCCTGATCGATCCGCGGCGTGCCCACCAGATGGAAGAAGTGCAGCCAGGGGTTCCGTTTGCTCATCCAGTTGAGCGTCGCGTGCCTGAAGGCGATACCTGCTACTTTTGCGTCGTTGATCAAGATGGCCTGGTCGCTTCGGTAATCCAGTCGATCTATCATGATTTTGGCAGCGGCGTTGTGGGCGGCGACACTGGCATTATTTTGCAGAATCGTGGCTCGTTCTTTGCGCTGGATGAAGCGCATCCCAACCATCTCCAGCCCGGCAAGCGCACCTTCCACACGATTATTCCGGCGCTGCTCACGCGCGATGGGCAGCCGTATCTTGCGTTCGGCACGATGGGCGGCGAAGGGCAACCGCAAACGCAGGCGGCACTCGTCACCCGTCTTGTCGATTTTGGCTACAACGTGCAGCAGGCAATCGAAGCACCACGGTGGCTGATGGGCCGGATGTGGGGCACGCCGGTACGCAATCTGTCGTTGGAAGGGCGTATCTCCGATGAAGTTGCACGTGAGCTCAAACTGCGTGGTCAGCCGGTCCAGATGCTGACCGATTGGAATGACAACATGGGCCACGCAGCCGCCATCCGCATTGACCGTGATCAGGGCCTGCTAGAAGGTGGCGCTGATCCACGTGGCGATGGTGCCGCTCTCGGCTATTAACTTTTGGTGCTAGTTGAAAGGAGTCATGAGTTCGCCGAAAATTGTTCTACACCGACCAAAGTGTAGAACAAGGAGACAAACTCATGACTAGGGTTGATTTTACCATGGAACTGTACTACCGCATTGCGGAAGCCTTCTTTGCTGAAGACGAATGGGGCACGCCGCAGACGCCCAATATGTTAGTGGCAGCTCGCCTCATCACAAGTTACCGTCAAGCGACGGGTGATCTCCTGGGGACACTGGATCTGATGTTGGCCTTTGTAGAAACGGGGACGCGCTTTACCAACAAGTTCGGTGACATTGATGAACCATTTTATGCGGGGCTGGAGCTCATGCTGGCTGATTTTCGGGGCCTGTTGTTGGCCCCTCCAAACCTGTATGAACAAGCAGATCTGGCCCAAAGGCTGGTAGAACTCGTGCAGGATGCAGGCTGGTTAGGGTGGGGCTACGGCGATTATGTCACAGAGCAGGTAACCGAGATTCAGCAACACTTCGGGGTAGTGTGACCACTATCGGCATCTTACAAAGGCTCCTCTTCGATAGGCTTACTCAAGAGTACATTCGCTTGAAATATACCTTTTCGGGGGGTATGCCAAAAACCCCAGGATTGCCCTCACAGGCACCTCAATGAACACGATCCCAGCCCTCCATGCGTGTGGCTTGGGTGTAGCTATTGTCGGCAGCCAGCGTTTCGGGCTGGAGTTGGGTCAAGATGGTCTCCTCCTTGTGGGCCAAGACCTCACTTTCGGAGACGGCGGCGGTCTCCACCTGCACCAAGGCCGGAAAGGCAGCTTCGTTGCAGGTCATGTGCAGACCGTAGCCGTAGACCCAGCCCTGGTAGCCGCTCTTGCCCCAGGTGGCATCCCGCTCCAGCTTGCGGAGCTGCTCTGGCACACGGTTTTCCTGCCGGTCAGACTGATGCCAGACCGGCCCGCGGGCTTTGAAGAGGCTCTTGTCCTCCACCAGATGGGCCTGGCTGAACTGTGCGTCTAGTTCGGGCGCATACTGACCGATGAACTAGACGAATGCCTGCACCCCCTCGTACAGCGCCTGGTAGCGGCGAGCGATGGTGGTGCGATGAGGCACCGTCGCCCAGCTCAGCAGCGCTACCAGCTCGGGATGCTTGTGCAGCCAGCGCCACTGCGCCTTGAAGGCATGAATCTGTCTGAACTGCATGATGGCGCAGCCCGTGCAAAGCACGATCAGGAAGAACACAATGAACATCTCTTCGCCATACGTAAACGGTCGTCCCAGCTTGGCACCGTGCTGCTCACTGCGATATTGCTTGAACAGACCAAACAGGGTGATAATGAGCTGGACATAGTCGGTCAGAAGCGGCGCATCTGCCATGAGCGTTCTCCTTTCTCGTTTCGCAACGATAGAAGAACCTCTTCAGACCGATTATGTCAAATCTCCATTATGCACACCCCTCAGATAAATTGTGCGTGTATCCATGACGCATCGTCCCTTCTTTTTAGAATTGACTGCCTGTTACGGAACATGACAGCCCAACAATTTAATCAGCTTCGTTTTGTCTTTGCCTGATCTCGATCCCTTCTCTGTGGCCGACAATCACTTCATCGGCCATAGCCAGGAACAGACCGTGCTCGACAATGCCTGTCCGTCGCTCCAATTGCTCGGCCAGCTGCGCCGGGTCGGCGATGGGACCGAAGTTGGCGTCGAGGATCAGGTTGCCCTGATCGGTCTGAAAGGACGCACCATCGCTCAGCCGGCGCAATTGGACCTGCGCACCGAGCGCTTCCAGATAGCGAACTTGCGTCCGCCAGCCAAAGGGGACGACCTCTACGGGGACAGGCCAACGTGTACCCAATATGGGTGAAAGTTTTGATTCATCGACGACGATGACCAGGCGCCGGCTGGTCTGGGCAACGATCTTTTCACGCAGGAGGGCGCCGCCGCCGCCTTTGATCAGGTTCAGATGAGGGTCCACCTCGTCGGCGCCGTCGATGGTGAGATCGACTTGGGGATGTTGTTCCAGCGTCGTCAAGGGGATGCCGAGTTGGCGGGCGGCAACCTCGGTCTGGCGTGAGGTGGGTATGCCGGCGATATCGTGCAGTTGACCGCTGCGCAATCGTTCGGCCAGGCGGCGCACCCCCCAGAGCGCCGTTGTGCCCGTACCCAGGCCGACAACCATGCCGGATGCGATGGATTCGACCGCGCGATAGGCGGCTTGCTGTTTGAGCGGCAGTGTATCCAGTTCCATCAGGCGCTTTGCTTTGACCCAAGCGTCTCCAACACCAGGCGGATCATCTGATTGGTAAAGCCCCATTCATTGTCATACCAGCACATGATCTTGATAAGGTCGCCACCCACAACACGCGTCATATCCGACTGGACAATGGCCGCCCGTGGGTCTTTGATAATGTCGCTGGAGACCAGCGGCTCGTCGGTGACGCCGAGGATCTCCCGATAGCGTTCGCTGGCAGCTTCCCGGCGTAACACATCGTTGATCTCCGCCACCGTTGTCTCCCGCTCTAGGACAAAGACCAAATCAGAGAGCGAACCGACCGGCACGGGGCCGCGCACGGCCACACCGTCAAACCGGCCTTGCATCTCTGGCAGCGCCTTTGTCGTGGCAATGGCTGCGCCCGTGCTCGCCGGCACGAAGTTGGCCGCCGCCGCCCGCCCGCGCCGAAAGTCTTTCGCTGAGCCCGGAGCGTCCACCAGCGCCTGGCTGGCCGTATAGGCGTGGATGGTCGTCAACAGGGCTTGCTTCACCCCAAAGTGGCGATGCATGATCTCCACCACCGGCGTAATGCTGTTGGTCGTGCAACTGGCGCAGGAGATAATCGACGGGTCGCCGGACGGGCGGTTGACGCCGTGGACGACCGTCGGGACATCCGCACTGCTCGTTGGCGCAGAGAGAATAACCCATGTCGCCCCGGCCTGAATGTGTTTCGCCGCCTCTTCCTGTTTGGTGAAGCGACCGGTGCATTCAAAAATCAGTTCAACGCCAAGCTCGCGCCAGGGCAACTTGGCGGGGTCGCGTTCGCTCAGGTAAGTGATGCGTTTGCTATCGACGATCAGGGCGTCGTCTGCTGTCTCCACGCCGCGTTCATAGCGTCCGTAGACGGTGTCGTACCTGAGCAGGTACGCCATGTTTTCAAGCGAGCCAATATCATTGACGGCAACCAGGTCGAGGTCGGGCGTCTCCAGCAACAGCTTGAGCGTCGCGCGCCCAATCCGTCCCAGACCGTTGATCGCTACTTTGTGCGCCATTAGTTGTGTATCTCCTGTCGTTTTCTCAAAGTCGATTCGCCACGTTTGGCATCGATCCGCTGCAGCAGTTGATCCAGGGAGTGGTTGAACTTTTCGACCCCCTCTTTTAACACCTGGGCGGTTACGTCCGCCAGGCGAAAGCCGGCTGCCTCAAAGCGGCGGATCACCTGGTGCGCCGCTGCTATATCCTTATCCACCGTGCGCTCGACGCGGCCGTGGTCGCGGAAGGCGGCCAGCGTCCCCAGCGTCATGGTGTTCACCGTGTCCGGCCCGATCAACGTCTCTATGTACAGCACGTCGGAATAAGCAGGGTTCTTAGTGGAGGTCGAGGCCCACAATGGCCGCTGCACGCGGGCGCCCGTGCCTTGCAGCGCCTGAAAGCGCGCAGTGCTGAAGATGGCCTGGAAGCGTTCGTAGGCGATCTTGGCATTGGCGATCGCCACCTTGCCCTTCAGCGCCTCCAGGTCCTCGGCTATGGATCGGTCCGAGGTCTGCTCGATCTTTTCGTCCAACCATTGGTCCGCCAGGGTGTCGATGCGGCTGACAAAAAAGCTGGCCACCGACGCGAGCTGCTGGATCGGCCTGGCTTCGGCCACGCGGCGTTCCAGCGCCCGGATGTAGGCCCACGCCACCTGTTCATAGGCCGCAACCGAAAAGAGCAAGGTGATGTTGATATTGATGCCTTCGTACAAGGCTTGCTCAATGGCAGGCACACCCTCCGGCGTGCCGGGGATTTTGATCATCAGGTTCGGGCGGTCGACCATTTTCCAGAAGCGGCGAACCTCGGCCAGGGTGCCTTGCGTATCGTACGCCAGTTTGGGCGACACCTCGAGGCTGACAAAACCATCAGCGCCATCGAGCTGGTCATAGAGCGGGCGAAAGAGGTCACAAGCCATGCGCACATCGTCCGTGGCCATGCGTTCATACATGGCATTCGCATCCAGGCCTTGCCGGATCAGTTCCCGCAGTTGCTCGTCGTAATCGCCGGCTGGGTCGCTGAGCGCCTGTTCAAAAAGGGTCGGGTTGGCGGTTTCGCCGCGCAGCCCATCTTCCTCAATCAACTGCTTGAGTCCGCCGGAGACCAGGTGGCCGCGTTGGATGTTGTCCAACCAAACAGCTTGCCCTTGATCCAGCAATTGGTGTAGGGGGTTCTGACGGCGATTGTTCATGGCAAAAGCCTTTCTTTTCTCAACAAACAGCACGTAACAACCACCTAAACGCACCTGAACCAGGGCATCAGCGGCGCATACTGTTCCACGTTACGCAGGCGGGAACTTCACGAGTTCCCGGTAACTCTCTATCAGTTTCAAAAGCCCGGAAGCCTGTTCGCCCAGGTTCGACTTGACCAGATAGCGGCTTGCCCAGGCAGTTGCATCCTTAATGGATGCGCCCAACCAACCCCTTCGGGGTCAATGCTTGGCCGGCGGCGATCAAGGCTTTGGCCGCCTCCACTTGCCCCCACACGTTCCAGAGCAAGACCCCGCGCACGCGCCGGTCCTTCAGGTAATAGAGAACCCCCGTTTGATAGGGTTCCTGCCAGTCGATCACGGTTTCCAGGCGCGAGTCCAGTTCGCCGACGGCCTCATAGCCCAGATCAAAGAGGTCTGAGTAGAACATGGGCGAGTACTCGTAGGGGGCGGCGTCGCCTGCCATGGCGCGGCCGGCGGCTCTGCCCATGCGGTTGGCGTTGTCTTCGTGCTCCACCCGGCGCTGGACCTGCAAGACGCCATCATAGAAGTTGGCCACATCCCCGGCAGCGTAGACGTCAATATGACTGGTTTGCAGGGTGCGGTTGACCACGATGCCGTTGTCCACCTTCAAACCGGCGGAGGCGGCCAGGGCGACATTGGGCTGTATGCCGATGCCCGCCACCACGCCGTCAGCCTCAATCCGGCGCCCGCTTTGGGTCAGCACCGCCAGGCGCTCCCCTGTGCTCTCCACTCCGTTGACGCTTTCACCAGCCAATACCTCCACGCCCTTATCGCGGTAGTATTGATTGAGGTGGTTTACCACTTCGGGTGGGAAGATGCGTTGGCCGATCCCTGCTTCGGGAAAGAGCATCGTCACTTGTTTGCCCTGCATCGCCAGCGCCGCCGCGATCTCGGAGCCAATAAAACCACCGCCAATGACCGCGAAGCGGTCGTGTTTCTCCGCCAGGTCGCGCAGGTATTGGTAATCATCCAACGTGCGGAAGTAGAGGATGTGGTCTGCGCCAAACGGCAAGCGGCGCGGCGCGCCGCCTGTCGCCAGTAACAGCTTCTCATAGGTGTAGACTTCGCCCTGATCATCGGTCACCTGCTTGCCCGCCAGATCGAGGGTTTGTGCGCTGCGCCCCAGGTGCAAACTGGCGTGGTCGGGTGTTTTGCGCATGATCTTGGCAAGCGTGGTCTTGCCTGTCCACAGTTTTTTGGAGAGGGGCGGGCGGTTATAGGGCGGGTGGGTGTCGCTGGAGATCAGGCCAACCGAGCCGGTCGCATCTACTTCGCGAATACCCTCCATGGCCGCCGCCGCGCTCATACCACCGCCAATGATCAGATATGTATAATGTTGTGTCATCGTTACCTACCTTTCTGTTAGGACGGGCTATATTCTGCCACCCGACGAGGCCAGAATTGCGCCGCCAGCGGCTGCGCCGCGCCAGTTCGCATGAGGTCTACTTTCCCGGCGCGTACATCGGCGATGCTCTGCTGGTAGCTTTGCATCGTGCCCATGTCGCGCCAGTAGCCTTCTGCCGGATAACCATAAAGTTCAGCATTTTGTTTCAACAACTGCGGAAAGATATCGTATGAAAAATCGTAAGCTGTGCCGGACTTCATATGGTCCAACAGGGCAGGTTCCAGCACATAGATCCCTGTGTTTACGAAATTCGAAATCACGACCTGGCGGTCAGGTTTCTCTAGATAGTGTTGAATGCGACCGGCCTGGTCGATGACAACCACCCCATACGCTGTGGGGTCGGCAACCTGCGTCAGCGCGAGGGTGGCGAGCGCGCCTTTCCCCCGGTGAAATTGTACAACTTGCGACAGATCAATATCGGTAACAATATCACCGCTTATCACCAGAAAAGGCCTGTCATTCAGATGGGCCTGGGCATTCTTCACGCAGCCCGCTGTTCCCAGGGGCGACTCTTCCACGCTATACTGCAAGGTCATACCCCGCTGTCGGCCATCGCCAAAATACGCTTGAATTTGCTCAGGCAGGTAGTGCGTTGCAATGATGACATCGCTGAAATGGTGGTGTTTGAGCAGATCCAGAATGTGGGCCAACACCGGCTGGTCGATGAGCGGCAGCATAGGTTTGGGCCAGTTCAACGTAAATGGATGAAGCCGGGACCCCAAGCCGCCTGCCATGATAATTGCTTTCATCTTCTCTCCCCTGCATCCAAACTTCGTCGTAAAACAGCAACCAGCATTCAAGAGATGAATCGTTGTTATGACCATGATAGGATGCAATAGATGGGAAACGCATAGAAAAGGGCGGTGAAGGTATGAAAAAACCATGAAAATTGGGGATTCGTTGGCTAGGATTGCTCGTCCCGGCACGCCAGCATGTAGCCCACGCCCGGATGAGTGATGATCAGCTGGGGGTTGCCCGGTTCAAGTTCGAGCTTGCGGCGCAGGTAGCGGACATAGGCGCGCAGATAATCCAGGTCGTTGCGGTAGTCAGGTCCCCAGACGGCTGTCAACAGTTCTTCATGGAGTAGGACTCGATTGGGATGCGTCGCCAACTGGCGCAGCAGGTTGTATTCCGTACGGGTCAGACGAACGCCTTGCCCGTTCATCGTCACCCGGCGCCGCGCCAGATCGATATGCAGGGGGCCGCATTGGATGGACGCCTGCGTGGGCGCGATCGCTTCCAGGCGCACCCGGTTGAGCAGCGCGCGAATGCGGGCCAGCAGCTCTTTTGCGCTAAAGGGTTTGGTCAGATAGTCGTCAGCGCCCACATCGAACCCTTGCAACAAGTCGGATTCCTGCGCTTGCGCGGTGAGCATGACAATCGGAAGATTGCTAAACGCACGCACACGCTGCGCCACTGCAAAACCATCGATCTTCCCCGCCAGGGAGATATCCAAGACCATCAAATCGGGCTGCTCCGTCGCCACCAGGGCAATGGCGTCTTCTCCCCTGGCGGTGGACAGCACAGCAAAACCGGTGGCGGTCAGCACTTCCGTAACGAGGTGCACCAGTTTGGGTTCATCGTCCACAACGAGAATGCAGGCTTCAGGCATTTTCGTTCTCCCCTGAACTCAATCCCTGGCGCGGCAGTGAGAAATAGAAGACCGAACCTTCGCCTATTTTGCTCTCTGCCCAGATTCGTCCTTGATGGGCTTCGACAATGGCTCTCGCCGTGGGCAGCCCCAAGCCAGTTCCTGCGATTTGATGTCCAGGCGCCGCTTTCACACGAAAATACTTCTCAAAGAGCGAAATGAGGTCTTCTGCGGCAATGCCAATCCCTTGATCTGCAATGCTCACAACCAGCTCAGCCGGGCGGATCTCTCCCCGGATCGTCACCAACCCGCCATTGGGAGAATACTTGATGGCATTATTGACGAGGTTACGCAGCACCTGTTTGACTCGGGGAGGATCGGCATCGAGAAGAGGAAAACTGATCGGGAAGTCCAAGACGATAGCGTGCGTACTGGTCAAGTGCTGCGTCTCCTCAGCCACTTCTTGGGCGAGACGCTCCAGCCGCACGGGCTGATATTCGAGCAGCAACTGCCCTACGTCAATCAACGAAGAGTCCAGCAGTTCCCCGATCATGGTTTCGAGATTGCCACATTCGTCGTCGATGCGCAGCAAAAACTCGTGCTGTTTCTCCTGGGGCCAGGCCGCTTCCTCCATCATCAGCGCGGTGCAATAGCCTTTGATGGCGCCCAAAGCGGTGCGCAGTTCATGCGAAAGGGCCGCCACTGCCTCTGCCCTGTGCCAGTCAGCTTGTTTAGCCTCACGCATCGCTAGAGCTTCTGTCTCTAACCGGGCACGCTCGATAGCCAGCGCAATCAAGTCCGCCAAAATTTGGATAAAGGGAACATCATGGGCGGTAAAGTAGGTGCTGCTCTGCAAGGTCCCCAACATGAGAACACCATATTTTTGCCCGCTTGCCGCCAGTGGAATGGCAATCATGCTGTGCGGCAGCTTGTCCGAACCGAGACCCTGCTGCCAGACCGCCGCATTGGCAGACTGCAAATCACTCATCGCTTTGGCGACATCGGATGGTGTGCCGAATACAACTGCTGTGCCTTCCCGATAGACCTTACCGGCAACTGACTCACCTTCGCGCAGCGCGAGTTGGCGCAAGCTTTGCAGATTGGGAAAGTCTGGCCCGCACACGGCCTGAGCGCGAAATAGCCCTGCCGACGGATCCCACAGCCAAACCACCCCAAACTCGGCTGTCTTAAGCACCTTAGCGATTGTATCCATCACTGCTTCAAGCAAGTCTGCCAATTCCAACGGCGTGAGCAGCGTTTTTGTAACTTCGGTCAGAATATGCAGTTCGGCGGCCTGGGTAACATCAAGGTGGAGGGCGGACACAGTTGCATCTCCAGAGTAGCGATATCATCCGACGGGTTAATCGGGTCACGAGGAAAATCCTTTTGCCTTCGAGGATGAACTGAATATATCACAGCCGGACGCAGCCGTTCCAATCGAAACCGTCAAATAATGCTTCATCGTCTCCTCTTTTCTGAGCAGGACGAGCATTACTTCGATACCATCTGATTCGTCATGCACTCGTGTTGTGTCCTCTGGTTTCCGCTTGACCATTTCTCCCTGATCAGGCAGGCCTGATCAGGGAGAAAAGATTCCCACAGGACTTTCACTCGCTTCCCCATCCAACATCCTTATTCATCAGCCGAAGCGCCAGAGGCGCTTGGTGCGACTGCACTACAGCGACTTCAAAAACTCAACCAGGTCAGCCTTTTCCTCATCGCTGAGGTCGAGCTGGAAGTGATCATTGTAGTGGTCGATCACATCCAGGAGTGTGGCGAACCGACCATCATGGTAGAAGCCACCCTTTTGGTGCGCCCAGAGACCAGGCAGCGGCGCCGTGCGGTAGCTTTGGTCGGGGGAGCGGTTGGCCTGAAAATCGTCAATGCCGATCTCTTCGGCCTTGTGTGTGTTCCAGCCAGGTTCGGTGTACAGCGGCGGCACATGGCAGGCGGCGCATTCGGCTTTGCCAGTGAAGATCGCTTCCCCGCGTACGGCGGCCTCTTTGTCGAAGCTGCCCTCCGGCGGTGTTGGCGCCGGGATCGCCAGTTGATAAAAGTGAAGGGCGCCCAGCTTGGCAGTGATCAGATCCTGCTCATCCCGCTTGTGGCCCAACCCGGCTCTGGCGGCGACCGGATAGCGCTCGGCATCGTCCAGGCGAGCATCAAAGAAGGTTCCTTGTCCATGCATCTCTAGATTGGCGACAAAGGCATTCCAGTAGGTGACCGTGCCCCAACCGCCGGTCCACGTCGCCAGGTTCACCCCAGCCAGCCCGAACGCCGGTGGCAGCAGGACAGCGGCAGACTGGCCATCTTCACGAAAGGCTTTGCCGTCCAGGGTGAGCTCCGCATCGAATTTTCCTGGCCCCCAACTGGCGAGCACTTGCTTGACGGTCGCCTCATCGACGCCGAGCAGCTCTGTAAATGCACTCAGATCCGGGGCAAGCGAGATGATGGCGCCCACGTTGAGGTCGCGGTTGGCCCACCCGTCCAGCCGTTGGCCGATGCCGGGGGCGAAAGAGTCATTCACGGTGGAGTGGCACAAGGCACAAGTAATGCCGATCGACTGGAGGTTACCCGCTCCGTCAAAGATGCCTTTGACACCCACCACAGCGTTGAGTTGGAGCAGGGCCAGCGTCGTTGCCGGATTCTCGAGGTCGACCTCCCCCTGTTGCAACTGCGCTACCAGTTCTTGCGGCAGGGCATCGGCGTCCACTTTGAGGCCGACGGCGAGCGCCGTGGATGGACTGACGCCTGGACCCACACCGCCCAATTGTTCGCCGGCGATGGCCTGGTGGAGCTGGAGGGTATCACCCCAGAAGGCTTCATCACCAAAGGTATCGAAGCGGAAGATTTCTCGCCCTTGTTCCATCATCTGTTGTGCATTAGTGCTGATCTGATCGTCAAAGGACGCGGCCTCTTGTGTCTGGCTGCGCTCGATTACCATCTGGCACCCGACCAGTAGCACAATCGCAAGCACCGGCACGAACGGCGCCGCCCAGGCAACCGAGGTCTTTTGCGTAAACATAATCTGCCTCCTTGTGTGTGGTTGGTGAAGATACCAACCCATCTCCAAAGCGAGAATCGCTCACGATCTGGCGGCTGGTCCAGGGAAGAAAATGCTGTTCCTCCACAATCAGATCCATGAACACCCTGATGGTCTGCTCAAAGCTGGCGACGTGCCCTTCGGCGTCGAATGCCTGGCGCTCCTGGGCCGGCGAGAACATATCTGGAAATACCCGCGCGCCGAGGTGCTCTAATGGCACACGCAGTGCCCAGAGGCTGCGGTTGCCGCCGACCATAGACGGCGATGCTGAAAGCAGTAGGCCGTGGCGCGCATGGAAAGGCTGCGAAAGCCTCCGCATTTTAGGGTGTCAGATCCTTCCCAGCATCAGTTGACGGTCACGACGACTTTGCCAGGTGTATCCCCCGGCGGCTTAAACGCTAGCGCAGCTTGGACTTCTTCCAGTGGAAAGGTGCGGCTCACATACACCTTGAGCTTCCCGGCATCAATCTGTTCAGCGAGTTTGGTTAACTCCTCGACTGTCGGCTGCGTAAAGGTGCTATACGCCTGAATCCCATGTCGTTCCGCATCTTCTTGAGATGGCTGCGCCGCCGTCGTCACATAGCGCCCGCCCCGCTTGAGCACGCGGAAGGAACGCTCGACTAGATCGCGCCCGAAAAGATCAAGCACGACATCGACCTGGTCGACCACATCTTCAAACCGCTGCCCCTGCGCGTCAATCACCTGGTCGACGCCCGGTTCACGCAGAAACGCCGCCTTGTCCGGCAGGTCGCTGCAACTGACGAAAGCACCCTGCGCTTTCGCCAGTTGAACGGCAAAGATGCCAATGCCACCAGCTGCCCCGTGAATCAAGAGGCGCTCGCCGCGTTTCAGTTGCGCCAGGGTAAACAAGGTTTGCCAGGCGCTGAGGCCGGTCAGCGGTACGGCAGCCATCTGCACGTCGTCGAGCGATTGCGGCTTGGCCGCCACGCCAGGCGCTTTGACCACAGCATACTGGGCAAATGTCCCGCGCGCCAGACTCATGCCATAGACCGCATCTCCGGGCTGCACATGCTTGATCTCGCTACCGGTTGCCACGACCTCTCCGGCAAAATCGGTGCCGAGGGTCATGGGCAGGGCATACATGGACTGCATGTGGCCGGCGGCAATAATGCCATCAATTGGGTTCACCGAGGCGGCATGGACGCGCACCAACACTTCATCCGTGTCAGGTATGGGTTGGGGCATATCCTCCAGGTGGAAGGTTGGCCCCATTGGTAAATGCGTGCGGCTTGCATGAATATTCTCCTTTCCTGTCGCTAACGCCGTCCGAGCAGATGGATCGATTCACGCGGGAAAATGGGGAGAACAACTTATTGTGCAGTATAGCCACCATCTACCAGATGATAGCTACCGGTGATGAAGGAGGCTTCATCAGAGGCGAGAAACACGATAAGCGCTGCCACCTCTTTGTCTGTCCCCAGGCGCTTCACGGGGTGGAGGTCGCCAATCGCCTTTTGTGTGTCGGCATCGAGGTTCGCGTCAAGCAACGGGGTTGCGATATAGCCCGGGCCGACACTATTGACACGAATGCCCTGCGTCGCATATTCGAGAGCAGCAGCCTTGGTCAGGCCAACCACCCCATGTTTGGCCGCCACATAGGCCGGCGAGTTCGCCGTCCCCACAGTTCCCAAAATAGAGGCGATATTCACAATCACGCCTCCGCCACGAGCAAGCATGGCAGGAATCTCATAACGCATCGAGTAGAACACGCCGTTGAGATTAATGTCGATCACCCGCTGCCAACTCTCCACGGAATAGCTGCCGGTCGGATTCGTCTCACCCCCGATCCCAGCATTATTCACGGCGATATCGAGACCGCCATAGGTGTCGACAGCAAACTTCACCATCGCCTCGACGCCGGCAGGATTTGCCACATCCGCCTGCACCGCTGCGGCGACGCCCCTAGACTGACTCATCGTCTCCACCACGCGTTCGGCCGCTTTCAGGTTGATATCGGCCACCACCACTTGCGCACCCCGGGTCGCCAGCGTAGTGGCGACGGTCTCACCGATACCCGAGCCAGCGCCTGTGATCAACGCCACCTTGCCTGCGAATTGTCCATCGCTTGCCATGTTGGCCTCCTTGCCGGTTCCCCTGGATCCACCCTCTGTCCACGCCATCTGGAATCGTCTGCTAGACATCCTTGGCGCTACCGCTTCCTTCCCCTTGCTCACCTTGCCAAAACTAACGGATAGCCTGCTTTCATCTGATCATGTCGCTATTCGTGGGTAGCACCTGCGCGCGGAACTCTCTAACTCTTGAGGATACACCAATTCGGGCTGGCTGTCTGTCCAATATTGAACACTTTTAAAAATCTTGGGTAAGTGAATAGGAACGCACGCAGTGGGTTTAGGCGATGCCTGCCAAGTAGGCGGTGAGCTTCTGCTCTTTGACGATGAGAAAGTGCTCGGCGCTGGTCTCAATCAGTCCCAGCGCCCGGAAGCGCTGCATAAACGTGCTGATGCGCGGCCGTGTCGTGCCCACCATTTCTGATAGTTCTTCGTGGGTAATGCGTTGTTCGATGCGAATGCTGCGCGGATCTTGCTGGCCGAGCTTACGCGCCAGGTGCAACAGCGTCTGCCCCAGCCGTTGTTCGCTGTCCACCGTCACCAGATTAGCGATGACTTCTTGTTGGCCGGCAATGCGCACCGCCAGGTATTGCACGAAGCCCGCCCACAGCGCGTTCTGGCTTAAGCATTGGAAGAACTGGGCGCACGGAATCAGTCTGACGACCGTCTCTTCCATAGCCGTGGCCGTATCCTGACGTTCCCCCTGACCCGCAAGGCACAACTCGCCGAAGATATCGCCGGCGGTATGGATAGCCAAGAGACATTCCCGCCCTTCTGGCGCGTGCATCAGCAGTTTGATTTGCCCGCTTTCGATGAAATAGACCGTCTCGTCGTGATCGCCACAGGTGTAGACATGAGCATGTTTCGCAATGGTGGCGGCGCGGCACTGGACAGCCTCTTGCTGCAATGCCTCTCGTAATTGCTGTTTGAAGCGGTCTACTTGAGGGTTGGTTTGGATCATATGGGTGTCACTCCTCTTCAGTGTAGCAAAAAAGAGAAGGATGTCAGCGCAGTGCCTCTACGCTGCGACTGGACATCGGACATCGGGTAGCCGACGACAAGGATGCAGATATAAATAACCCACGTTACCACTGGTGGTATGGCAAGTATACGGGCTGAACAGAAGCGTGTCATCGCCCGAAAGTGGGATTCTGAGGGGGGTTTTGACAGTCAAACGAGAGCTACCGGCGCTACTTCTCTTGCGGGAGTGGCAGCTGAAATTGATATGCCTTGAACACTTCAAAGAGGCTTTTCCCCTGGGGATTGACGATATAGGGTAAAAAGACCTCTTCCAATTTGACCATTTCGATCTCCAGCAAGGTCATCTGCGCTACCACCCAATGGAACGGATTGCGCCAGGCCACCCGATAGGCCTGTTCTGGATCTAACTTTCTCCGGATGAGCCCGGCTTGATTCTGTTTTTCCAGAATCGCTTGCACGTTCTCGACTCGGACGAGCAGGCGGGAGAGAGCGACTTGAATGCGGGAGCGAGAGATCTGATAGTGCTTGGGCGAACTCAGCACATACACCACTTCGGCGATCACCGATTCTGAGGTCACCAGGCTCACCTGGCTCTGTTCGCCTTGCTGAAATAAGGCCAGACAGGCCTGGTGCTTTTGGACATCATCACGGGTGAGGTAGCGCAGGAAGATGTTGGTATCGAGAAATTGGGTGTCCTTCACGGTTGCATTTTTTGGTAAAGCGGTGTTGGTAGTGTTCTGCTTTGTGCAGGCCGGCGACCAAGCGGCCTACCACTTCATCGAGTTCTTCACCGCCAACATCCACAACCCCAACACCCGCCTGGCCTATTATCGGGCGGCCGTCCGCTTCAGTCAGTGGTGTGAACGCTTAGGGATTGAGTTAACCAGCATTGAACCCGTACGCGTCGCGCTGTACGTGCAGGAGTTAGGGGAAACGGTGGAGCCGCCTACGGTCAAACAGCACCTGGCCGCTATTCGCATGCTGTTTGATTTTTTGGTCACCCGGCAAGTGGTACGCTTCAATCCTGGGGCTGCTGTACGTGGCCCCAAGTACCAGGTCACAGGCGGCAAGACCCCGGTGCTTACCGCCGGGGAAACCCGTGAGCTGCCGGATGCCATTGATACCAGTAAGCTGATTGGCCTGCGTGACCGGGCGCTGATCTCGGTGATGGTTTTCAGCTTTGCCCGGGTGGGGGCGGTGGTGGGCATGGACGTGGAGGACTACTTTCAGAAGGGCAAGCGCTGGTGGTTCCGGCTGCACGAAAAAGGCGGTAAGTACCATGAGGTGCCGGCGCACCACAAAGCCGAGGAATATATTGACGCCTATCTGGAAGCGGCGGGCATCGCTGGCGCCAAAAAGACCCCCCTGTTTCGTAGCGTCAACCCCCGGCGCCAGCTCACCGAGCGCCGCATGCACCGCACCGAGGTCTGGCAGATGATCAAACGCCGGGCCCGCCAGGCAGGCCTGTCAGAGGAAATCTGTTGTCACACCTTGCGGGCTACCGGCATCACTGCCTACCTCGAGAACGGGGGCACGATTGAGGGGGCCCAGAAAATAGCCGCCCACTCCTCTCCCCGCACCACTAAGTTATATGACCGCACCAGTGATGACATTACTTTGGAAGAGGTGGAGCGAATCCGGATCTGATCCAAAACACTCGCCCGTTGAGCTGGCAACTTAATGAATCAGAGCAAGCGAGGAGGGCCTATATCAAGAAGCGGCACCTATGACCCGATTGACCATTCTTGATCTTATTGATTTGTCTAAACCTTAGTGCCTCCACTACAATGACGCCTGACGTACAGACTCTGTCATTGGAGGTTAACCATGTTGTACAGTGCTATGCCCACCCTTCCGGTGAGTGACCTTAGGAACAAGCAGGCCGAGATTGTGGCCAAGCTTGATGAAACTCCTATCCTGTTAACTCGCGGCGGCTATGGCGCCGGCGTTTTGGTTCATCCTGATAAGTGGAACCAGTTGATAGCAGAACTCGCACGGCTACAGCGGCTGTTGGAATTTGACAAATTTTTGGCTGAGATGAAAGCCGGCAACTATAGCGAGACTCTCTAAATGCGGATGCACTATAGCCAGCAGGTGACTATCCTGGTGCGAAGTCTCGGAGAGCAGGGGGCAGCCTTACGTCGGGCAATTGAATCGTTGAAAACAAACCCGGTGCCCGACTGGGCTGTGCCCCTGCCTGACCGGCCTGGAGCTTATGAGTGGTTGGTGGCTGGTTACTGGGTAATGTATGAGGTTGATCAGTCTAATCCCAGTGAGACGGTAATCCGAGTAGTAAACGTGAAGGCAAATTAAAGGGAGGATTTTTGAGCATGGCCGCGAAAATTCAATCGATTGCGCTTGAGCACCTTTTGATTGATTTGGACAACCCCCGCTATGACCCGTTTTAACGCTTACGTACACAACCGGTAAAGACGTCGATAGCGGCGATAGAGATGGCGACGGGATTCCTGACTGTATCGATAGCGATCCCTCTACCCCAGAGAATTTTGGGAGTGACGATACAGATGGGGATGGGGTTCCAGAAGCAGAAGTGCCAGTACGACTCTCGTACAGACGCGACGTCTGCTTGCCGACGTGAATGGCGATGGGCTTCCTGATCTCCTGTTGAAGAATCCACAAAGCTCAACGCTGCAGGTTCGCTTTAACCGGAGCGGTTCGCTGGCGCCGGGGCAAGTCGCCTTCCTCTCTGAGCCTGAGAAAGCGCTGACTGTTCCCACTTGGAGCAGTACCCCTGAGCCGCCGGAACTGTCTGGAATTAGCTCTCTGCTTTTCCAAATGTTCAGTGATGTCCTCAACGAAGCGCCAGACACACTAAACGTGACCAATTCGAGTGTTACGACCTGGTCTGGGGGTGCGGAAGTCACCTATATCTTTGTCAAGGGCGGCGTTTCGTTCAGTTATGCCCATGGAGCCAATGCAACTCAGGTGGGATTCTACGATGTGAACGGTGATGGGCTGGCCGACCGCGTTCTGCGCAGCGGTCGCGAGCAGGACGGCGCCCTTCAGGTCCAGGAAAATCTATTCGGCGGCGCTAACCTGCTGCAGACTGTCCATCGCCCCCTGGGTGGGCGCATCGTACTGGATTACGAACAGCAGACACCCACCGAAAACGATCCGAACGCCCGGTGGCTGCTAGTGGTGGCCACGCTTGAGCATGAAGATACATTCCCAGCAGGCTACAGAACGGCATCCATTTCCCAGCAGTTTGAGTATGAGAATCCCTTTTACGACCGCATTGAGCGCGAGTTCTATGGATTTGCCACCGTACGGAGCCTGCGCGGCGATGGTCGCATTGCTGAAACCACCTACGCCAATCGAGACTACCGTACGCGCGGCCTCGTCTTGAGTACGCGGATTCGGGGAGCACAAGGCGAACTCTATATCGAGACGGAGAATGCCTACGAACCGTCTCCATCACCGATCATGGGTGTGTTGCCGCGTGTGGATCAGGAGTGTCTGCAGAAACTGCCCATGCCGCTCCGCAACCTCTTCAATGGTACAACCCTTGCCGCCAATCAAACACCTTGTGATGCCTGGTTTGTCAAGCCGACCAGCGTCACCACGCGCAGGTACGAGGGCGGCTCGATGCCCAAAGTGACCGTTTTACACTTTGAGGTGTACGACGACTTTGGGAATGCGATCCAGACTCGCGACGAGCAGGATGCGGGGACGGAAGATGACTTGGTTGCCCTCATCACTTATGAACACGAAGAGCGGGGCGAGTTCCGCAGGGCGCACATGGTTAGGGCGCACATGGTTGACCGGGTCCACAGTCTGGATGTGCGCCAAAGCGATGCCAACGGCCGGCGGCTACGTTTCCGCCGCGGTGTGTATGACGAGCAGGGGAACCTGATCAAGCAGGAGGTATTTGCTGAGCCCAGTGGGGATCAGATCGAGTTAATAGAACTGACCTACGACGAGACCGGCTTCGTCACCACTATTGCCGATGCTTCGGCGTACAGGGTAACATACACACCGGACGAGGCAACTCACCTGTTCACCGTGCGCAGCGAGGACAGCTTCGGGCTTACCTCTACAGCGGAGTATGACTATGGTCTGCAACTGCCAACAGTAGTGGTGGATGCTAATGGACAACGGCAGGAGACCCGTTACGACCCTTTTGGCCGAATCCGGGAGGTAACAGGGCCCTACGAGCTGGCGGCTGGACAGGATAGCCTCACTGTGACCTACACTGATCCCGGCGCGTGGACGAACGAGCCTGTACAGGCCACCACCACCAACGTTGCCGTGGTGCCCGGCAGCAGCGGTCCCTCTAGCCAAATCCGGACGATGATCTGGGTCGACGGCTTGGGGCGGACGCTGCAGAGCCAGTTGGACGCGGAGGTGGACGGCGTGGTGGGTCGTGTGGCCCGGACCAGAAGATCCGCTGGGATGACGAGGGACAACTGCGGACATCCCAGCGCCAGAACAGCAGTGAGATCACACGCTACGTCTACGACAGCAATGGCCAGCGCACACGCAAGCAGACGCCGGCCATGCTAGGCGATCCAACCGCAGCGTCGGACACCACTGTCTATCCCGGCGAGTTCTACACCGCCCGCTTCGTGCAGGCGGATATCGAATCATGCACAGCGCTGCCCTGCTGGGAACAGACGGTCAGCCGCAGCAAGCACATCTATTTGGACCGTGAACGGGTGGCAGTGGCGGCGCTGGTGGTCGATCCAGCCACAGTCGGCGCTGCCGAAAACGACCTGAACTTCCTGACCGCAGTCATCCAATATTTCCACAGCGACGCCCGCTTTGCGACGACCTTCGGCCCGCCGGAACTGCTCACGTTGGAACGCGCGAGTAGCCAGGTATGGGACAGCACGCTGCGCAAGGATTTCCCAGCCGTGGCACGCCCACAACCGGCTATGCAATTGAGCCAAGTCCGTACTCGCTTACAACCAAGGGCGCGTGTGAAAGCACGTGCTGTCTCTTGAATGTATACTTGAGCCGATGGGTGAACCATAGCTGTCAGGTTTCCGATCATGAACGTACGCGCTTTCGGGTGACGTTGTGAATGAATTGATCCAGGGAGAAGACCGTTGATCCCGCGCTGCCAACATCTCAATCGTTATCGCGAGATCGCGACGATCCTGGCTCGCCATGGCCTGGGCTGGCTGCTACCCGAACTGGGCCTCGACTGGCTAGTCCTGTTTCACCGCGGCTGGCTGGGCCATCCGCGACGGGAAGAACCGTACACGCGGCCCGAACATTTCCGTATGGCTTTTGAGGACCTAGGGGTAGTCTTCATCAAGCTCGGTCAAGTGCTCAGCACGCGCCCCGATCTACTGCCGCCAGACTACATTCAAGAGTTTTCAAGGCTCCAGGACGCGGCGCCGCCCGTGCCCTACGCGGCAGTGGCTGCGGTGATCGAGGCGGAGTTGGGCGCGCTACCGGACACAGTCTATGCAGAGTTCGACCCGACTCCGCTTGCAGCGGCCTCTGTCGGCCAGGTACATGCGGCGCACCTGCGCGACGGCACCCCGGTGGTGGTCAAGGTACAGCGGCCGGGCATCGAACTGGCGGTGGAGCGCGACCTGGCGGTGTTGGCTGAACTGGCGCGGCTGGCAAACGCGCGCGGCTTGCTGGGCGCCGAGTATGACGTGGAGGGCTGGATGAGCGAGTTTGCGTTTACGCTGCGTAACGAGCTTGATTACACGCGCGAGGGGCACAACGCAGACCGCTTCCGGCGTCTCTTTGCCGGCGAGCCGGCGCTGTATGTACCCCGCATCTACTGGGACTTGAGCACGCAACGTGTGCTGACCATGGAGGGGTTGCAGGGCGTCAAAATCAGCGATCTTGCCAAGCTGGCGGCGGCCGGGCTGGATCGCCGCCAGGTGGCGCGCAACAGTGTACGCATCATGCTGACCGAGGTATTCGAGCATGGCTTTTTCCATGCTGATCCGCACCCGGGTAATTTCTTTGTACTGCCCGGCGAGGTCATCGGGCTGATCGACTTTGGCATGGTAGGGCGGCTGGACGAAAGTCTGCGCGAGGCGCTGGTACGCCTGGTGTTGGCGCTGGTGCAGCGAGACACTGCCCGGCTGGTGGATGAATTGCTTGACTTGGGTATTGCGTCAGGGCGCGTGCCGCGCGCGGCGCTTAAGCGTGACATTGACCAGCTTGTCGACCGCTACTATGACCGCCCGATCAGCGAGTGGGCGGCGGGCGAAACCTTTAACGAGGTAATGAGAATTGCGTTTCGCCACCGGCTACAATTGCCCACGGACCTGGTGCTGTTGGTCAAGGTCATTGCCATGAGCGAAGGGCTGGGGGCGCAGCTAGACCCGGATTTCAAGCTGATGGAGTTTGCCGAGCCGTATCTGCGCCGTATTTGGCTGCGCAGCCGCATGCCGGACCGTCTGGCGCACAAAATGGTGGCAGGCCTCGCCGAGCTGGCCGAGTGGAGCTTTGACCTGCCCCAACAGTTGCGCACCATCACCCGCCAGTTGGAGCGAGGCGAGATCACGGTCACGACTCGTCACGAAGGGCTGGCTGAGGTGTTAGCCCAATTCAACCGGGCGGTGAACCGCCTCGCCATGAGCATTCTCGTCGCTGCGCTGATCATCGGGCTGGGCCTGCTGATGTTGATCTATCACCCGCCGGCGTGGGCGGCGTGGGGCGGATGGGTCTTTGGGCTGAGTTTCTTGTTGGTGTTTGTGCTGGGCACCGGGCTGCTCTGGTCGATCTGGCGGTCGCGATGAGGGTGGAGACTGGAGCGTCTGACAAAATAGTGGGTGAGTTGAATAGAAAAGGTGGCCAGCACAATTTTGTTCACGTTCTGTTCATAAAAAGCTGCTACTATCGATGCCGATGAATGGAGAGACGATGAATGAACAAACAGGTGAACGTTCTGGTCATTGAAGATGATCCGGATATTTGTGAGTTGATTACTTTATACGCCGAAAAGAGCGGGTATACCGTGAACATTGCCCATAATGGCGTACAAGGTTTAGCAATGTTTTATGATCACCTCCCTGCTCTTGTCATTTTGGATATTATGCTGCCTGAACTGGACGGTTGGGAAGTTTGCCAGGAAATCAGAAGATTTTCTAACACGCCCGTGATCATGTTGACCGCGAAAGGCGAAAGCTACGACAAACTGAAAGGGTTCGCTTTGGGAACGGATGATTACTTGGTGAAACCTTTTGATCCGAACGAACTGATGGCGCGGATCAAAGCGGTCCTGCGGCGAGCCAATCCGCTGTTCGCTGCAGATGAGATCGTTGAACTTCCCTCGTTGAAAATTGATCTGCAACAATACAAGGTAACTTGTGATACACAAGAGATCGGGTTACCGCCCAAGGAAATGGAGTTGCTCTATTTTCTCGCCGCCCATGACAATCAAGTGTTCACCCGCCAGCAGTTGTTGGATCAAATCTGGGGCTGGGATTTTGAGGGGGATCCGAGAACCGTCGATGTCCATATTAAAAGGATTCGAGAAAAGCTGGGCGATGCCAACCCGCATTGGCAGGTGAAAACCATCAGGGGTGTTGGCTATAAGTTTGAGGTGAACAACCCGTGATTCGCATCAAAAGCATCTTTTTGAAGCTGTTTATCACCTATATCGCCATTTTATTTGTATCGCATTTTATTTTTGCGATTGCTTCGTATTGGTTGTTTCAGAACAATCTGACCAACCTGCACCTAAATTCAGATCGTAACCAATTACAGACGGTGGTTCAATGGTTTGGATTGGCCTCGCTGATTTCGATTACCGTTAGCGGCTTATTTAGCTACTACCTTTCGAAAAGAATTACCGCCCCCCTGCGGGAAATGCATCGGGTTGCTCACCAGATCGCTCGAGGGCAATTTGATCAACGAGTCAACATCAAGACGCATGACGAGCTGGGAGAATTGGGAGATACGTTCAATGAGATGGCGCAAGCGTTGGCCGGTCTGGAGCAGATGCGAAAGGAGTTTGTGGCCAATGTTTCCCACGATTTGCGCTCCCCGCTGACTTCGCTTCATGGCTTTGTCAGGGCATTTCTGGATGATACGGTCCCCAACGAACGAAAGCGCCATTATTACGCGATCATACAAGACCAAACCGAGCGCATGATGAAGCTGGTCAATGATCTGCTCGATCTGGCCCGCATCGAAGCGGGGCAGTTGGAAATCCGGCCGGTCGCCTTTAATCTGTCGGAACTAGTTCGCCAGGTCGTGGCGCGCCTGGAACCCGAATTGGTGAAAAAACAGGTCAACGTAGAATTGACAGCCGAAGAGACACAGGACATCCACGTTGTTGCCGATCCGGATCGGATCGATCAAGTACTCGTTAATTTGATGCAAAATGCCGTCCAGTTTTCCTCACCCGATAGCTCTGTCGAAGTGATTTTGAAACAAGAAGAACAAGCGGTGGTTTCGATTCGAGATGAGGGACCGGGTATCAGGCAAGAGGACATTGAAGTGATTTGGGAACGCTTTTACAAGGCAGATCGCGCCCGCACGACAAAGGCAGGGACAGGGCTCGGCCTATCCATTGTGAAGCACCTCTTAGATCTCCATCAAAGCTCCATTCACGTGAACAGTGAAGTGGGCCACGGGTCAATCTTCACCTTTACGCTCCCTCTAGCTCCGAACAGGTCTAATCACTCTTTTACACGAAGCGCTCATGAAAACGAAGGAGAGTATCTCAATGGCAAAACTATCATTACAACGCACGCCAGAGGAGGGCACGCCCGGGACTGACCCCTCCCCCTATCCCGGCACACCACGCTGGGTGAAAGTGTTTGCAATCATCGCCCTCGTCGTGGTCCTGCTGGCTGTCATTATGCTCGTTACCGGCGCTGGCGGTGATCACGGCCCTTGGCGCCATATGCGGTCCGGTAACACACCGCCCCCCAGCGTTACAGTGGACTACACACCGCTCATAGAACCCAGTGTGCGACAGCCATGATCATGACCCCCGGCCTGCGCAAGTTCGCGCTCACGGCGCATCTTACGTTCTCGGTCGGCTGGATCGGTGCGGTCCTTGCGTACCTCGCGCTCGGCATCTCTGCGGTGACCAGTCAAGATGCTCAGACGGTGCATGCCGCCTGGATCGCGATGGAATTCACCGGCTGGTATGTCATCGTCCCGTTGGCGCTCGCCTCGCTGCTGACGGGGCTGGTCATGGCCCTGGGCACCAGGTGGGGCTTGTTCCGGCACTACTGGGTCCTGATCTCGTTCGTGCTCACCATTCTTGCCGTCGTCGTCTTGCTGTTGCACATGCCGGATGTGAGCGCCCTGGCAGGCGTGGCGCAAGCGGCGGACGACGCCGACCTCGTCGGTGGGCTGGGGGGCGACCTCCTCCACCCCGGTGCCGGCCTGCTGGTGTTGCTGGTGATCCAGGTGCTGAACGTGTACAAGCCGCGGGGCCTGACCCCGTACGGGTGGCGTAAGCAGTACGAGCAGCGTAAGCTATCGCAGCCAGCATAACGTGTCGCAGCCGTAGCTGCGGCGACTCCTACTCGGCTCGACTGAGCGAACCCATTCCTGACCTTGCTGAGGTGACGACGCATAAGGGCGCAATCCCCGCGCTCCCCTTCGAAGTTCATAACCGCCGGAATGAACAAGCCGGATATACCCAATGCGCCGGTGATCAGTTCCCGTATGAGCAACCAGACCTATGGGTGGTGTGACCCGATTGCCGGCCCGGCGCGGATACGAACCAGGTAGGCCTTCGCTATCGCGCCGGTACCCATTCAGGTCTGCGCGTGTTGGCCGAGGATGGTGTGACCGTTCTCGCCGACCTGGGATCGGCACCGGCAGGCAAGGAGTTCGGATGTAACCACGGCCACGTCGTCACGTTCTCGCAGCGCCTGCCAGACCGCAGCGTCATCGGCGTAGCCCTAGGCACGCATGCGCAGCGGGTAAATGTCTGCCATCTGCCCGATGAAGCTTTCGTTCAGAGCAGAAACGCCGCGGCGCCTCCACCATTCGCTGACGGTCCGGCGCACCTCCAACCGGTGTGAGCTATCGCGTCCCACCGCAGCTACATTTTGCGCGGCCTCAGGCGCGCGCGGAGATCTCCTTCTCCAGGTCTATCACTAGATCGAAAAAACTGAGCAGGGTGGCGTTCATCTGGATATCGACACCTGGAGGTGCTGGATGTTGCTCTGCATCAAGAACTCAACCCAAGAAGATGGAGAAGGCTGGTGTACTTTTGGCCATCTTCGATACCTTGCCTCCTTCTGATCAGACGATGTGGCATCGCAGATTGAGGTTCCGCTGACGCCACCGTCATGCCCGGTTGCCAGCCAAGGGCTTAGCTCAAGCCGAGATTCGCGGCTGTGGCCCCGCCAAGCTTGTCCTCGCGGTCGCAACACCGGCGGCAGCAGCGGGCACCCCCACCACGGCAAGCGAGCCGGTGACGACGACCGGTACCCCTGTCGTCTCGCACGGCGGGCCGGTGGAAGACTATATCAGCCTGATCGACAACCTGCGCGCCGCTGGCGCCACGGTGGAGCCGGTTGGGCCAGTGGCGCAGCCCTTCCTTGCTATCAACGGCCAGGTGATCTAGGTCAATGGCGCTGAGGTTCAGGTGTTCGAGTATGCAGACCCGGCGGCCGCTTAGGCGGAGGCGGCGCAGATTTCTCCAGACGGCAGTTCCACTCGCACGACAATGATTACCTGGGTTGCGCCACCGCATTTTTACAAGCAAGGCAGGCCGATCTGCTCTATGTGGGCAGCGATGAAGAGGTGCTCAGCTTGTTAGAATCGGTGTGTGGCTTCACCTGGATACAATCCACCAGCTCGCCGGCGTCTTCCGCCACCAGAAAGCGTTGCCAGTCCAACCCGAATGGGTTGATGCGCACCCGGCGGATCAGTCGTTTGATTGCTTTGGCGTCCTCCACGGTCGCCGTACGTATCTGGATTGGCACGGTGTCCTCCCGGCCTGTCCGCAGCGCCACCAGGTCGCACTGGGGACGCACACAATCTCCTCTTGAGCAATTCACATCTCCTTCACAACTATACTCTATACTGGTCATAGAGGTTCAAATGGCACATGTAGACAGATCAGGATCAGTCTCTTGTTCTGTATAGCAAGCAAAGGGAAAGGAAGGGAACTATGATGTTCTTTGGTGGAGGCATGCTGCTGTTCTGGCTGCTGGTCATCGGGGTCATTGTGGCGGCGCTCGGTGGTTTGGGCGTGTTGAGTGGTCGTCTGCGAACCGACGGCGATGAAACGGCGTCAACGCGGGCGAAGCCGGAGGAGATCCTACAAACCCGCTATGCACGCGGCGAGATCAGCCGGGAAGAGTACGAGCAGATGCGGGCGACCCTGAAGTCATAACGTCTTGCAGCAACTCTTGGAGGTGTGAATATGAGTACAACCTATGGTTTTGGCTGTCAGCTGCCGCTGAACGTGACGGAGGCGATTGCGGCGACCACCGCTGCGCTGAAACAAGAGGGTTTTGGCATTCTCACGGAGATCGATGTGCAAGCCACGTTGAAAGCGAAGTTGGACGTGGAGTACCGGCCCTATGTGATCCTGGGCGCATGTAACCCCCAGCTCGCCTACCGTGGCCTGCAAGCTGAGCCAGAGTTGGGGCTCTTGCTGCCCTGCAATGTCATCGTCTACGACAACGGTGACGGCACGAGCACGGTTAGTATTGTGGACCCGCTCCAGATGTTAAGCGTGGCCAACAACCCTGCGCTGCAGCCGGTAGCCAACGAGGCAAAGGCCCGCTTGCAGCGCGTGATCGAACACCTGGACGAGCCTCAATCTACCCAGGCCTAAAGCAACCGTTTCCAACACCATGCTGGTAGTACGGTGCTATCGCAAAAGTGACAAGGAGGTCAAATCGTATGGCAAAGCAACGCTTGATCCGTTTGGCGGTGGTGCCTTTGGCGGCGCTGGCGCTGCTGATGGCGCTGACGCTCTCCGTCGGCAGGCAAGCCCCCCCGGCGCTGGCTGCTGAGGTCCAGCCCGATTGGCAGCAAATGCCCGGAAACATGCCCATGACCGGCACGATGCCGATGAATGCCAACATGACGCAGATGATGGATCAGATGATGCAGATGATGAACCAGATGCAGGCCATGATAGGCCAGGGCATGGGGAGGATGGGTGCGAATCTACCTGTGACCGGCACCATGCCCATGCGCCAGCCGGGGATGGGTGCGATGATGCGCATGATGGGCCAGCACATGCAGATGATGGGCGTGATGCAGGAGATGATGGCCCCTTGTCTGGACATGCCAGCCGGCGCGCCCATGCGCGGTATGATGCCCATGACCAGCACAACCCCCATGACTGGCGCCGTGCCGATGGGCGGCTACGGCGCACCCCACATGATGCAGATGATGGGGCGCATGATGCAGATGATGGGCATGATGCAGGAAATGATGGACATGGGGATACCGATGATGGGCAGCGCCGCTCCCGTCACTGGCACGATGCCCATGACCGGCACAATGCCAATGACCAGGCCCATGATGGGCGCCATGCGCATGGGGATGATGCAGGGCATGATGGGCCACATGCATCAGATGATGGGCCAGATGCAGACGATGATGGCGCTCTGTCTGCGACAGATGGAGTCCACATCCACCGTGTCCAGCACCATGCTAATGACTGGCACCATGCCAATGGGGCAGTCGATGATGCCCATGATGGGGATGATGCAGCAGATGCGGCAAATGATGGACCAGATGCAGCAGATGATGGGTGGTGCGCCAGTGACCGCCACCATGCCGGCGACAGGCACAGCCGCCAGCCAACCAATGGCAGCCCTGACTCAGACCGCTCAAGCTGGTGACGTGACCGTGAAGGTGACGCCGCTCAACCTCGACGACGCCCAAGCCGAGACACTTGATTTCCAGGTGGTGCTCGACACCCATTCTGTGGACATCGATGTCGACCTGGCCGAGACAGCTACGCTCCGTGCCGGGGAGACAGAACTGGCGCCGGCGATGTGGGAGTCAGACAGCCCGGCCGGGCACCATGTGGCGGGTGTGCTCCGTTTTGTGCGGCAAGAGATCCCTGGCGATGAGGCGCTGACGCTTACCATCGGTGGTTTGCCGGGGGATGAAGAAGTCACCTTTACCTGGGCAGTAAAGACGCAAAACCTTGCGTCTCCACAAGCGTAGCGCAAGCGAGCGCCGGGGCTTGGTGGTCACACACCGCACCCCGGCTGACCCAACACCGCTGGAAGTCCTTGCACTGGGTGCAGCGGCGCGGGTTGTAAGGTAGTTTACCACAGCGGCGCCCTCCAGCGGTAGCGACATTGGGCGTATCTTTGGAGGGTACGATGAGAAAGGTCGAAAGCACGCCACTGGAGCGGCTGGTAGGCTGTTGGTGGTGGCGGTGTTGCTGCTGGTGGGCTATCGCTGGCTGACGCGGCTGGACTACGAGTACAGTGCGCCCGGCGTGGCGCGCTATGCCATCGATGCGGCGGAGCGGCTGGCGGCGGAGCAGTTGGAGCAGCAGGCGGCTTTGCGGCAGCGGGCGCTGGATGCCTATGTGGCCTACCTGGGGCGGCGTGATGATTGACCGAGTCTTGGCGCTGCTGGGGGAGAGCAAGGATTACCAGGCGCTGCGGGCAGAACTGGTGCAATTGCTGCAAGAGCGGGACCGGCTGGTGTATGAGAATGCGAGACTGCGACAGGAGAACCGCTACTTGTGCCGGCGCTTGCGCGATGGCGAGTTGCGCAGGTTGCGTTCAACGGTGGCGGATGCGCTATTGTTGGGTGCCCTGCATTTCTCAGGCCGGTAGCCAGCCGCCGGGGGCTGCGGGGGGTGATGAGCGAGCACCGGTGGATGTATGCTCGGGCGTTGCTGTTGGTGGCGCGAGTGCATGATGGCCAGCGGATCACAGCATTGACGGCGGCGGAGTTTGAGGCGGCAATGGAGACAGCGCGCAAGCGGATCGGCGAAGCGGCCATTGTACTCTACACGCGCCAATCGACCGTAGCGCTGGGCAGGCGCTCCAGTGTGAGGACGCCTTTGGCTTGCAGCTTGCCGAGCTCCTGTTGCAGACGTTGCCATTCCTGTTCGACATCTAGCCAGGGAGAAATATCGGTGCGCTCGGCGACTAGAGCGAAGTTGCGGTAGGTACGCTGGTTCATGGGGGGTGGCCTATTTCGGTCTCGATATGTTCAGTAGGCGGGCGGTATCTGACAGTATAGCGGCAGCCATGCCGGCTGTCAACCGAAGGGATTGGGCGGGCAAAACTGCTATTGACGGCATACAAAAGCTATAGTATAATCGATTTAACCGGTTAAATGGAGTGTTCCAAATTGAACAAGGTGACTATTCGCGACGTTGCGCGGCGCGCCGATGTGTCCGTCGCTACTGTTTCGCATGTCATAAATGACACGCACTATGTCAGTCCAAAGCTACGCAAACAGGTTTTGGATGCCATTGAGGCGCTCAACTATCGGCCCAACCGGCTGGCTCAGGCCTTGAATAACCGGACGATTCCGCTGCTAGCCCTGATTGTTCCCGATATCAGCAACCCCTACTGGTCGCACGTGGCGCGCGCCATTCAGGATATAACGGATAGACACGATTATTCCGTCATCGTTTGCAGTACAGATGGCCTCCTCGAGCGTGAGGTGCGCTTCTTACGCTCACTCATGGGGTGGATCAGCGGTCTCATTTTGCACCCGTATCACGTGACGCACGAGCAGGTCAGCCGTTTTATGGGCAAGTCGATCCCAGTGGTGATTATCGGCGATTTTGTGGCGGTCGAAGAGCCACCCTCCCACTGGGATTGGGTAGGTGGCAACAATCAAGGGGGCGCACAGGCCGCTGTGGAACATCTACTTGCGTTAGGGCACCGCCGGATTGCGTTTATTCAAGGGCCGGTGGATACACCGACCGGCATCAAGCGTCTGGCCGGCTTCCGGCGCGCCTTTGAAGTGGCGGGGTTGCCGGTCTGTGAGGAGTTGCTGGTATATGGCGACTACACTCAAGAGGGCGGCCGCCAGGCAATGAGCACCTTGCTCAACCTACCGGAGCCACCCACAGCAGTCTTCTGTGCCAATGATTATAGTGCGTTTGGTGCGCTGGAGACCGCACAACGACACGGCTACCAGATTCCGCAAGACCTCTCCATCGTCGGCTTTGATGACATCGATGAAGCCGCGCTTGTCACTCCCCCACTTACCACCATCCGTCAATCGCCGCGCGAGTTGGGTGCGATCAGTGCTACCAAACTCATCGAGCGATTACAGGGCCGCACCGACCCGGTCCGGATCCCAATCGACTTTTCGCTGGTTATTAGGGAATCAACGGCTCGTCCGCGTAGTGGCGAGCCGGCAACAGTTCGCCCTATATTTGAGAAGAAAGAGGAGAGGATTCGATGAAATCAGGCGTCCCACCGCTGGCCGGCCTCTGTACTCATGCGGAAGGAGCAAAGGCAGGCTATGGAATCGAGCGCACCGTCGCCATGCTGCGTCGCTACTTGTACATCGAAGGGCAAACGACTCTGTGTCTCGCTGCCCACATCAACAGCGTGCCCGAATGGGAAGTAAAAGCCGCGCTCTCACTCCATCTCTGGCAGGATGCGGAACATAGCACCTGGCTCCGCAACCGAGTGGCAGAGATGCGCACGCCACCCCTGCACCTGGATCGCGTCCCCGACCCGGCGCTCGAAACCTTCTTTCAGGAACTGCTGCGTTCGCAAAGTACGCTTGAGCTCCTCACTGGCGTGTATCAGGTGCTAAAACCGGCGTTGGTTGCGGCCATGAAGCACCATATCGCCACGGCCAATCCGCTGGCTGATCAGCCCACGTTGCGGCTGCTAAAATTTATCCTCTTGGAGGAAGAAGAGCAACTCGACTGGGGAAGGCGTGCGCTAGCGGCGCTCGCCACGCACCCGCATCAGAATGGGCAAACGCAATTGTCCACAAGCTGGGCCGAACATCTTCAGTCGTATCTGGCAGCCGCCGGTGGGGTCTCTGGCGATGATCCTCGCCCCGCAGCCGAGGAATTGCCCGCTAGCCGTGCAACCGAACCCTTTATACCGGTGCGGACGCCACGCCGCGATGAACGCTTCGCCCATTTGTGGAACTCAAGAGGTGTGCGCCCTGACGCTGACGCGCCGCTGACGGAAACCAACTGGTGGAACCTGTACGTCCGGCTGACGGAAATGCACGTGCCCGAACTGATCGCCTTGATCCTCCACGACTGGAAAGACCAGCCGTGGGAGTTTTATCATGACCTGGCCCGCCATCTTTGGGACGAGGCGCGTCACGCCATGATGGGCGAGATTGCCTTTGAGCGGCTCGGGTTGGACTGGACGGCTGTGCCCCACGAGATCAGCTTTGCCGAGTTCCCCAACACCCAACTAGCGCCGCGCGACCGCTATACCCTCCTGTGGGGGATCGAACAGAACGCCATGCGGCCCACCGGTCGGCGTTACCACTTCGAGACGGCGCAGACGGTGGGCGATCCGCTTGCCACTACCTTTCTTGATTATGACTGGGCAGACGAGGTGCTCCACACGCAGATTGGGCGCAAATGGTTAAAACCCGCCTTTGCCTCCGGCGAAGAGATGCAACAGACCTTTCAGGAAGTGTACCAGCAGTATGACAACATCAGACAGGAAGATATGAAGCTGGAGCGGGCCAACTGGTGGCAAGACTTTTACCGGTCGGTGACGGAGCGGGAAGCGGCAGCAGCTCGGGCGGAGGGTCGCGTTGCTCCGAAGACCATGGCGGCCACGGATTGAGCGCCACCCGTGGCACAATAGTCGCACTGGTGTAGCTGAGCCGCAGGGCCGTGTTCGCTCCCCAAAACCACACGGCTCATGTTCCCTCAAACGATCCGCTGCAGGACAACTGAATTCATCAAGTTGTCTTGTCGGCCCACAAGGCCAGAAATGAGATTGCCTATGGAGAGTGCATGAAATCAATAGCCACAACGGATGAATTGGGTAAAACCCGCGCATGTGCTTGCGCCATTTCGACTTTCGGCAGCCGCCGATTGGATGATGAGGAGGAACGGCATGAGGAACGCTAAAGCATTACGTCTTGTTCTGTTTGCGACGGTGATTCTGCTGTTGATGGCAGCCTGTACACCGGCTGCTGCGCCTGCGACTGCGCCGGATGGCGCTGAGGCGGCTCCCGCCGCTGGATCGAGCGACGCAGCGACCGAACCTGTGGTTGTCCAACTGTGGAGCACAGCCTGGTTCCCGTCCAGCATCGGCGGTCGCCAGGCCCTGGTTGACAAATTCAACGAAGAATACGCCGGTCGTATCCAGGTCGAATACGTCCAAGGTGATTGGGGTCAGGGTGAGACCTATGTGCAGAGTGGGATTGCAGCCGGCGGCGGGATCGCCTGCGTGGTCGAATGGGAATCCGAAGGGGGTGCGCAAAACTGGTATCGCAAAGGATGGATCATCGACCTGCGGCCCTACCTCACCGACGAACGGCGCGCCTTGACAACCGAGGAGCAGTGGGCCGCGCGTGAGTATCCCGACGATGGCGCGATTGTCTCCAGCGCCACCGTGTTGTGGGAGCCGATGCTAATGGTGCTCTACAACCCGGCTCACCTGGAGGCCGCCGGCATCACGCCGGCCACCGTAGACGACCCCTGGTCCTGGGATGAGTTGCATGAGATGGCCCGTCTGTTGACGCTGGACGTTAACGGCAACCATCTGGGCGAAGAAGGCTTTGACCCGGAGCAGGTGGTGCAGTGGGGTCTGCTGCCCCGGCTCGACCCCGAAAAAGTGTGGGAGTGGGGTCTGACCTTTGCGCAGCAGCGCATGGGCGGTCCCGTGATTCGCCAGGAAAATGGAACGTGGGGCTGGTATCTAGATGAAGCAGGGGCGGAAGCCTATGAGAGATTCCTGACGCCGATCCAAGAGGGTATTTCACCCGAACTGGCAATTGGGATCGGTGGCGACACGCTACACCAGGCCTTTGTGGATGGCCTGGCCTCGATGATCATCCGCGAATCTTTTGCCATCCCGATCATCCACGATAACTACCCAGACTTCGAGTTTGCGGCCATGCCCACCCCCTTCGAGCTGGGGGAGACGGTCTTCTACAAGGCCGGTGGCGAGGGCATGGTGATCACCACGGTCTGCGAACATCCCGAAGAAGCAGCGGAATTTGTCTTCTGGCTGATGAAGCCGGAGAATCTGGCCATCTATGCCCACGGTAATGGCATGTTGCCGGGCAACTACGAGGCGCTCGAGTTCGAGCCGTTTGCGAGCGACCCGGCCTGGGACATCATCCGTGATTACCTGGATCGCAGCCAGGTCTTCACCACGCCCTTCAACCCCTATCTCGTGGAGTTCCGCGATACGATTGTCGCGCCCACGTTGATGGAGGTCGTCGAAGGCACGCGCACCTTTGCCGAGGCAAACGAGCTGCTGCAAGAACAGGCCGAGATCGTCCTGAATCAATAACACCGATTTGTTGCGCACCGCTCCGCGCCATCGGGCCGGGGCGGTGCCTGGAGGTCCGCATGAGTCAACTCGTTCAGCGCAAATCCGCCCTCAAAACATTGCTCCCCTACCTTTTCCTGGCTCCGGCGGCGCTGATGCTCTTGCTCTTTTCACTCTACCCGCTGTTGAGTGGCATCCGCTATTCGTTTACCAACATCGGCTGGATCGGCGACCAGATCGAGTTCATTGGCCTGGACAACTACCGGCAGATCATGACGGGCAACATTGGCGCATCAAAGTTCTTTAAGCAGGCCGCCGTCCAAAGTCTCTATTGGACGGGAGCCGTGGTGAGCGGCCAGTTGGTCATCGGTTTGTTGACGGCGTTGGTGTTGAATGAACAATTTCCCGGTCGTCTCTTTTTCCGCACGGCTGTGCTCGTGCCCATCGCCATGCCCACGGTCATCCTGGCCCTGACCTGGCAGTGGATGTACGACCCGTTTTACGGGCTGATCAACCATTATCTCCAACTGGTCGGTCTCCTCAGCGGGCCAAAGGCGTGGGTGGCGCAGCCCAACTCGCCGTTGTGGCCGCTGATCGTGGTGGGTATATGGCAAGGTTTCCCCTTTATGAGTCTGATGCTGTTGTCGGGCTTGCAGGGTATCCCGCGCGAACTTTATGAAGCGGCCAAAGTCGATGGCGCAAACCTGACCGACCGTTTCCGCTATGTGACGCTGCCGCACCTGCGTACGGTTGTTGTCGTTGCCGTGATGTTACACATCCTCTGGTGGTGGAACCATTTTGACATTATTTTGGTCATCGGCGCGGGCGGTGGGTCGTTTGCCTATGGGTCGATGACCTTGCCCATTCTAGCTTGGTTTGAGGCCTTCCGCTGGAGTCATCTGGGGCGCGGTGCGGCTATCTCGGTCATGTCGATGATCGCCCTGGCGGGCATCATGGTCTGGAATGCGCGGCGCGAGCTGCGCGCCGTCACCGAATAGATAGATACTGCGGTTGCTTTGAAAACCGGATCTTGCGAGACTTCTACCTCTACAGATGACTCCGGTTTTCAAACAGAGCGAAGGATAGATCGACAAGATTGGCAAGTGCAAAGAGGATCAATCGATGCAGATAGACCTGGTTGGCTGGACCAAGAGACAATACCCCGCAGTCGGTTCGTTGAGCACGGGGCGGCTGCGCGGGCTGCTCCGATTGCTGATCCTCTATCTGTTGGCCGGGTCGCTGAGCTTGATCTGTCTGCTGCCCATTGTCTGGATGGTTAAGACCTCCTTTGAAACTCCCGAATTCATGCGTAGCGCACAGATTCAGTTTTGGCCGATCCAGCCGACGCTCGAAAACTATACCAGCGTGCTCAGGAACCCCAACGCCATGATCGGGCGATCCACATTGAACAGCCTGATCGTTGCCTCGCTGGCCACGCTGCTCAACCTTTCGGTGACGGCGGCGGCCGGCTATGCGCTCTCGCGCTTCAGCTTTCGCGGCAAACTGGTCTTTGGCATGTATCTGCTTACCTTTTATATGATCCCCCGCACCCTCTTGCTGATTGGCCTGTTTGGTATGCTGGCTCGCTTGGGTTTGATCAACAATTTGATGGGCTTGGTGATCGTCTACGCCGCCGTGGGCATTCCCCTGGCGACGTGGTGGCTCAAGGCCTATTTTGATTCGATCCCGGTCGAAATCGAGGAACAGGCCCGGATCGATGGCTGCAATCGCCTGGGCGTGCTGCGCTGGATTGTGGTTCCGCTGGCCTTACCCGGCGTCGCCGCAGTCGGCATCTTTCAATTTATCGATGCCTGGAACGAATATGTGCTGGCGTTGACCATCATCCAATCCCCCCAGTTGCGGTTGCTACCCGTGCAGATCGTCAATTTTATGGGGCTCCAGCGCATCGAGTGGGGGCCGGTGATGGCTTTTAGCGTCATGGTGGCGATACCGGCTGTGATCCTGTTTGCGTTGGTCCAGCGCAATATCATCAGTGGCCTTATGTCCGGTTTTACCAAATAATTTGGGTTCTCCAGGATCTCTGTGGATTTTTGTCCGCAGATTACGCAGATTGCGCAGATTTTGCTCCGGCCATCTGCGGATCAAGCTGTGAAACCGGGTAGGGCCTTCATCCACACAACGAGCACACCGCAACATGATCCCAACCGTAGAGTCAAGGGCACAACTAGACCTTTCTGGGCCGTGGCAACTGGCGTTCGATACCGAGGCCGAGGGCATTCGCTCCGGCTGGGTGGATAAAAACTGGCCCGATGAACGCTCGCACTGGGTTCAAGCACCGGCGCTGTGGAATAGCACCCACCCAACTGCCGAAGGCGTAGGGTTTTACCGCAAGCTTTTCACCATCCCGGCAGAGTGGGACGGAGAGGTGTTGTACTTGCACTTTGTGGGAGCCAGTTATCAGGCCACAGTCTGGCTCAACGGGCGCTACGTAGGTTTTCACGAAGGTGAGTACACACCGTTTCACTTCGATGTGACCGCACTGGCCCGCAGGGATGCCGAGAACCAACTCGTGGTGCGGATAGCGGCGCCGTCGCGACATAAAGCGGTGGATGGCCTGCGCATTGGGGAGATACCGGTCGCTAAACAGAGCTGGCATTACACCTACGGCGGCTTGTGGGGTGAGGTCTATCTCGAATGCCGTCCGCTCGTCGCCTGCCACGCTGTGACGGTCGAACCCGACCTGCGGCGCGAACAGGCGCTGGTCGAGGTGACGGTGCGCAACGGCCACACCGAAAGTCGTCCCACCGAACTCTATCTTCAGATCACCGGGCCAGATGGCAACCCCGCCGCCGAAGCAAGATCGCAAGTGTTTGCGCCACCGGGCGAATCTCACTTCGCCTATCGTATCCCGCTACCCCGTCCTCTTCTCTGGAGTCACGCAATACCCAATCTCTACCAGGTGCGCGTTGGGGTTAGCGAGTCCGGCCAGGAGGTGGACAGCCAGACGACGACCTTTGGCATGCGCGAGTTCACCGTCCAAAACGGTCAATTCTTTCTCAACGGGGAAGCGATTTTCTTGCGCGGCCTACTGTTGCAGCCGAATTATCCAGTCACGTTGGTGACGCCACCCACCCACGAGATGATGGTGCGGGAGATCACGCTGGCCAAGCAGGCTGGTTTCAACCTGATCCGCACCCATCTGCGTCCGCCGCCGCCGGGCTTTTTGGATCTGGCTGACCAGATGGGCACGTTGGTCTACGTGGAGAGCAGCCTGGCCTGGATCAAAGACAGCCCTCGTCTGCTCGACCACGGGCGGCGCGAAGTGCGCGCCATGATCGGGCGCGACCGCAACCATCCCTCGGTGGTCATTTGGGGCATCCACAACGAGAACCGGGCGACGAGCGCCCTCACCAGCGAGGCGCTGCTCCGCCTGGCCCGCGCCCTCGACCCCACGCGAGTTGTCATCGACAATTCGGGTGGCAGCATGGCTATCGACC
>QEUW01000455.1 GCA_003577005.1 Chloroflexota bacterium | reverse complement strand
CGCCACGCTGATGGAAAATTCGGGCATGTTGAGCCTTTTGTCGCGTACTATCAACCCGCAGACGCGCACCGTTCACGCCTGTGATCTGGGTGCGCTCAAGGACATTGCGACGGGTCTGGCATTGGCGGGTGGCACCTTGCTCGCCCTGGCCTCGGCGCCGGCAAGCGTACCTTTGCTCATCTTGTATGGCGGTGGCTTTCTGGGTGGTGTGGGTAGCGGCGTTTTTGTCGGCGCCGGTGTGATCGAATGTCTGACACCGCCAGCTCCGCCTTGCAGGCCGGCGCCGGCTGCCTCGGGCGCAGGCACCACCGGCATGGGGGCTGCGCCGCCGCCCGGTGGTACTGGGTGTGGCAGCGTCAGTGGCGGTGGTGCCGGCGGCGGTCTTGCGCAAAGCGCCACGGCCAACCAGTTTGAGAACGGGCGCTTTGTGGTGCGCGTCTTTCCCCAAGCCGGAAGCGGCCCCGCGCTGACACCATTTAGCGGCGCCACTGACCCCGGTGGCTACTTCTTCATCCCCCTCATCCCGGCGGATGAGCCCTTCCGCGCCGTGGCGACCGACCGGCTGACCGGCGCCTCGGTCAGCCATGAAGGCGTGGGTCCAGCGCTCAATCAGAGCATCTACATGAACTTCGACTTCACGGGGGCGCAAGGCAACCTCTACACCATCCAGATCGGCGATACGATCACCGATGGCGTGCCAGGGCCGGGCGCCGGCAACATCGAGACACCGGGCGGGGTGGACATCTATACTTTTAACGGCGTCGACGGCCAACAGATCTACTTCGACCTGTTCGGAGTGGACCCGGCGCTGACCTTTGTTCATTGGAAGCTAGTGGCGCCCGGTGGCGCGATACTCTTTGATGCGATCTTCAACTGCTGTGGCGGCGCCGATGCGGGCGTCCATACGCTGCCCGCAAGCGGAGTCTACACGCTGCGCATCGGTGAAAGCGCCGACCCGGGGACGGGGACTTACGGCTTTACACTCTGGAATGTGCCGCCACCGCACACGTTCAGCATTGCCATTGGCGACACAATCACCAACGGTGTGCCGGGGCCGGGTGCGGGGAATATCGAATCACCGGGAGTGAAGGATGTTTACACCTTCAACGCCCCTGCCGGACAAAAGGTCTACTTTGATGCCTTTGGCGTGGCGCCAGCACTAGTGCAGGTCAACTGGAAGCTGACCGCACCTGATGGATCGGTGCTCTTTGACACGATCTTCAACTGCTGTGGCGGCGTCGACCCTGGTGTCTATACACTGGCACATGGCGGCATCTATACCATCACTGTGGGCGATGACACGAATGCCGGCACAGGCACCTATGGCTTCACGCTCTGGGATGTGCCGCCGCCGGATGAGTTCACCATCGCCATCGGAGATACGGTCTCCGACGGTGTGCCGGGGCCGGGTGCGGGGAATATCGAATCACCGGGCGTGAAGGACGTTTACACCTTTAACGCCCCTGCCGGGCAAAAGGTCTACTTCGACCTCTTTGGCGTGGAGCCGGCACTGACCCAGGTCAACTGGAAGCTGGTGGCGCCCAACGGCGAGGTGATCTTCGACCAGATCCTCAACTGCTGTGGCGGCCAGGATGCCGGCGAATTCACCCTGGCGCAGCCAGGCGTCTATACGATCACTGTAGGTGACGATACCGATGCCGGTGTGGGGACCTATTCATTCGAGCTGCGCGTGCCATGATCCTACAAGCGAATCCGTAATCCACAGCGAATCTTTCATGGGAAGAAGCAGAGTTTGGACAAGGGTGTGTGAACTCTGCTGCTTTCTGCTCGTCCCAAAATAAGAGCATCTGGTGTTCAATCCGACCTGATGGTCCCTCCAGCAGTGGTTTGCGGATGTCACGCCTGGCCCAGCGTCACGGGCAAGCCCAAGAATGCCCCGTAGCGCTGGGCGGCGACCGCGAAAGCTGCTTCTTCGGCGGGGGCTAAGCTGGTAAATGGTTGTGCGCCGATGAATACGCCGCCTTTCTTGATACTGCGTTTCCATGTGCCAACGATGCGCCCGTTGCTTACGATGGTGGGGTAGAAGACCCCGTTGCCACCCGGCACAATCCGGCTGGTGTATTGTGGGTCGAGCACAGCGTTACGGTCGCGATAACCAAGCAAATATTCATCGAAGCCCGGCAACAGGTAAAGCGTCCCGTCTACGTGCTCGGGGTCAGATAGGCTTGGCGGGAACCAGTAGGTTTGCTCGTCGACAGCCTCTTGGGTCAGTTCTCTCTTTACTGCTTCCAGACCGGCTCTGGCGTCTCCCACTGTCAACCCTGACCACCAGACAAAATCTTGTAGGGTAGCTGGCCCGTGGCTGGTGAAAAAGCGCCCGGCCAACTCGGCCAGGGCTTCGTCACGGGCCAACTTCTTTCCGGGCGGCAGTGCTTGATCCAGCGCCAAAAACGTAGGGACGTTGCGCACGGCCACCCCCTGGCAGATCAGCCCTTCCCATGAGGCCCTGATCAACATATGATAGCCACGCTGGCCTTGGGTGGAGATCCCATTGGCTTCGAGCAGGGCGAAGAGTTCGGTTCGGCTGTGGGGCTGGCCGTCGCTCACGGCGTTGGCGATCAGCCGGTTGCTGCGCGTTAGCGTCTGCTCATCCAGTTCGAGTTGGCGCAGACGCAATGCGGACCCCGCCAGCACGCGCGGCGCCAGCAGGTCGAGCAGCCAGCGCAAGTCCGCTGCAGCGACCAAGTGGAGCGTGCCGCGCAAGGCCCAGGTACGGATGATGGTTCTGTCGAGGAGAGCCTGCTCGATCTGGGTATCGGTGCTGCCGGGCAGACGCAGGCCGAGCGACCAGAGGGCGCCGCTGTAATCCTGCCCCTGGGCAGCGCCGAGCCAGGCCACAAGCTCGTGCGGCTGCTCAAATCTCGTCCGGGCAATCTGCTGATTGTGCAGCCGTAGGGCTGCGATGTGTGATGGCGTCATCATCCTTCTTGATAGCCGTTTCCGTTGCGTCCGCTCAAAATGTCAACTGTCCACCGTCAATCACCAACTGGTGTCCGGTGATAAAGCCAGAGTCGGTGGAGGCCAAATAAGCGACCGCCGCGGCGACCTCTTCGGGTTCCCCAAAACGACCGAGCGGGATCTTTTTTAAGTATTCGGCTGTCCAGGCCGGGTCGCTGCGGGAGGCTGCGGTCAGGCGTGTCTTGATCAGCCCCGGGCAGACGCTGTTGACACGGATCTTGTAGGGAGCCAGATCAATCGCCATGGTCATGGTCAGACCTACGACGCCAAACTTGGAGGCGTTATAGGCCGCCAGTTCTGCCTCGGCCACCAGCCCGTTGGTCGAAGCCAGGTTGACGATGCGCCCCTCGATGCGCGTCTCGGCCATGTGGCGCGCCACCACCTGCGAGCAGAGAAAGACGCCCGTCAGGTTGATGTCGAGGCTCTTCTGCCATCTTTCATCGGTGATGTCCAAAAAACTTTCGCTAAGGGCAATCCCGGCGATGTTGCACAACACATCTACATGGTCATACCGCTCCAGGGTGAAGGCTAGCATCGCCTCCACCTGGGCGCGTGAAGTGACATCGACTTCGGTGGCGGTTGCGCGGTGGCCGGCCTTGGAAATCTCCCGCGCCTCGCGGTCGGCCTCCTGGTAGTCGAGGTCGGCGAGGATGACGGCTGCGCCCTCGCTCGCCAGACGCCAGGCCGTCGCCCGCCCGATGCCGTGCGCGCCGCCGGTGATGATCGCCACCTGTTGTTCGAACCGTCGCATAACAATCCCCTTGTGTTGGTTTCTTTCAACGACTCTAGCCAGCCGTCTAATTCGTTAACGTAGTGGATGAGGCAATGTGGATGATCCAGCCGAGATGTTCTTTCTGGTGGCCGGCGATGTCAGCGACCCAGGCCAGAACGGGGGCGTCACCGTCTTCATGAGGCTCATCGGGTTGGAAATGGCTGTAAGGCTGGCGCAAGTCGTCATCACTCAGCCCGGCAAGCACGAGCGCCAGGTCCTGGTGTACACGCTTGAATGCGGCCAGGACAGTGTCCAGCGACCAGGAATGGGTCTGTTCATACAGAATGGCATTGAGTTTATCGCCGTCATGACGCAGATAGGTCAATTTGTCGATGCCCAGCCCGGCGTAGCGCGGGAGCTTTTGTAAGAGATAAACCGTTCCCTTTTCCCATACGACAAGGTGTGCCAGGTGATCTTTGATAGTCCAACCACGTTGGTCCTGTAGCACAGTGAGCTGGGTGTACGAGAGCGTAGAGACTGTTTGTTCAATGGCCCTATAGGCCGTCTCAAGGCGGACCAGCAGCGTGGCCTTGCCTTGCGGCCAGGGGGCGAAATTTGTTCCACCACTTGGCATCTGAGGTCTCCAATCGAGTGGAAGACAGCGTTCATGCCTGTTACGGCCGGGCGTAAAGCGTTTTTACGAACGCAAATGGGTAGGGACGGGCCAAATTCGGTGGGGAATATTTACATCTCGTGCGTATCCATGACGTGTAAATAAGTGAACGCCCGATTTAGCCATACTCTTACAGGAGCGTCGATGAAAACGCGTCAAGTTGAGCTTACGCTGGACGCAAAAAAGGACGCTGCTGAGACGAATGATTAACGCAAAAGAAACGCGCGCCTGCTATGCTGTGATTAGCGACGGTGTACGATGAGGCTAAAACCGCAGAGGAGGTCAATATGCCGTTCGATATCCACATAGGGGGCGAATCGTGGTCTCTGCTCTGGACGCTGCTCATTTTTCCGTTGTCGATCTGGGCCTGGTTTCTGGCCGACGGTCTCAACGCCGATGAGGAGGAGGCCAGTCTAGGTGACCCTTTTTACGGGAACAGTGACTATGGCGACTGTGAGGCATAAGATGCGGCCGGGGGGATCAACTCTCCCCACCGCTCTCCTCGCCCTCTCACTTCATCTTGATTGCCCCATCCTCTCGCGCTTCCCACCTGACCCAATCTATATTAGGCAATTCAAGCGGCTACGGGCGCAGGACTGGCGCTGAAGAGTTCGCCAAGTCGCTCACCGGCCAGTTGCGGCTTTTCGTCGTAGAGATAACAGGCGGCTATGCGGCCTGGGTCCAACTGGAAAAGCGGTGGTGGGCTTTGGCGGCACTTCTCCATCACGTGGGGGCACCGGCCAGCAAATTTGCACCCCAGGCGCGGATTTATTTTCTCGTCTTCGGCGGCGATGATCTCCTGCTGGCCCCACTTGCGCGTCAGGTCGGGCCAGGGAATCGAGTCGATCAGCAGCTGGGTATAGGGGTGCTGGGGGTTGCCGATCACCGCATCGACATCGCCAGCCTCCATCACCGAACCCCGGTAGAGGATCATAATGTAATCACAGACATGATAGGCCGTAGTCAAGTCATGCGTGATATAGAGAATCGTGATGCCCAGCTCGTCGTTCATCTTGCGCAGGCTTTCGAGGATCGTGGCGCGCAACGAAGCATCGACCATGGAAACCGGTTCATCGGCAATGAGCAATTGTGGTTTCATGAGCAGTGCGCGGGCCACGGCCAGCCGCTGGCGTTGGCCGCCGCTCAACTGGTGGGGGAAGCGGCCCAACGTTTCCTCTGGTCGCAACCCGACGCTCACCAGCGCCTGCTCCATCAGCGCCTGCGCCTCTTTTTGGGAATTTGCCAACTTGAAGTTGGCGATGGGCACTTCCATAATGTGGTCCACTTTGTAAAAAGGGTTGTAGACCGCAAACGGATCTTGAAAAACTGCCTGCACCTCTTTGCGGAAATTGAGTTTTTCCTGACGCGAGAGCGCTTGGAGGTCCTTCCCCTTATAAAACACCTGACCTTGTGACGGTGTCAGAAAACCGAGCGTGATCATCCCCAGCGT
>QEUW01000033.1:9005-43845 GCA_003577005.1 Chloroflexota bacterium | reverse complement strand
CGCATCGCCGAAGGCATGTGGCCGGTTGCCCGCTTCCCAGGTGACCATGTCGCCAATCACGGTCCGGCATCTACCGAATTCGAGCGGGCGCTGCGCCAGGAGATCAGCATCACCGAGGCGCTGGCGAATATAGACGCCTATCTGCAAGAACAGGAAGACCAGGCGCGTGAACGCATCCGCGGTGCATAGAGATTGGAGATGTACAAGAAGCGAGGCTTTTATCAAGAGCCTCGCTTCGCCGACAGGCTCACCCCTTTACCATGAGACAATCTGAAACGATTCCATCAGCTGTGGGCCGCCCCATCAACCTGGTTGAGGACAAGCGGTACGGTGTCTGGCAGCGCTTCCGCCGTTCCAGCCCGTTGGCGTTGATCTTTGCCGTCGCTGTGCTCGTTTTTTACGCGGTGGTTTTTGTCATTCCATTTGGCACTGCCATCTGGCTTTCGTTCCACAACTGGGACTTCCTGACCACACCGGTCTACGTTGGCCTGCGCAATTTCAGCAAGGCAGTGTCAGACCAGTACTTTTGGCTGGCATTACGTACAACGTTGCTCTTTTCGGTGGTGGAGATCGTGGTGGCTGTCGGGCTGGCCCTGTTGCTGGCGCTGGCCTACAGCAGCATCAAGGGCAAAGTGCAGAGCTTCTTTCTGGCGCTCTATTACCTGCCAGTCGTGACGCCGACGGTGGCCTATATCTACCTGTGGCGCTTTCTCTACCGGCCCACGGGCGGAACCTTCAACTCGGTGCTGGCGTCGCTTGGGTTGCCCGAACAGCCTTTCCTCACCAGCACCGACCAGGCGCTCTGGTGCATTACGGCAATGGTGATCTGGGCCAACGTAGGTGGTGCAGCAGTGATCCTGCTGGCTGGGATGAACGACGTGCCCGAAAGCCTCTATGAGGCAGCGCGGCTCGACGGCGCCGGTTTCTGGCATCTCTTCTTCCGAATTACGCTGCCGTTGATCCGCCCGGTGCTGGTCTATCAGGTAGTGGTGAGCGTCATTGGCACCGTGCAGATGTTCGAGCCGTTCTTCTTGATGCCCGGCCCCGGCTTTAGCACGCGTACGCTGGCTCTCTACACCTACCAGCTCGGCTTCCAAACGCTCAACCTGGGCTACGGCGCGGCTGTCTCGCTGGTTGTCTTTGTGCTGTTGCTCTTTGCCACAGTCTTCCAGCTTCAACGCTGGCAGGTGAACTGGGAACATTGATCATAGTGAATTGTCAACTCTCAATTGTCAGTTAGGCACTGACAATTGAGAGTTGACAGTTCGGAGTGGGTTCATGGCACAACAACGTACGCTGTCTAACCCGGCGATTGGGAGGCGCAACCGCTGGTCGAGGGAAGAAAACCGGATTGAGGCGGTGATGCTCGCGCTGCTGGCGGTCTTTAGCGTGCTCATGTTCTATCCCTTTCTGTGGCTGGTCTTCTCTTCGTTCAAGACCGGCGCCGACATTGTGAGTATCCCTATCCGGCTGCTGCCGCAGGAGTGGACGCTCAGCGCCTATGCCATGGTGCTCAACCCCGAGCGCGCCAATCTGCCGCTGGCCTATGTCAACAGCTTTCTCGTCACCGCTGGCACTGTGCTCGCTGTGCTCTTTACCTCGTCGTTGGGGGGCTTTGTCTTTGCCCGGTTGGACTTTCCGGGGCGGCGCATTCTCTTCTACTTTATTCTGTCGACGACGATGGTGCCTTTCCTCACGTTGTTGATTCCACTCTACATCGTGATGAAGAATCTTGGCCTGCTCAACACGCTGTGGGGGCTGTGGGTTCCAGCTATCTTTTCGTCGTTTGGCATCTTTCTCAGCCGCCAGTTTATCTACGGCATCCCCGGCGAACTCTACGATGCGGCCAAGATCGACGGTTGTGGCGACTTTGGCATCTACCGGCGGATCATCCTGCCGCTGGCCCGCCCGCTGCTTTCGGTGCTGGCGATCTTTACCTTTCTCAGCAGCTTCAATGCCTATCTCTGGCCGCTCGTTATCCTCACCGACCGCGACAAGATGACGCTGCCGCTGGTGCTCAGCCGCATTGCCGACCGCTTTGGCGCCCAAGATTACCAGGCCGTCATGGCCGGCGGTGTTTTGATCTCGCTGCCGCCGCTGATTGTCTTTCTCATCTTCCAGCGTAACTTTGTGCGCGGCATCGCACTCACAGGGTTGAAGGGTTAGTACGCGCAAAGGATACTATGCAGACCGAAACACCCAGGCAACAACTACGCATGGTCTGGCCGTTGAGCCGGTTGGCCGCCCCGCCTCCTTTGCGCCTGCACCCTGACTATGACCTGCGCACCTATCAGCCGGGCGACGAAGCGGCCTGGCTTGAGGTCATGGCGCTGGCCGGCTTTCACGGCTGGGATGACGAGCGGGTAGCTGCGCTCAAGGCAATGATCTTGCCCGGTGGCTGGTTTTTTGCCATCCATCGCGCTACGGGCAAGGTCGTGGCGACAGCGCTTGCCAATCACCGGCCCCACGAGCTGCATCCTTTTGGCGGCGAACTCGGCTGGGTGGCCGCCGACCCCACCCACAAAGGCAAGGGGCTGGGCTGGACGGTCTGCGCCGCGGTCACGCATCGCCTGCTCAGCGCCGGCTACCGCAATATCTACCTGCTGACCGACGACGAACGGTTGCCGGCGCTGGCGATCTATCTCAAGTTAGGCTACGAGCCGTTTCTCTACGCGCCTGATATGGCCTCCCGCTGGGAGGCGATCTGCAAGCAGTTGAACTGGCCCTATACGCCCGGCGCGTGGCCGAGCAAATCGGTATGACGCGATCGGGCCACGCTTTCGCTGGCTCGTCAACCGTAGACTATACAGGAGATTTTGACCATGCAAAATGGAGCGCACGCCATGCAAGGCCTTCGCGCCTTAACCCCAGACCAGGTGGATGAATTCTGGGCCAATGGCTTTCTCAAGGTCGGCAAAATCTTGACCGACGATGAGATCGAGTGCTATCGCGCCGAATACGACCGCATCTTTGCCGAGGCGCGCGCCGGCAAGATCAACTTCCGCAACCTGGCCATTGACAACACAGACGACCTTGACGCCAAAAACCAGGCCAGCAAGCAGATGCTCCAGATCATGCAGATGTGCGAGGTCAGCATCCTCTTCCGTCGTCTAGTCGGAGACGACCGCATCCTCGATGTCATTGAGGATCTCATCGGCCCCAATATCCAGCTCTTCCACGACCAGGCGCTCTGGAAGCCGGCCCACACCGGCGGTCCCGTCCACTGGCACCAGGACAACGCCTACTGGCGCTGTACCCCGCCCAACCTGGTCAGCGCCTGGCTGACGTTAGATGATGTGACACGAGAGAATGGCGCCATGCAGTTCATTCCCGGCACGCACTTACAGGCCGTGGGCCATGCCAAAGCCAGCACCAGCAACGCCCTGCTCGACAGCGGTGACCATGCCGACACCAGCCGCGCCGTGGTGGTCGATCTGCCGGCTGGCGGGATCACCATCCATCACTGCCAGACGCTCCACATGACCGAACCCAACACCACACCCTGGCAGCGCCGCGCCTTGGCCATCCACTACATGGTTCCCGGCACGCGCTCGTTGCGCAGCGGTGAATATCTGGGCGTCTCGTTTGGCCGGCCTCTGCTGCGGGCGAGGATATAAACAGCAGGTTCACAGAGGACACGGAGGAGCCGCAGAGAACGCAGAGGCTCCTCTGTGCATTCTGTGTTCGCATAGCGCCAACTGCTTTTCAGGAACCTGGTATGAAAAATATTGGCGTCGGTGTCATCGGGTTGGGTATGGGGAAAAATATGCTGGCCGTCAACCAGGATGGGGATTCGCGCCTGGTGGTGCGGGGGCTGTGCGATACCGATGCAGCGCGGCTGCGCCAGACACAGCGCGAGCATGACGTTGCCTTTGCCACGACCGATTATCGCGAGCTGGTCGAGCGGCCAGAGATTCAGGTGGTCGGCATTTATTCGCCCGATCACCTGCACATGGTGCATATTGAGGCTGCGGCGCGCGCCGGCAAGCATATCATCTGCACCAAACCGATGGTCGTCTCACCCGACGAGGCGGCGCGTACCGTGCAACTCGTGCGTGAGCATGGGATCAAGTTCATGGTCGGCCAGACTTGCCGTTTTACACCCGCATTTGTGGCAGCCAAGAAGCTGTACGACGACGGCGACCTGGGGCGGCCCCTCTTTGCCGAAGCGCATTATGTCCACGATATGCGCCCTGTGCTGGATCGCACGCCCTGGCGCCACGAACAGACACAGGATCTGCTCTACGGTGGCGCCTGCCACCCCATTGACCTGTTGCGCTGGTTCTTTGGCGATGTGGACGAGATCTTTGTCTATGCGTCGCACAGCGGCATCGACCTCCGCTACCCCAAGCAGGACAACTTTCTCATCAACCTGAAGTTTGCCAACGGTGTCATTGCCCGTGTGCTGGCCGTCTTTGGGCTGGTGGAGCCGCCGCTGCCTATGCTAGGGTTGGGCATCTATGGCGACAAGGGCTCGATTGTCAATGACCAACTGGTGTTGGACAAAGTGCCCGGCCAGCCGGTGATGAAGCTGACCTTTGGCAAAGAGAGCGGCCATGGTCGCGAAGTCTGGCGTTATATGCGCCACTTTGAACAGTGTCTGCTGGAAGACAGACAGCCGCTGATCAACGAACTAGAGGGCGCTCAAGTCATTGCCACTGCGGCCGCCTGCTGGGAATCGATCCACACGGGGCTGCCGGTCAAGGTGCAGCGGATTGGTTAGAGTTCTCTGACGCCTCTAGCACCGCCAATGCGGATCGGGCGCTTGCCAGTTCGGCCTCCAACTGCTCGATCCGCTGGCGGAGCGCGGCCCGTTGCTCTACAGGGGGCACCGCTTCAGATTGGGGTTCCGGCGCCACCCTGCGTGTATCATCCCGAATCGCCAGCACATGCACCACCCACAGCACTGCCGCGATGGCGCTGCGGGCAACATCCGCCACAGTGGTAGCTGAGAGCAGACCGGCGTCGGGGTCACCCAGCAGCAACAGCAGCAGGCGATAGACCACCTGCGCCAAATAGAAGAGGATCAGCAGCGCGCCCACCAAGGCCACACCATAGAGATAGATGCGCCGGGGCAGCGAAGTCCGCTCTTGCGCCCCTTGTGCATCACTCCGGTGCGCTTGCGCCTGGGCTGTCCGCCAGTGTACAGACCAGATCGGCACACCTACGGCTAGCAAGCTCAACCCCGTGGCCAGCGGTTCAACCCAAAAACGCCCTTCCCGCGGACCCACGACAAGCAGCCAGTCCAGCCCAGCTTGCAAGATGCTCACGGCGCCAAACCAGAGCAGAGTAAGCCCGGTTGCAGCTACAGCATAATAGTAGAGCCGCCGCACCGTAGCGCCTTCGTGGCTTTCGCCAAATTGCGCTGCCTCTTGCCGCAGCACGTGCCAGTGCCACACCCAACTGATCAAGCCTGCCGGCACGTATGGGAGCGAATCCATCAGCCGATCCGGCAGCCCGGCCCACGATGCTGACGGGCTATCAAAGAGCACCAGCAGCACCTCGTACACCAGATTGGCCAGGGGGATGAGCGTAGCCAGTGCGCTCCCCACCACCGCAATATAGAGATAGCAGCGCCGCAGGACACTTATAGCCTCGACGGGAGATGCTGCCGTAATCGCCAGCCAACGTCGCCAGTTGACGCGCGCCAGCGCCGCGCCCAGCAAGGTCAACGCAATGCCGTCGCTGAGCTGATAGCGCCACAAGCCTCCAGCGGTGACCAGTTGCTCCGCCGTCAGGTCGCTCAGCGCACGCCAGACAGCACCGATGATGTCGGCGCTGCCCTGAATCAGCAACCCCAACCCCAACAGACCGGCCAATGCCTGATAGAGCCGCCGCCAACTGCCAGCCAGATCCACCTCACGGCCATAGTCGCCGTCGCCGATAAGCACACTGTGCAGATAGAGTTGCAGCGCACCTGCTGCCACAATCATGAGCAGCCAGTGCAGCCACTCGCTCGGCCACAGGTCGCTCGCTGCCAACGGTTGGCCCAAAGCCAGCCGTGCCAATTCGCTCAAGAGCCCGTAGCTGCGCACCAGCACATAGCCGACCGCCACAGCCGATGCGACATAGAGAAAGAACTTGCGCAGCGCAGCCCCTCTTTCGCCCGGCTCATCGAGCCGCCGCTGCATATAGCCCCAGTGCAACAAAAAGATCGGGGTCGCCACCAGCAAGACACCGCCGCTCTGGGCGATGACCTGGCGGGTGTAGGCGTTGTCATAGAGCGTTCCCAGCGCAGGCGCACCCAACCAGACGTTGGTCAACTGCTGGAGCAGGCTGTCCAGCCCGGCCAGCGCAGCGATAAAACTGACCAGTGCGATCAGGTAAAAATAAAGCCGGCGGATAGTTGCCAGCCGGTCGCCCCGCGGCGCTACCACATCACCGGCGCCCGCCACTGTACGATCAGTAGAAGTACTCATCGGTATCTAGCTTCCATGCGCCCTCTTCGCGCACCACTTGCAGCGTCCGGCGCGAGCTCGAAGTGCTGCCGCCGCCAAACAAGCCGCCTGGATAATAACGGTCTATCGTAATGGTCACATAGGCGCGGTCAGGGTCAGCCGGGTCCAGTTCGACCCCGGCGATGCGCAACCGCTGGGCTGTGCGGTCGTCCATATAACCGCGACCGGTAAAAGGGTCAAAGCCGTTGCGTCGTTGCTCATCCAGCAGACGGCTGCTATACTGTGCCCGCGCCGTGCTAATATCCCCCCGTTGAAACGCCACAAACGCATTCCAGACCGGTGTGGCCGGGTCATCGTCCGTGCGGTAGGCGAGCTCAGCAGGTTCGCCCTGGCTGCGATTGACCGTGACGACGGCCGCTACCAGCAGCAGGAGAACCACCAATATCACCACCCAGGTAAACTTATCAAACCGGATTCCCATGATCGCCTCGCTCTGCTACTCCCCCGGCTGAAATTCGGTCAATTCAAAGGTGCCACGGTTGCGCCCATCTACATATTTGATGAGAACGTGCGGCGCATCTTGGGTAAACCAGGCCGTTGTCTTGTGGTCGCGTGCGCTCAGTTCGACCTTATATGCGGCAAAGGTCCCGGCGGGCACTGCGACTTGCTCGCCGCCCACTACGGCCACGGTAAAAGTCTCCAACCGGCCCAGGATCGGGACAAACGAGTTGATCCGCGTGGCGTAGCGCTCAGCCAGTGGCAGGGCGCGCACCACAGGCAACAGCACCCACCCATCGCGCGCATCGCTGGTGATGTTGACTCGCTGGTAGGTTGTCACATTCTGCGCTGTGGTCAGTTCCATGTCTACCTGGCCGCTGTCGTAACTCGCCTTGACCGACTCCTGCACCCGCTGGAGGCCGCCTGTGCGGACGAGCGTCGATGTGATCGGTCGCAGCCCGTTGTTCATCTCGACGGTCACCACTTCAGTGGTGCCTTGAGCAGCGATCTCCCGCCGGATCGACCAGCCGTCGCCGTTTTGTTGGCTTTCGCCCCGCTCGATGGTAAAGCGCGCCGTGCCGGCCGGCTGGCCGTTGACATCGGTAATCTGGTACTCGCTTACCTCTCCGGCGCCCCACGGTGTCGAGGCAAAAGTCAGCGGCTGAATCTGCGGTTGGTTACATGACACCAGGAGGAATGCCAACAGCAACGTAGAACGTAGAACGTAGAACGTAGAACGGCTGCGCGCCGGTGGAGATCCTGCAAGTGGGTCCCCATCCAAGCAAGGCTGATGTTGCTTTGGGTGGCTGCCTTCTTTGATCATGGCAATGCGATTTGACAACTCAATTCTCTTAGACATGACGATACGACGGAGCGCCACAGTCGTTTGTTCCCAAAACGGCGGTTGACATGTCTCTGAAGACCGCAACGCACCACCTTCCACGGTCTCGCTCTACATTCTACGTTCTGCGTTCTACGTTCTGCTCCATCCAGCGCAAGGCGGCCGCGGCCAGCGCTGCGGCGCCAATGGGCAACGCATCTTCGTCGAGGCGAAAATCGGCGCGGTGAACCGGGTAGACCTTCTCGCCCCAAGCCGGATTGTGGACGCCTAGCCGCAAAAAGCTACCTGGTACGGCCTGCGCCATAAAGCTAAAGTCCTCGGCGCCCATGCCCATCTCTGCCTCTTTGACCTGGCCGGGGCCAAGCAGGTCGTGCATGGCGTCCATCATCACGCCGGTGGCTTCGGGCGAGTTGACCGTCGGCGGGTAGCCGGGCATCAGCCTGTACTCAGCCCGCCCCCCCAGCGGTTCGATGATGCGGCAGGCCCGTTCCAGTTCGTCGAGCAAGGTCTGGCGCCCTTTTTTAGAAAAAGCGCGGATTGTCCCCGTCATCTCCACCGTGTCGGGGATGACATTGTTGACCGTGCCGCCCCGAATGGTGCCGATGGTAATGACGCCCGGTTCGAGCGGGTTGAGCCGCCGGCTCACCACCTGTTGGATGGCGTTGATCACATGCACCGAGAGCGCGATGGGGTCCACCGCCAGTTGCGGGCGGGCGGCGTGACCACCAGAGCCGACGACGGTTAGCTCGAAGGTGTCGGCTGAGGCCATCATTGGGCCGGGCCGGGTGGAGACGATACCGGTGTCGTTGAGCGGGTCGACGTGCAGCCCAAACACAGCATCGAGCCCATCAAGCGCCCCTTCTTCCACCATGCGCATCCCGCCCGACTTGCCCTCGTCGTCCTGCGCCTCTTCACTCGGCTGGAAAAGCAGGCGGATGCTGCCTGGTAGCCGGTTCTGGTCGGCTAGCTCCTTGAGGATGGTCGCCGCCCCCAACAACATGGCGGTGTGGGCATCGTGCCCACAGGCATGCATGATACCGGGCCGGGTGCTGTCAAACTCGCTGCCGTTGACCTCCTGGATGGGCAGTGCATCCATATCGGCGCGCAGACCCACCGTGGGACCAGCAGCGCCGCGGATGTGGCCGACCACGCCGGTCTTTGCGACTTCGGTTTCGGTTGGAATGCCCAGGTCGATCAACGTGGCGTTGACCAGACTGGCGGTGCGTTGTTCGGTAAAGGTGAGTTCGGGGTAGCGGTGGATCTCGCGCCGCCAGCTGCGGATGCGTTCGTGCAACTGGCGGGCGCGCGTTAGAAGTTCCTGGCTTGAAATCGGTTCGCTCATGGGTTGTGGTCACCTTTCTACCTGGATCGTGTTGCTGCTATTAGCAATTATACCCCAGATAGAAGTTCGACCCCCAACGACCGGCAGCGGGGGGCGTATTGCGCAGAGAGGATAAACTGCTCCCAGGGTGGTTGGCGGGCTTGCGGTCTATCCGGCGCCGCCAAACCACCTCTGCAAACGGGTCAATATCCTGACAGACACGAAGGGAAACATCTCTCTTGGGTCAGCCTACCTGGAGATCATTCACAATTCGTTCAAATTTGATTCCAGTCGCGCGCAATGCACTGCGGATGGCACCCTCGATCCGGTCTTTCTCAGAGGTGCGCTGCACGCGACCGGTAATTGTGATCACTCCACGTTCACTGTTGATCATGACATTGCCGACACCGCTGACCAGTGGGTCTTCGGCCACAGCGGTCTGGGCATAGGCCAGCAACTGACCATCATTATACTTGGGTCCGAACCAACGGCTGAGCAGACTCATGTTTTCTTTCCTCCTTATTGGTCCAACTGGGGAGACTAAGGGCTCATCCGCAAATATGTTTCTGCTGCGTAGCGTGCATCAGCGGGTGCGCGCTATACGGGCGGAAAGGTATTTTGGGATGGTCAAGGAACAACAGAGACGATCAGACTGCTACTCTCTGGGCACAATACAATCGTCACGCAAAACAATCGTCACACAAACCCAAAGTGTTGGACAACGACAATACTATTATCGCGCTGTTTGTCCAGTGAGGAAAGAGGGAGGCGATATATCGGTGAACAAGCGTCGCGCACTCGTCTGCTCTGGGCAGCGCTCTCACTGCCGGGGCACCCATTCAGCCAAAAACAGGCGTGACTTTACGAATTACTGACAAACATTAGGATACAGCCAGTTCTGTGACATTTGAACACACGCCAAAGGGGCGAGGCTTTGTTAGAGCCTCGCCCTTGATGAACAAAAGCTACAAGCCAACCTCAACGTCGTCGCAGCGCCGCCCACACGACCAGGATGGTCACAAACAAGAATAGAGCTGTCCCGCCCAGGATCTGTCCCAAGGTTGGCCGGGCGCCGGTGAAGACCAGGATGAGCAAGGCCACGGCAACCAGATTCATCCACCCCAATAACGTCCATCCCAACTTGGACCCGTTGTTGTGCTGCGCCATGTGATTCTCGATCGCTGCGTGTTTTTTATTGGTCATGGTTTTAGCGCATACGGGAGGGCGTCAACCACATATCGGGGTTGTTACCCAGCTTCGCCTTCACCGGTTCGGTGACAGCGGCCAGGCGCGCCAGCACATCGTCCGTCAGGGCCAAGTCGGCTGCGGGCAGATTCCAGGCCAGTTCTTCGGGGCTGCGGGCGCCGACCAGGAACGAAGTGACGGCTGGCTGTTGTTTCACCCAGACCAACGCCACCGTAGCCATCGGTGCGCCGGCTTCGGCGGCGATGGTGCGGATTTCTTCGACGGCCGCAAAGACCTCGCTTTCACAACCTGGCTCGTCGTGATCCGCCATGGCCCGTTTGCTGTTATACCAGCGGGTGCGCGCCAGCCCATCGGGCACCTCATCGGCTGAACGATAACGACCGGTCAGCAAGCCCTGGGCCAGCGGGCTGTAGCAGATGATGCCGACGCCGTGCTCCACACAGAGCGGCTGGAGCTCGCGCTCGATCACCCGCCAGAGCAGGCTGTAAGGCAACTGGTCGGTTGCGCACTCGCCCAGCGTAACCATCTCCGACAGGTCTTGTACGGCAAAGTTACTGACGCCGATGGCGCGGATCTTGCCCTGCTCCTTGAGTTTCTGTAACGCACCGACAGTATCGGCCAGCGGAACGTCGTGATTGGGCCAGTGGATCTGGTAGAGGTCGATGTAGTCGGTCTGCAAATTACGCAGGCTGCCCTCGCAGGCCGCAATCACCTCATCCGGGCGCAAATGGTTTGGCGAGACTTTGGTGGCGATGACAGCCCGCTCGCGCCGGCCAACCAGCGCCCGCCCCAACACGCGCTCCGAGTGACCGGCCTCGTAGCCTTCGGCCGTGTCGAAAAAGTTGATCCCGGCGTCGAGCGCCGCATGGACGGTCGCAATCGAGGCGTTATCATCCTGATCGCCCCAATAGCGCCCGCCGGCAAAGGGCCAGCAGCCCAACGCCAGCACGGAAACCTGCATCTCTGTCTTGCCAAGTTGTCGATATTCCATTTCATTTCCTCGTTTTTGGGCACAACCAAAGCCTGGTTGTGCGAGTGAGCAGGGGGTGCTCCTCAAGATGACCTGATAGGGCGCGGAGTTCGCACGTGGGCGTACGAACTCTGCGCCGGTCAGGACTAGGCCCAGACAAAAATTTCATCATCATCCGCCGAATAGCCAATGAAGACAGCCAGGACAATGCGCGGGTCAGTGCCATCCAGCGGCGGGATTTCGTGGATGCAGCGGGTGTTGAAGAAATAGAGATCCCCCGGCGCCAGTTCGACGCGATAGGGCTCGATCTCGTTCTCCTCGGCATAGGTGTGGAATGTATTATTAGCAATGTGCGGCTGGATCTCCGGCGTCCACAGACAGCGGTGGATGATCGTCTGGGCGCTCCGTTCGCCGTGTTTTGCGTTCTGAAAACAGAGGATGCCGGCAAACTGATGCTCGAAGCGGTAGACCGCATAGTCGGTGCGCCGCTCGCGCAGTTTCACGCTGTCGATGTGGGGTGGATAGCTGTGGCTTTCGTAATGGATGCGAAAGATAGCGGGGCCGTAGAGCCGGCCATCGAGTTCGCGGGCGGTCTTTACCTCCTTGCCGGGTGACAGGGCCTGCAGGGCGTTGTAGAGCGTCTGCACCGGGTCGGTGAAGCCGGCGAAAAGGTGGGGGAAGAATTCATGCGTCCCCTCGGCGTGGTCAAGAAAGGCTGCTTTGTCGTGCCCGCGATTGCCCAGACTTGTGCCGATGTCGATGCGTTTGCGCTGGTCGGCGGCGTTGAGCGCAATCGGGTCGCGCATGAGTCCCCAGCGCATAAAACGGCGGATCAACCCGGCGCACTGGGCCGGGTCATAAACCTGGCGCAGGACAATGGCCGGTATTTCAGCGTTAGCCAGGGCGTGGACAGGGTTGGGATAGTGGGACAGGACAGACGGAAGATCGGGTTCGGCAGGGAGCCAGGGTGTGGTTGCGCACATGAGGTCATTTTCCAAATTGTGAATGATAGATTGTGAGTAAGCGCCCGGCCACCGTCAACGGCCAACAGCCGGGCATTCATCCGGAAATGCTTCGTTGGCTCCCTCGGCAATGACCACCTCATCGGGCGGTTGCGGAGCCGTGAGCAAGAAATCGAGCATACCACGCACGGCATCGACATGGCTGGAGGCAAGTTGATTTGTGCTGGAGAGAAAGTTTGGTTTGATCAGGACCTGCCGGCGTAGCTTGGGCGTTACATCCGCCCGCACCAGGTCGAGGGCACGGAAGACATTGCGGCGGCGGTCATCTCCGTGGCGCGCGAGGCCAACGCGTGCGGTTGAAAGGGACATGCAGGCTCCTTCACACTGGAGGTGGGGCATTATTGACAGATAAATGATCGCCCCCCACCCCGCACTGCGTGTGGTGACAGGCGATCGAGCGGGGGCAGCGTGCGATGAGTGGAGTATAGTAAGCTGGAGAGTTGCTGTCAAATTGGAAATTGCTGGCTCTGGCCTCCCGGCATGGGTTCCTCCCGTACGATAATCCGGTTTAGCATGGAGGTTCGCCCAATTTGAGTTGCCCGCCAGAGTTTAGTACGATTAGCCCATCGATCCTGGCGCCCACATTGGTCAAGGGAGGCCCATGATGCAACTCAGATTGTATCTGTTTGGCTCGCCACGTGTAGAGCGCAACGGACAGCCGGTGGAACTCAAGCTGCGCAAGGCACTGGCGCTGTTGGTCTATATTGCAGTGACGCGCCAATCGCACAGCCGTGATCTGCTGGCTTCGCTCTTCTGGGGTGATAAGGGCCAGCAAACGGCGCGCGCCAACTTGCGCCGCACGCTCCACGACTTAGGGCAATTGCTCGGCGAGCAACTGTTGGAGGCGGTGGCGGACCGAGTTGCACTGCGTGCCGACGCCCCAATCTGGCTGGACATCGACCAGTTCCAGCGCTGTCTGGCCGAAGCGCCGCCCCCGGACCCAGGCCAGCCGTATTTGTCTGCGTCTCGCCTGGCGCCCCTGGTGGAAGCGGCTGATCTCTACACTGCCGATTTCATGGCCGGGTTTTCGCTCCCCGACTGCCCCGAATTCGACGAATGGCAGTTCTTTCAGCGCGAGGAGCTACGCCGCTCCTTTGCCATGTTATTGGGGCAACTGATCCTCGCTTACGAGGCAGAGGGGAAGTGGGAGGAGGCGCTCCGCTATGCTCGCCGCTGGCTGGCGCTCGACCCGCTGGAAGAGGCGGCCCATCGCCGGCTGATGCAACTCTACGCTCAGGCCGGGCAGGGAAGCGCAGCGCTTCGCCAGTACGAGGAGTGCGCCCGCGTTCTGGCGCAAGAACTGGACGCGCCGCCATCCGCCGAAACCACAGCGCTCTACGAGGCGATCCGCACCCGTCGCTTTCAGCCAAATCAGGGAATGGGGAATGGGGGGGGAGGAGGGAATGAGCGTCACCATTCCCCACTCCCTACCCCCTCCCTCCCCGTTCCCTATCCCCTCCCTGCCCAGACAACGCCCTTTGTCGGCAGACAGCAGGAATTGGCCGAACTCCTCCAGCGTCTGAACGACCCCGACTGCCGTCTGTTGACGCTCGTCGGGCCGGGCGGCATCGGCAAGACCCGGCTGGCCATCGAGGTAGCACAACAAATTTCGGGTTTTGGTGGGGGCACGCAAGGCGCGACTTTTGATCGAACAGACATATCGCAGGACAACCCAAAATTCAAAGATGGAGTCTTTTTCGTAGCGCTTCAGCCGGTCGCCGCGCCCAGTGGCATCGTGCCGGCCGTTGCCGATGCCATGGGCTTTCGGTTTTACAGCGGCGCGCCCCCCCAAGAGCAATTGCTAGGCTTTTTGCGCGAGAAGCAGATGCTGCTGGTGTTGGATAACTTTGAACACCTGCTTACGGGTGCGTCCCTGGTGGTGGAACTGCTGGCCGGCGCGCCGGAACTGAAGGTGCTGGTGACATCGCGTGAGGCGTTAAAGCTGGCGGAAGAATGGTTTCACCCACTGACCGGGATGCGCTTGCCGCCTGTTGCCAGCGTACATACCCCCGGCGTAACCAGCGCGCCTACGGCAGAGAAGATTGCTACCTATGATGCGGTGCAGTTGTTTATCCAGACTGCGCGCCGCACTGCGGTGGATTTTCAACCCGAAGCCCATCAAGAACAGATCGTCCGTATCTGCCGGCTCGTGGATGGGATGCCCTTGGGGATCGTGCTGGCCGCCTCGTGGCTCAAGGTGCTCTCATGTGCGCAGATTGCGCGGGAGATCGAGCGCGGGGTCGATATTCTCGTGGCCCGCCATCAAAATGTGCCAGAGCGTCATCGCAATATGCGTGTGGTTCTGGAGCAATCATGGCGGATACTCAATACAGAGGCACAAGAGGCGCTCAAACGGCTCTCGGTTTTCCGCGGGGGATTTTTGAATGAGGCGGCGGCAGCCGTGGCCGGCGCAAACTTGCTCACGCTGGCCGATTTGGTCGATACAGCATGGGTCTACCGCACGCCGGACGGTCGTTACCAGATGCACGAACTGCTACGCCAGTTTGCCGCCGAACAGCTGGCCGGCGACACAACACACGAGGACACGACCCGGGGCCGGCACGCTGCCTACTATCTCGAACTGGTGGCGCACCGTGAGCCAGCGCTACTCGGGCCAGAGCAGCCAGCGGCGGTGGATGGGATCGCCGCAGAGATCGATAATATCCAGGTTGCCTGGGCCAACCCCGCAAATCAGCATGACTTCGACTCGATGGGCCAAGCGTTGCAAGGTCTCTATCTATTCTTTGTGCTGCGTAGCCGCTATGCGGAAGGGCGAGAAGCATTCTCTCACGCGCTGCGTCAACTTGATAACCTGGTCGCGGGGAACGAGACGCTGGCCCTCACCCGGCTGAGACAGCGTTTGATAGCGCGGCTTGGCGCTTTCTGCGTTTCCCAAGGCGACCTGGAAACCGCGGATTCCTACTTTGAGGCTGTGCTGGGCCAGAGCGCCGACCCTCGCGAGCTGGCCTTTGTCCACATTCACTCTGGGCTAGCGTCCCGTTGGCGTGGCAACCGCACAGCCGCCGAGGGAGCGCTCCAGCAGAGCCTTGCGTTTGCGCGCCAGAGCGGTGACCAGAACCAGATGGCGGAGGCATTGCTCGGCCTGGCAGATGTTGCCTCCTCTTTTGGCGCTTTTGCCGAGGGCGAGCGCTTTGCCCGCGAAGCCCTGGCGCTTTGCCGACAACTCGAGCGCCCTGATCTCACCGCCGCAGTAATAGCGTCTCTGGCCTGGGCGACAAACTGTCTCGGCAGGTATACCGAGTCCGAACAATACTATCGCGAAAGCCTGGCCCTGTCTGAGTCGATTGGCAATCCGTTTGGCATTGGGCTGGCCATTCAATTTTTGGGTTGGGTCGCCTACTGCGAAGGGGGGGAACGTCTCGCGGACGCTTTGGCGCTCTACGAAGAGGCGGCCACTATTTTCCGGCGTATCGGCCACAGCAATCATCTGGCCATGGCCCTGGGTGACTATGCGCTTGCCGCCAGTGAACGGGGAGAGTACGAAGCAGCTCTCCGCTCGGCGCAGGAAGGATTGGCCATCATGGAAGCGCTTGGCCACCACAATCTGATTTGCTACAACTTAAACGGTCTGGGGGCGGCGACTTGTGGCCTCGATGACCTGGCGGCAAGCCGCCGCTATCTGCTCCGCTCCTTGCGGATTTCGATAGGGGCCCAGATATGGGACCACGCAGCTGTGGCACTCTATTTGTTAGCCAGGGTGTTGGTCCAAGAGAGCAGAAGCGCCGGCCTCTCGGAGGCAGAGCAGATACAAAAACAGGTGCAGGCGCTGGAATTGCTGGCCTGGGTGGTCCACCAACCCACAATCTGGCAGCCGATTCGGGATCGCGCCCAAAAGGTGCAGGCGGAACTGGCAGACACTCTGCCGCCAGACATCGTTGCGGCGGCCAGCGAACGAGGGAAGCAGAAAACGTCGGATATGGTTGTGGTGGAAATTCTACAGGGTACCAGCACAAATTGATCGTCTCAGACCTCTGAGGGTGTCTTCGATGCACTGTTTCCCAAATCGCAGAAGCTGTTTGAAGAGGGGAATTGCCGCGTTGGTGCGTTGCGCGCAAAGCGTGCGATGCACCTGGGAGGCTGGCTTCGTGGAAAGGCGCCACGCACCCTGCGGGTGCATCGCACCGGTTGTCACCCCCTGTTCAAACAGCTTCTCAGCTACTGGCATAGCTCTGTCAGGCTTCTGAAGTCTGACAGAGCTATGCTGGCGACAGCAAAGGGTTACGCCGGTGCGTGATTTCGCCCGGCGCCAACAACTGGCGCCTCTTGATGTTGCTGCCACGCCTCGTCGTAGCGGGCGAGCACCTGTCTCATCTGTTCGACAGCCTCCGGCGGGAGTTCCCCTTCGCATCCCCCGGCCACCCAACGCGCAGCGGCTACCAGCGTCGCCAGTTCAAAACTGTGAACCGTGAGTTGCAGTAGGGTAGGGCGAATTTGCTGGATCTGCATTGCTACTGCCTCCGCGCATGGTCGATGACCTGTTTTAGCTCGCGCTCGAACTGGTCTAGGTCGTAGCGGATGCCATTAAGATAGACGCTCCAACTGACCGTGTGCTTGGCGAAATGCACGGCTTCCTGGATTTCCTCGTCGCTGGCCCCAAAGAGTTTGGCAAGCTCGGTGTGGAAGAGCGTGCAGTAGCGACACTTTGTCTCGGCGTGGACGGCCAGCGCCAGCAATTGCTTATACTTTAGCGGGATATGTGTCTCGCTGAGTTCAAAGTGTTTGAACAAAGACCATTCGTGCTCAAGTACTTCGGCGGGAATGCGCTTGAAGAAGCCAGGCACGATGCCCAACGTTTCGCGAATATCGCGCTCGACATCTGTACGTGTACTTTGGGTTGCAATCATGATCGTATTCTCCTTTGGTCAATATTGATACGCTGTATCGAGCAAACCTGGTAGGGCGCTGATGGCTCCTCCGCAGTAGACGGTGACGGCGACGAGAACCGGGGTGGTTTCTGCCAGTCACGACTGGTTAAACTATACGTTGCAGGTTGTGGCCGGCAGGTGGGCGAAAGTAGGCAATCACACCGATGAGCATTGGCACAAAGACGATCAGGTTGTAGACGAAGTGCAGTTCGGGCCGCGGAAACCAGAGTTCGCCGATGCCCATCTGCTTGGCTGCGCCAAAGAGATAGATTCCCGTCAGCCACTGCACCTGGAGCAAGATATGTTCAAAGAAGTGCCAGCTCTGGGCCAACAGCGCCCCGTTCCACCAGCGCCGGGCCGTACCGCGGAAGCCCGGTTGCAGCAACAGGATGCCGCTCCAAAGCAACAGGTTGTAAGTAAAGTGCAGCACCTCCGAACTGTTTAGCCACGGAAACCAAAGACCCAGGACGCCGCCGGCCGTTTTGGGTAGCCAACCCAGTACATAGATCTGATATACCTGGGTCAGGTGCTCCAGCCAATGCCCTAAAACGATAACCATAAAGAGCCAGAGCGCCCGCTGATGCAGCGGCCCTTTGAGCGGTTTGAGCCAGCCAAAACTGCCACTTGGATAGCTTGTTGCGGATAACATCACTTTTTCCTTTCTGTTTTAATCTTTCATACGTAATCAAGAGGCCGCCGTCTGTGTGCGGCCAAACCACACGTCTATACCGTTCCGAAGCATCCACACCCCGGCGAGGATCGATGCGCCCAGCAACAGATAGATGCCAGCCTGGATGAGGCGGGGGACGGGGGTAATCTCCACCTCGAAAGCTGCCAGTCCGGCCGCCCCTGTATTGTCGAAGATCGTTGTCTCCACCCGGTAGCGTCCCGGCTCGGTTACAGTGAACGCCGCTTCACGCAGACCCGCCTCTGCTCCCGCCACAGGAAATGATAGGGCAGTGAGCGGCGGACCGGTTCGATCCAGCGGAGTAAGGGCAACCTGGACCACGCACTGCTCATCCGGGTTCCCATTGCGGTCGAATACAGTCGTTTCGATATGAATCTCGCCGGTGCGGAGGCGGGCAGGCGCGGTCCACACGGTCAACAGGAACTCTCCGGCTGCGATGTTGGCCCCTTGTAGCATCCGATCCTCGCCGTGGGCTCGCACCGGTTGCGCCAGGGCAGAGAGCAGTGCCATGATCACACCGGCCAGAAAGATGCTACAGACCCGTAAGTGGATGTCTTGCATGGTTTCTCTACCTCCTGGCGTCAAACCAGTCTATCCTGCGGTTGCTTTGAAAACCGGGGGGAGCCTCCTTCATCAGTGGGGACACACCCGGTTTTCAAGCAGAGCTCAGTCTATCACTCTGTCGCCTGCATAAATTGTTCAAAATCGGCCACAAAGCGCGCCGGCTGTTCCCACTGCAGGCTGTGGCCAGTCTGTTCGTAGACGAGAAGGGTCGCCTGCGGGATCAACCGGAGCAGCGTTTCCTGGTCGCTGCGGGGGAAAAGCCCATCTTGATCGCCCCACAAAATGAGCGTCGGCTCGGTAATTTTGGGTAGATCCTTCGTTGTGTCTTCTTTGAGGAAGTCACCAAAAGCCAGTCGCCAGACATGCGCCGGAGCTTTCAGGCTTTCGCTGATGATCTGTTCCATAAAATCTGCTGGCACTGGGCCACACAGGGTGCTCGTCTGAAACTCACGTACAAAATCAGGGTCGATCGGATCGGTCAGTGGTTGGATCGCATCATTGACCTCGTTGCTTGTTTGGTTGCTTGCCATCGGCGTCGCGCCGATCAAAACCAGACGTGACACGCGCGCGGGATGGTGAATCGCAACCAATTGGGCGATGACACTCCCCATCGAATGACCGACCACCGTCGCCTGGCCAATCTGTTGCGCATCCATAAAGGCAATTACATCGGCGGCAAAGTCGTGCATGGTGTAGCAGCAAGCGGGTTTGCTCGAATTGCCATGCCCCCGCTGGTCAAGGGCATAAACATGGTGGCTGGGGGCAAGCAGTGATAATACCCGCTCATAGGAGTGCCACGAATCGGGCCAACCGTGCAGCAAAATCACAGCATCGCCGTGGTCGTCGCCTTGTTCGATATAGTTCAAAGTCACGCCGGTGGCAAGCGGAATACTCGTCATCCGTTTTTCGGCTTGAGTTGGTTGCAGTAGCATCATTCGTCTCCTTGAATGTTGGCTCTTTGGATGTTGGGCCGTTAGCGGTATAGCCGGTAGAAACGGAAGAAAAAGTTGTCGATCGGCAACACTTCTACCTCGCGGAAGCCAGCTTCCAGGGCGTAGCGTCGTAACGTCTCAGTGCGCATCACTGTACCCGTAGCGGCGGAGGGCTGGTGTTCGGCCATGCCCACGGGCAAACAATGGAGGATACTCCAGCCGTACATCATCCACTCTACTTCATTGCCCCTGGCCGTAAACTCATCGCCCACACGCTCGTCCATGACGATGACGGCGCCCTGTTCGCCGGCCAGCCGCCGCATGGTGCGCAACACGCCTACCGGGTTGCCCAGATCGTGGACACACTCAAAAGCCGTGACCAGGTCATAACGCCCGTTGAGCACTTCCAGATCACCCGCATCGCGTGCATGGAAGGTCAGGCGATCGGTCAGGCCATACTTGCGGGCGTTACCCCACGCCTCCTCGATGGAGGGTGCATCCAGGTCAAAGCCATCGACGCGTACGTTGGGGTAGGCGAGCGCCATGCCAATACTCGACCAGCCGACGCCACAGCCAATATCGGCGATACGAGCGGGCGGGTCCGCCCGCAACCGGGCATGGACATCGGAAATTGCCGGCAGATGTTGCTGTCCCAACTCGTACAGGAACAGGTTGCGGTTCATCCCAGCCTGGCCCTCGCGCAGGTCCGCGCCGTAGTCGCCAAAAGGGATGCCGCCGCCAGTGCGATAGGCATCGAGCAAAGCACGGATGGGATAGACAGCGCCTACGGAGATCTGCGCCAGCGGAGCCAGATAGTTGAGGCTCTCGGGCTCGGCGAGCACTTCACGGTGGCCCGGCGGCAGACGATAGCGGCGTGATAGCGCATCCTGCGTCTCGTCCTGCACCTCAAGGATTGCGGCGACCGTCTGCTGTTCCAGCCATTCGCGCGCATAGCGTTCGTGCGTCTGGGTGCGAGCTGCCAGTTCCGTCGAGGTCATCCACTCCTCTGAGGCGAGCGCCTGGTAGTAGCCGAGGCGGTCCCCAATATAGATCGAAAAGATGTTGAAGAGACCGGACGCAGATTGCAACACGCGCTCCATAAAGGCATCGCGCTGTTCGACATGCTGCTCGATGATGGGGGTGGAACCATTGTTCATTCGATTATCTCCTGTTCGTACTGTTCGTAACAACTGAAGTTGCTGATATTGATACCGTTGGTTCCACTATAGGCAGCAGGCGTTGGCGCAGCGTTGGCCTGGGCGTTCGCCAGCGCGTTTTTTGAAAGTTGTTCTCACTTTGGTTGGGCAAAGTCTCTGCAATTGTACAGTGTCTGGAGAGAGTCCGTCCGCTTATGCTTTTTCGAATAAGGTGGCATGGTGGCAACTTCACCCGCCCTTCCTGTGCAGAATGGCAGGGCACAGGTGAATACCATGATATTACCTATCTGTCCGGCGGAAGTCTGGCAGAAAGCAGAGGCGCCAGTCGGAGATGGTTTGGTTCAGGGAAATCTTTTGTCTACGGATACTACCGTCAAGCCGTTAGGCCGGCTCTCTATTCGATCGTATCTACTGCTGCCTGGTCTCATCTGTTTGGCGAGTGGCGCTTTGATCTGGCTGCAGATCATGCGCCTGAGCGATGGAGCGCGGCTAGAGCCAGGAGGCCCCGCCTGGAGCTACGAGGGTATGATCGTGGCACCGCTGCGCACAGAGGCTGGTGGGCTGCGCAGGGGCGATATCGTTGTGGCTGTGGCGGGGAAGCGGATGGAGGTGTGGGCGCAGGCGCTTTTCCGGCCTGATGTACTGCGACCGGCCTACCAGGTTGGCGATCCCGTTCTCTACACAGTGTTGCGCAACGGAGAGCGGCTAAATGTTCAGGTAACGCTTGGACGGTATCCGCCAGGAATGGTGTTGATGAGATACTGGAGCGTCGTCCTGTTTGCGGTGATTACCCAGCTCATCACCCTGTTTGTATTGGTACGGCGGCCGGTTGATGTGGCAGCCAGGGCGCTGTTTGTCTGGGCGTGGAGTCTACCGCTGGCGTTGACCTGGTTGCTGGGTCTCCATGTCTATGATGTGGTGAGCAAAAATGGTTTCTGGCTATTCACGGTCAGCACAAGTGGCGCCTGGCTTCTGTCGTGGGGTGCAATCTTGCACTTTGCCCTGGTCTTCCCCCAGCCGCATTTCATGGTTCTGGAGCGGTCGCGCACCGTGCCGTTTATCTATGCAATGCCTTTTGTTCTCTACTTCACCTATCTTGCCGTCACTTGGTCGCTGGCCGAGAACACACTCGACTGGCTACGACTGTGGCGAGGAGGCGACTGGTTTGTTGCGATTGTTTATTTGGCAATGGCGATCATCGTGGTTGTCCAGCAGCATCAGGCAAGTCATGGTGTCACCCGGTGCAAGATTCGGTGGTTGGTCTTCGCTGCCTTGCTCAGCCTGAGCGCCAACTTGATGTTGTGGTTTCTTCCGATCACCCTGTTGGGGCGTTCGTTCATCGGCTCAGAGGCGTTAGGGTTGCTGGCCCTGCCGTACCCCATCGCGCTAGGAGTGGCGTTGTTGCGTCACCGGCTATTTGATATTGATATTATCATCCGCCGCACGTTGGTCTACGGTGTCTTGACGATGACACTGACAGCCCTGTACCTCGTGAGTGTGATCCTCCTTGAGCAACTCTTGCACCTGCTTGTAGGGCAAGGGCACAACCCGCTGGCGATCAGCCTCGCCACACTGGCAATTGCGGCGCTCTTTCGACCGTTGCGCAGTCGAATTCAGCGGTTTATCGACCAACGCTTCTACCGGCCCAAATACGATGTGGAACAGGTGCTGGCGGCCTTTCATGCCAAAATCCGCGACGAGACTGACCTGGAACGATTGAGTGAAGCGTTGGTCAACATGGTTGTGGAAACGTTGCATCCCGCCCAGGTGTCGATCTGGCTGAAAGAAAAACGGAGAACACAGACCGCGGAGCAGAGAGCAAATCGCAATGGTTTTACCGAGCGTTCCCGAATGCGTTCATAGCCGGGTGTCAGTACACTGTAACGAAGTTTCTTGGTATTTTCAATGGGTCCGTTGACGTAGCGGCGGTTTCCATACCGCCATACATTCGTGAACGCACGGCGGTATGGAAACCGCCGCTACGATCTTGTCAATACCGAAAAATTAGTTTCCAGAGTAGTCAGTTTAAGATCGGAAATTTGAGGGGAGTGAGCGATCAGGTACCCGCACCCGATCACTCAATCCCCTCAATCCCTCACCTTATTACTTTTCCACAGCAATCTGCACCCGCAGGTTGACCCCCTCAGTGGCGTTGAGGCCGAGCAGCGTCTGCGTCGATTCGCCGCGGGCCAGCTTGAACTCGCCAGTGCCGCCGGTGATGGCGCGGGCGATGGAGACATCGGTGTCGGCCAGCTCATAGCCCTGGGTGACGACGGTCTGCGCACCTGGCTCGGTGCCAAGCTGGAAGAACTGGGTGGAGAAGACCCAGACGCCTCCGGTGGCGTGCCCGGCGTCGTTGATCATGTAGCCCTGGCAGATCCACTCGCCGATCACCTTGTCGGGGAACTCGGGCGAACCGTCGGGGTTGACGCCGTTGCTGCCGTTGAGCGTGCCCGGCTCGTAGAGATAGCCGCGGGTGATAAAGCTACTGCCGTCGGCGGGCATGCCATCGTCATACACCACATCCTGGTCGAAGATAAAACGGTTCATATCCTCGGCCACGTCGAATTCGAGAACGTGTGCCTCCGCTTCGCCAGGCGCATAAGTCTGGGTGAGACCGGCGGTTGCGGCTGGAACGACAGGTGTGCAGGCGCTCAGCGCCAACATCAACAGAGCCAACAGAGCGATCAATTTGCGTTGTGACAACATAAGATTCTCCTTTTTGAACGTGTTTGATCTGCTTGACCGAATCGTTTCGGTACTACTGGCTCTAGCATAGGCGGCGGGCGTTGGCGAGCCGTTGGCCTACGCGTTCGCTGGCGCGTCAGTTGAAAAAAGTCTTTCCCCTATTTTTGCGCCGGTGCGTTGCACGCAAAGCGCACTGCACCTAGATAGATGGGGGACCCAGGTGCAACGCATGCTTTGTGACTCGTTTCTGACCGCTCTCGCTGCATGATGAAGATTCTCTGCAACATGAAATCGCCTTACGGGCAAGTGGTTGTGAATTGTGCTCTCCGATGGCCTTATGTTACACTGTAAAGTGATCAACCAAATCCGTTTTTTTACACTAGAACGAAAGATTCTATGGCTCCTGTCACGCCGCTCGGACCAGACCAACTGTACCGCCGCACCGACCCCATCCTCTTCGATAACGCCACAACCGGCGATCTGCCCGATGTGCCCGACTTTATCGGCCAGGACCGGGCAATGGAAGCGATCCGGTTCGGTGTCAGCATGAGCCGGCAGGGTTACAATATCTTTGCCTTGGGGCCTTCCGGGACGGGTAAATATTCGCTCGTTCGCCGCTATGTGGAACAACGCGCCGCCACCGAGCCACCGCCATCCGACTGGTGTTACGTCAACAACTTTGAGCAGCCCTATATGCCGCGGGCGCTCCGCCTGCCCGCCGGTCGGGGGAAGTTGCTACGCCAGGATATGGAGCGGCTGGTCGAAGACCTGCGTACGACGCTGGCCTCGGTTTTTGAAAGCGAAGAGTATCAGACTCGCCGCCAGAGCCTGGAAGTGGAGTTCCAGGAGCGCCAGCAGGAAAGCCTGCAACAACTCCAGGAACAGGCTCGCGAACGGGGATTGGCGCTGCTCCGCACACCGGCTGGTCTCGCCTTTGCCCCCATCAAGGATGGCTCCGTCGTCTCGCCGGAAGAATTCGAGAAGCTCCCGGCCGAGGAGCAAGAGCGTATCAAAAATGATGTACAAGTGCTCCAGGAACAACTGCAAAAGGCGCTCGCACAGGCGCCGCGTTGGGAACGCGAATTCCGCGACCGCAAACGTGAGATCGACCAGGAAGTCGCCGACGTCGTCCTGGTCAATCTGATGGATGACCTCTATGCCAAATATAACGACCTGCCAGATGTAGTCACCTTTCTGCAGGCGGTTCAGAAAGATGTACGCGAACGGCTGGCAGACTTTCTGAGCGACGGCGACAGCGCCCCGACCGATACTGCTGTAGTCCTGCCCAATCGCGCCGCTGCCTCGCCGCTGTTGCGGCGCTATCAGGTCAACCTGCTGGTAGATGCCAGCGAGAACAAGGGAGCCCCGGTTATCCACGAAAGCAATCCCTCCTATCTCAACCTGGTCGGTCGCGTGGAACAGATGGCTCAGATGGGTGCGCTCATTACCGATTTTACGCTGATCAAGCCAGGGGTGCTTCACCGCGCCAATGGCGGCTACCTGATTCTCGATGCACTCAAAGTATTGACCAACCCCTACGCCTGGGAAGGGCTAAAACGGGCCCTCCAGTTTCGCCAGATCCGCATCGAATCACCATTGCAAATGTTGAGCATGACCAGCACTGTATCGCTGGAGCCAGAGCCGATCCCCTTGGATGTCAAGGTGGTGTTGCTGGGCGAGCCGTTGCTCTACTACCAGTTGGCCAATCTCGATCCGGACTTCAACGAACTCTTCAAGGTAGCGGCTGACTTTGGCAATGAATTTATCCGCACCAGCGAAACCGAGCGGCTCTACGCCCAGTTGATCGCTACTATCGTCCGGCGTGAGGAATTGCGCCCGTTTGATAGCAGCGCCATCAGCCGGGTCATCGAGCACAGCGCACGCATGGTCAGCGATGCCGAACGGCTCTCCATTCGTATGCAGCCGGTGGTGGATCTGATGGAGGAGGCTGATCACTGGGCCGGCGAGGGAGGCGCTGAGATCGTCACGGCCCAGCACGTACAACAGGCTATCGACGCCCAGATCTACCGTTCGGATCGAGTGCGTTCGCTGATGCAAGAGGAAATTCTACGCCGCACGATCTTTATCGAAACCGAAGGGGAGAAGGTGGGGCAAGTGAATGGACTCTCCGTGCTCCAGTTGGGCACCTTCGCCTTTGGTCACCCGTCGCGCATTACGGCCACCATCCACATGGGCGAAGGCGAGGTGGTCAACATCGAGCGTGAGGTGGAGATGAGCGGGCCGATTCACTCGAAAGGCGTCCTCATCCTGGCCGGCTATCTCAGTTCGCGCTATGCGCTGGAGCGGCCTCTTTCGCTATCGGCCAGCCTGGTCTTCGAGCAATCGTACGGCGGCGTGGAAGGAGACAGCGCCTCATCCACAGAACTCTATGCCCTGCTCTCGGCCATCGCCGAGGTGCCGATCAAACAGTCGCTGGCGGTCACGGGTTCGGTCAGCCAGTTGGGCCAGGTGCAGGCGATTGGCGGCGTCAATGAGAAGATCGAGGGGTTTTTCGACCTGTGCAATGCCCGCGGTCTAACAGGAGAACAGGGTGTGCTTATCCCCGAAGCGAACGTCAAACATCTGATGTTGCGCCAAGATGTGGTCGATGCAGCCGCTGCTGGTCGCTTCCACATCTATCCCATCCGTACGATCGATGAAGGGATCGAACTGCTGACTGGCATCCCAGCCGGTGAACGAGGACGCACAGGCAAATATCCAAAAGGCTCGATCAACGAGCGAGTAGATGCGCGGTTGCAGGAGTTGGCCCAGAAACGTGCCGAGTTTGACAAGGCCGGCAAGGGCGGCGAGGGCAAAGAGTGACAACGAGTAAAGAGATGAATCCAACCAGTCGAGAGCGCGTCGAGCGGATTGTGGTGGCGCTAGATACGTCGCCCAGTAGTCTGACGGCGTTGCGGGTGGCAGCTCAGTTGGCGGCACAATTACAGGCTGAGTTGCATGGCCTCTTTGTTGAAGACGCCAATCTGCTCCGCCTGTGTGCGCTCCCCTTCGGCCAGGAGGTGGGGCTTGTTTCGGCAACCCCGCGCCGGCTTGAGAGTCGCAACCTGGAACGACAGTTGCGGGCTCTTGCGCTATCGCTCCAACAGGCGATGGCTCGTGTGGCCGACCCCATGCACGTGCGCTGGTCGTTCCAGGTTGCGCGCGGCAGTGTCGTCGATGAATTGATCGCCGCGGCGGAGGACGCCCAGTTGTTGAGCTTGGGTTCACACCAGCGCACTCCCGGCAGCTTATTAGGCGCCGCACTGTCCACGCTCATCCAGCAGGCGAGACGACCGGTGCTCATTACGGGCCGAGAAGGGCGCCTCACCCGGCCGTTTACCCTGGTCTACACGGGGTCGGAGCGGGCCGAGCGGGCGTTGCAACTGGCGATCCATCTGGCGCAGCGAACCGACCAGCAGCTTACCGTCGTCTTGCCCCTCAACCAAGATGAAGCCGAACGCGCCTCGACACGTCTGTCCACGTTGTTGGCCGACCACGGGATCAGCGCCCGTTTTATCCAGAGCCAGGCCATCATCGCCTTCGAACGATTGGAAGGAACGCTCATCCTCCCGGCAGAGCACGCCGACCTCCTGCCACGCATGACCGGCCCGGTCATCGTGGTTCCATAATGGAACTATTGGACGATGGCAACAACCTATGCGACAATGAGGTCATGCCAACACAAGCAACCGCCCAGCCCAGCGCACAACTGAAACGACGGCGGAAAGTTGTGCCAACCTATGACCAGCACATCACTGTCACACCTAAGATGAGAGGCGGCAAAGCGGGCATCGTTGACCGCCGGATCAGCGTGGCGGACGTAGCGATGTGGTATCTGCGGCAGAAGCGGTCAATTGAAGAAATCGTCCAGGAATGTGGCCTGAGTCATGCGCAAGTTCATGCTGCTCTGACTTACTACTATGATCACCAGGCGGAAATCGAGGCACGAGAAGCTGAGGATATAACCCAAGCCGAAGCGCTGCGCAGTCGCTATCCGTCGAAGCTTCAGACAAAAGTGGCCGACCGTGGCTAAGGTCATCCGTTTTCATCTGGATGAGAATGTCAATCCTGCTGTGGCAATCGGTTTGCGTAACAGATCATTGCCTTGCTGGAACTGCTTCACGGCGTCATGACTCCTGCCGAAATGTATGGGCATGTTGAATTTGGATAGCCAACTGACTATAGGTGAAGTGTATACCTTAGCCACTGCGCTGTATTAGCGGATTAGAAGTAGCCCCAACCGCACCTCCCCGTCTCCCGACAACTGGCCAGCGCGCTCCGTGACCGGCAAACGAAGCGCCCCCTGGCTGGCGGATTCATAGAGACCCACCCACAAAGCATGGTCCCCCGTTTCAAGTTCGGATGGGATTGTCAGCACAAAGGTACTGACAATCCGGTCGCCACTGCGCCAAAAGCGTGTAGGAAAGCGTTCAGCGGCGGGCGCCCGGTCAAACCCAACGACGGTTGCGCCACTTGCATCGCGCAGATGTACAAAGGCTGTGTAGTCGGTCGCTGGCGTGCCGATGGCATCCCACTGCAGGGTAACGGTCAACGGCTGGCCCGCCACCAATGCAACCGGGTTCTCGCCGCCAAATCCGGTCAGTTGGATCACGTTGCCAAATTGTACGCCCACAGGCGTCAACCCGGCCAGCTCCGGCGGCTCTCCGGGGCTGATAGCGACCTGGCCGAGGAAGGGTTCGATCCCTGCTCCCGCCGCAGTGCGAGCAGGGATGGGAAAGCGTCCACTCTTCTCTGTGTGCGGGTCGACAAAGCCGACATAAACCTGCGCCAGCAGCGGCGCCGAATTATCGATAGGCCGGTTGAGCGCCACAGGATAGTGGTCCGCATAGATGGCGCCGGGTTGCCACAAACTGGTCGGATTGCGCCCCCAGCCCGGATGCGAGGTGAGGTTGCCCACTTCAACCCGGTTTTCATCGAGAAACTGGATAAAAAGCTGATAATCGTCCTGCACTGGCGCTGGAGCCTGTAGATAGAGCGTGACCGGCACCGCCTCACCCACCCGGTAACGCCGCTCGGGGATCTCCAGAGCCAGCAGCTTGATCGTCTCCGCATCACCATAAACCACATCGATAGGGACAGCCGTAGGCGGTACGGCGGCGACAGGAGCCGGTGCTCGGTACGCCGCCGGGAGTAATACGGTCAACGCATAGAGCGAACTGCCGGCGAGAAGTGCGGGCAGAGACAGCCAGGCAATGCGCCGGCCAGACGCCGGCAAGTGACGAAGCCAGGTATCCAGACCGAGCACGAGCAAGGTCACCAACGCACCGATCCCTGGAAAGAGCAGCCGGCCCTGGCTGCCAGTCGCCTGGAGCGTCCAATAGAGAAGGAGGGCCAGCGAGAGGATGGCCCAGATGAAAAGCAGGAGGCGAATGGCGAATGGCGAATTGTGAACGGGACGACGGCTGCGCGTTGGCGCCAGTCGCCACACGAGGCCGGCGAGCGCCGCCAGGGTGATGCCATCGAGGACGGTATAGACCCACTGGGGGAGCAGGAGGTTGAACCAGCCAAAGAGGCCCCAGAAAGAGTAGCGCAGCCCACGAAATTCTCGCCAGAAACTGAGAAGGGTGAGTGGGTCGTCGCGGCGCCCATTATTGGCCAGCAAATTGCCGATACCGGTCCAATCACCATACAGGGAATAATTGCGCCAGTACCACCAGCCAGCAATGGCCAGCGCAGGCAGCGCCACAGGGAGCAAAAGCCGCAACGGCAGTCGCCAATCGCGCCGCCGCCAGGCGATAAGCAGGCCAACGAGCGCGCTTAACAGAAACAGACCCAATCCCTGTAATTTGCTTAATGCGGCAATCCCCAACAAAATGCCAAGAACCACCCAATGCGAAGCATGGAGTTTAGCATGTGGAATACGGGTGGCTGACGATTCCGCATTGCGCACTCTAGCTTCCGTACTCAACAGGTGCGCCAGCCAAAAGATGGTGGCGGCGCTAGCGGCATTGATCAGGTTGTCATTGGTCAACGCCGCGCTGATAAAGGTAAACTGAGGGATGGTGGCAACGATGAGCAAGGTCATCAGCGCAAGAAATGGAGAGGCCGGAAAGGCCAGGCGCGCCGTCAGATAGGTAAAGAGGAGCGCCAGCGCCCCCAAGATCAACGAGAACCAGCGCCCGATGTGGAGCGCCAGGTTGCTGCCAGCCAACGGGTGTTCGGCAGCGCTATAGAGCATAAAGTTCTTGTTGCCGGGAAAGAGTGGGTCGCCGATATTGGCGCGCGGGTTGCGCACACTGATCTGCGGGAAGTCGCTCTGGTCGATCCCAGCCGTCAACCGGCCGGCCAGCCAGTAGTAGAGCGGCGCCTGGCTGCCTTCCTGCTCCCAGGGGGCTTCGACCTCTGGGTCCTGCACCGGCAGCGGGTTGCCTGCGGCCAGGTGGCGGGCAAAGGCGTAGTGGAAGAGTTCGTCGGGCGCCTCGAAAGGTGGTACAGCCAGGCTGTACCAAGAGCCGACCGCCAGAAAAAGCGCAATGATCAAGCTCGCGACCGCAGCCTCTGTCTTCAACCAGGCCGGGATACGAACATTCTGCGGCCAGGTAAGCAGTTTGGACCCTTCGGACCGATGTGAGGTCTCAATACTCATGGTGCCGTGAGCGGTAATCGAACTGTCTCTTCATCGAACGCCTGTGCATTTCCGGCTACAACCGCAACGGGTAGTTTTTCCAGCGTTTCGGCGTGATACATCTGTAGTGTCAACTGGTAACGCCCGCTGTTGAGTTCCAGTTTGTCGGTTCCGGGCTCAAATTCGCTGTATTCAATGATCGTCTTGCCTGGGTCCCAATAAAGAGTAGCCGCCACACCGCCGTATGGTTCGCGTTCAGTCAAAGCGATTTCACGCTGCGAGCCGTCCGGCTCTACTTCGACCAAGCGCAGAATATACTTGTAGCGGTGCTGCGGTTTGGATGACACCTGCCAGTACAGGTTGACTGGCCGGGGGAAGCCAGGTCCAAGCGGTTCACCCACATCGTAGCCAACCAGGTGGATCTGCTCACCAAAGATTACCTCTGTCCGGTGTTGGATGGTGAGATCGGCCAGAGGCCCCTCATGCACCGGTGCATCGGGCAGGTACATCTCTAGTGCGACAATCGAGTTGGGACTGAAGAATCGTTCGCTCCGAAACCCGGCCGCGTGCTCGTTCAACCATCCTTCCACTTGATTCTCTAGATCGAAATAGGGGTGCGTGCCTGAATTGGCGTGCCAGATGCGCCGGAAGCCGCGCCGCGAGTTCTCCAGTTGCGCAAAGGTCTCGTCCCACGTGCGGTTGAGCAGGGGCACGCCGTAGTAGGCGACCTGTTCCCCGCGCCCGATGGCCTCGTCGAGCAGGTCGAGCGGCAGATAGTAGCGGAAGATGCGCCACGACGACGGCGGATTGAGCAGCAGCACATCCCCCGGCAAGAGATGCTCGTGCAGATATTGGCCCAACTCGGCAAAGCGATCCTTGCCATACTGAGGCAATGTGAAGTAGTTGACGGTGCTGTAGCCGGCGCCGGCCACCAGCAGCAACGCCGCCAACCCGGCCAGCCAGAGGCGCCAGCGGCTCAATACACCCAGCCCGGTCGCCACCAACAACAAAAAGCCGCCGCTGATCAAGCTCAGGTGGCGAGAGTTCATGTAGGCTGGCCTAAAAACGTTGATGACTAGCAGTACACCCACCGGGATCAGCACAAAGAGGGGCAAGATCCAGCCGCCTTGCTCGATTCTCTTCCACGAACGCAGCCCCCACACCACCCCAAGCAAGGCCAGTGCGCCAAAAAAGAGGTCGATCCACCAGACATCGTTGATATCGACGCTCAACCCCATGCTGAAGGCGTTGAGCAGGTCGGGGACGAGCACGCCCACGGTGATGCGGTTCAGATTATCGCCGGCGCCGGGACGGATCAACTGCCACAAGGCCACCGCAGCCGCTCCCGCGCCGACAAGACCAAGCCCCGCCAGCCCCAACAACGCCCGCCGCAGATTGTGGCGCGCCAGATGCCCAAAGACGATCAGCCCGTGGAGTGGGATGAGAAAGACCGCCAGATAGTGAGTGGCCAGAAAGGCAACCAGCGCAACCCCATAGCCGACCGCCTCAACCGGCCGCAGCGGTTTGTGCGCCAGCATCCGCAAGAGCAGGTAGGTGCTCAAGACGGCAAGCAGCGCCCACAGCGTATAAGGGCGCCCTTCCTGGCCGTACCACAGATAGAACGGGTTGATTGCGCTCAGCAGCGCCGCCCAGTAAGGCGTGCTAGATGGAACCACCTCCTGATGCACCAATCGCCGGCCCAGCGCCCAGAGCGCCGGCGTCAGCAACGTCGCCGACGCCGCAGCCGGAAAACGCACGACAAACTCACTGCTACCCGCCAGCCGGATCAGCGCACCCTGAAGCAAAAAGGAGAAGAACGGGTGCTGGTCGATGGTCATCAATTCGGAGAAACCATCTTTGAGGACAAGCTCGCCACGGATCAACGGCCAGAGCGCTTGTTCGGCGCGCTGAAGGCTCAGGCTTTCATCCCACCAAAAATTCTGCGCACCCAGACGCCAGGTGACGCGGCCAAAGGCCAACAGGATCAGAGCCAGCAACAGCCAGCGGAGCGGTGCGTGGCGCGGTGGTTGTCGCATTGATCGCAAACTCATCGCCGGTAGTATACGTCGCGGCCAGTACAATACAAAACCAGCGAAGAAGTGTGTCGATTCGTAAAGTGGGCAAATTGCCGTTGTAGGCTGAAACCAAAAAGTTGTACACGGATGAACAGGGGCGAACGCGGATGCTTGTATTGATTCCTGTTCACCCGTGCTGTTTGACGGTTGTTAATTCTTCCACGTTTTGCGCAGGACGCGCAGCCAGTTCTCGTGGGCGATCTTGCGTAGGGCTACCTCATCGAAGCCATGATCGCGGAAGGCCTGCATCAACTTTGGCAGACCGGCCACATCCTTCAAGTCGTGCGGCATGGTGGCGCCGTCAAAGTCGGAGCCGAGCGCCACATGGTCGATGCCGATGCGGTCGGCGATATAGGCGGCGTGGCGCACGATCTCGTTGAGCGAGGTCTCCTGATCCGACCGGCCATCGGTGCGCAGAAAGCCAATATGGAAATTGACGCCAATGACCCCACCCGTCTCGCCGATGGCGTCCAACTGGCGGTCCGTGAGGTTGCGCGGAGTAGGGCAGAGCGCATGGACACCCGAATGGGTCGCCACCAGCGGCGCATCGCTCAGTTCGGCCACATCCCAAAAGCCGCGCTCGTTGAGGTGCGAGAGGTCGATGAGGATGCCCAGGCGGTTGCACTCCTTGACCAGCTTGTGGCCCGCCTCGGTCAGCCCCGGCCCGGTGTCGGGCGAGGCGGGAAAATTGAAGGGCACACCGTGCCCAAACGCATTGGGCCGGCTCCAGACGATGCCGAGCGAGCGCAGACCCGCCTGATAGAAGACTTGAAGCACTCGCAGATCGGTGTCCAGCGGCTCGACGCCCTCAAAGTGGAGAATGGCGGCCAGCACGCCACGCTCGAGACAATCGGCCAGTTCGTCCGCCGTGCGCACCACCTTGAGCTGTCCCTGCGATTCTGCCTCGATCTGGAAGAGCTTGGCGGTCATGCCCATCGCAAAATCAAGGGCATAGGGCTGCTCCAGCGGGTCGGGCAGAGGGGTCATATAGCCCTGTTGGCCCTGCTTTGCACCCACGTCGCCACTGATGGGGCCTTTAGCGACTGCCGGGTTGGGCACGTAGACGGCAAAAAAGCCGCCACCAAAACTGCCGGTGCGGGCGCGGGGAAAATCAATATGACCGTGCTCGCTTTGAACAAAAAAGGTGCGCCCCTTGCCTCGCCTGGCAAGATAGAGATCGAGGAGCGTGTCGTTGTGTCCGTCAAAGACGGCCGGGTAGGTTGGCACGTTCACGTTTGCTGTACCTTCTGATACTATGGTTTCTGACAACTAAAATGGAGTGGTCGAACACAGACGGGCAGGGATAAAATTGAATTTATCCCTGCCCGTCTGTGTTCGATTGCCTACCTGCGAGGAATAATAATCCACAAAACAATATATGGCAAGACCCCAGGCAGACCACCGGGTAGCATCAAGATGATAAAGAGGAGGCGGAACCAGAGCGGGTTGATCCCAAAAAAGGCGCCCAACCCGCCGCATACTCCGGCGACGATCCCATCCTGGCGGCGTAGCTCGTTTTGACTGCTGTGCATCATCCTTGTCCTTCCTGACTCAACCGCGAGTAGCGGGTGCAGGGTTTTATCCCTATTCTGTTCATCTCTACGCCAGCAAGGAAAGGAAAGTTTCAGCTACCTGACGGCCAGCATTCGTCCGCCAGTCATCTTCAACAGTTCATCTGGGGTCAGTTTGAAGACGGCATTGGGGTGGCCCGCCGCCGCCCAGATTTCTTCGTACTGCCACAAATCCTGGTCAATCAGTGTCGTCAGGGGCCGGGTGTGACCGACGGGCGGCACACCACCGATGACAAACCCGGTTTCGCTGCGGACAAATTCTGCATCCGGTTTCTGGAGCTTCTCGCCCAGTCGCGCCGACAGCTTTTTCTCGTCGACCCGGTTGGCCCCACTGGCAATCACCAGAACTGCTTGGCCACTCTCGCTCCCCTGGAAGATCAACGATTTGGCAATCTGACCCACCGTGCAGCCAACCGCCGCCGCTGCCTCGGCCGAAGTACGGGTCGAGGCAGGCAATTCAACAACCTGGTTGGTGAAACCGAGCGCAGTGAGGGTATCCTGCACTCGTTGGGCACTGGGCTTGAGTTGTACGGTCATAGGCGCTGCCCTATTCACCCATCGTGCCCAGTTGGTCGCGCTGCGGCAGACAGTAGCCCTGGCCGCGCACCGTCACAATGTAACGCGGATTATCTGGATCGGGCTCGATCTTGTTGCGGAGCCGGCGCACATGCACCCAGAGCGATTCGAGCGTCCCCTTGCGCACCGGGTCCCACGCCTTTGCCAGAAGGAAACCGGGCGAAAGAACGCGCCCTCGATTATTGTAGAGAATATGCATCAGCCGGTTTTCTGTTGGCGTTAAGGTGATCTGCTCCTTGTCCACGACAGCATACTGCTGGGCAAAATTGATCCGTAGACGGTCATCGATGTTTAGTTCTGGGTCCACCATCTGGTCTGAAGCGACCCGTAGCAGGATGCGCCGGACACGAGCCAGCAATTCGGCAAAGGCAAAGGGTTTGGTGATGTAATCTTCGGCGTAGCGATTGAGCCCTTCCACCTTTGTCTCGGTGTCGGAAAGCGCCGATAGAAAGATGATAGGCACATCGCCCATACGCCGGAGTTCGTTCGCCACCGAAAAGCCATCCATCCCCGGCATCATAATGTCCAAAATCACCAGATGAGGCAACCCCTGTTGTTGGACAATATCCAATGCTTCGGTCCCGCTGCTTGCGGCATAGACCAGATAACCCTCACGCTGCAACCGCATGTTCAACATTAACCGTGTCTCAGTTGCATCATCCACAACCAGGATACGCCTGCGTTCGCCGTCGGCAACGCCATTCTGTTCGCTCATACTTTCCCACCTTTGTTGCACCCTTACTTACGACTAAGCTCAAATTCATGTAGCGTTTAGGATTCTCCCATACGCTCTCTTCTTATGGGGTCCGTTACAATTTCAACAGAATGGTCCAGCGGGATGGACCCGATCTGCCGGAAGCG
>QEUW01000033.1:0-8991 GCA_003577005.1 Chloroflexota bacterium | reverse complement strand
GCCCCTTGCTCTCTATTTGCCATTATAGCAAACGAATATTACGATTCATATTAAGAAGCATTGCGAACCGTAAGGTGGTTGCTCAGAGGGAACCAGAATTGATGAAAAAACTATCCACGCCAAAGCGGGTGCTGAGTGTGTTGGTGTTGGCGTTGGCGCTCTTTACAGCCTTTACCGCCGGCACCGTGACAGGGTATGTGGCGCGACCCGCGTTGGCCGCCGAGCAGCCCACCGAGTTTACCGTTTTTTGGGAGGCCTGGGATATTGTCGTCACCCACTTTGTCGATCGCGACCGGGTTGACTTTAGGCGTATGACCTATGGCGCCATTCAGGGGATGCTCGATTCGCTGGGTGACCAGGGCCATACGGCGTTCTTTTCGCCCGAGGTGGCGCAACAGGAGAACAGCGCCCTTGAAGGCTCCTTCGAGGGGATCGGCGCCTATGTCGACGCCGAGGGCGAGCAGGTGAAGATCATTGCGCCCATTCGCGGTTCGCCAGCCGAAGCAGCCGGGCTGCTGGCCGGTGATATCGTGCTCAAGGTTGATGGCCTAGAGATCACCGGCATGCCCCAGTGGGACGTGATCGCACGGGTGCGTGGGCCCGCCGGCAGCACGGTGACGCTGACGGTCATCCACCCGGGCGAGATGGAGCCGGTGGACATTGAGATCGTACGCGCTCGCATCAATGTGGACAGTGTGGCCTGGGCACGGGTACCTGAAAGCGACATCGCTTACATCCAGATTACCCAGTTTGCTGCCGACACCGCCGATGAGTTAAGAGCTGCCTTACAAGCGATCCGCGCCGAAGCTGACCAGGATCGCCCGATCACCGGCGTTGTGCTCGACTTGCGCAACAATCCGGGTGGCCTACTCAACCAGGCGCTGCGTGTGGGCAGCCAATTCTTGCCCGAAGGCGCCATTATCCTCAATGAACGGAACGCTGAAGGCCGCGTAAGCAACTACAAATCACTGGGCCGGGGCCTGGCGCGCGACGTTCCCATGGTTGTCCTCATCAACGAAGGTTCGGCCAGCGCAGCCGAGATTCTCTCCGGCGCACTCCAGGATCACGAGCGCGCCAAACTAGTGGGCATGACGACCGTCGGCACCGGCACGGTTTTGGTCCCCTTTACATTGAGTGACGGTTCCATGATCCGCCTCGGTGTGACCAACTGGCTCACTCCTGACATGCGGCTGATCAAGAACCAGGGGATCGAACCCGATGTGGTGGTCGAACAGGGGCCGGACGTGGAAAAGATCGACGCCTATCTTCTGCAGGATGCAACCGGCCGCGACGACCTGCCCCAGGAGGATCTACAATTCAGTTCGGCGTTGATGTTGCTTGAAGAGACGCGCGCTGAGAAGCCGTAGGCCCGCCGGAAAAAGCGTAGACCAACGAGCCATCAGCCTGGGGCGAATAGTGGCCGTAGAAGAGGGGGCCACCGGCAAGAGTACGTGGAAGAACTTCGTAGAGGTCATCGACCAACGGATAATCGGCTAAGCGCTCAACCGGTAGCCATTCGGGTGTACCTTCCGCCGTAGTAGCGACGGTTCGTTCGGCGCTCTCGCCGCAAAAGACAAACATGAGCACACCTGGCCGCGGCCCTTCCTGGTCGCGGCCGGTGTCGATATTGATTACGCCACGCAGAGTCAACGAGACAGGCGTGAGTCCCGTCTCCTCAACCACCTCACGCAGCGCCGCCGACAGAATATCCTCATCAGCCTCAACGTGGCCGCCTAAGCCGTTGTACTTGTTCGCCCACAGCCGCTTTGTCGGCGCACCTTTGAGCAGCAACACTTCCTGCATACCGGTCTGCGGGTTGACGCTGGTGAGAAAAACCAACGTGCGAGGGATGGCCTGATAGCGGCGGCGGCCAGGTTCATGAACACCCTGCTCGTGTACTTTCATGGCGGCTAGCTCCAATAGTAATGCGTAATGCGTAATAGCTCGTCCAGGCAACACGCATTACGCATTACGCATTACTACTTTCGCCACCGTCACCTCCTCTAAGAACTCCTCGTCCACCACGGCGCCGTTGCCGGGCGCGGTGGGCACAGTCAACGTACTATCGGGGTTGAGGGTAAACGGGTTCTGCACGATGTCGCGCTTGAAATAGCGGTCGTTGGCGCTGATGTCGCCGGGCAGCTTGAAGTTGGGCAGGCTGGCCATAGCCACGCAGGCGGCGCGCCCGATGCCCGTCTCCAACATGCCGCCGTGCCAGACGGGGATACCCGCCGCCTGTGCCAGGTCATGGATACGCCGGGCGTCGGCCAGCCCGCCAATGCGGCTGGGCTTGATGTTGATGACACCGCACGCCTGCATCTCGATGGCCCAACGGGCATGGTCGGGCGAGACAATGCTCTCGTCCAGACAGATGGGAGTGCGCAGCTTTGGCTGCAATTTGGCGTGGTCAAAGATGTCATCGTGCGCCAGGGGCTGCTCGATGAGCAAAAGGTCGAACTGGTCGAGTTGCGCCAGATGGTCGGCATCGGAGAGGTGGTAGATGCTGTTGGCATCCACCTGGAGTTTGATCTGAGGCCAGGTGGTGCGCACGGCGCGCGTCGGTTCGATGTCCCAGCCCGGTTTGATCTTGAGCTTGATGCGCTGGTAGCCCTTTTCGATGTAGGCGCCCACCACCTGGATCAGCGTGTCGAGATCCTTCTGAATACCCACGCTTACGCCCACGGCAACCCGATCCCGGTGCGCCTTCTTGCCTCCGCCAAGCATGGTGGCCAGGCTGCGCCCCTGCATCCGGCCAAAGAGATCCCACACGGCCGATTCCAGGCCAAACTTGGCCATGCGGTTGCCACGCACACGGGCGAACGCCGTCGTCACATCCTCCGGCGTTTGGAGGTCGGTCTGGAAGAGCATGGGAACCAGAAAATCCTGGGCGATGGTCCAGACCGTGTTGTGGTTTTCCTCGTTGTAGAAGGGCGAGCCACCTACGGGCGATTCGCCCCAACCGGTGACGCCCCCGGCATCCACCCGGGCGATGACGGCAAAGCTGCCCAGTTCGCGCCAACCGCTCGTCTCGAAGGGGGCGACATAGGGCAGTTCGATCTGGCGAAGTTCAACACGTTCGATGCGCATGGCGATTGTTCCTCAATAAACTGGTTTGGGGGATGATATCAGGCGAATTCCGCAACGGGAGTCTGAACATAGCGATCAGGGCGTTCGAGGTGTTGGTGGATGGCAAAGAAACGACGCTCGATCTCCTTGAGAACGGCCGCATCATAGTAGACCATGCCGCAATTTAGGCAAACCTCTACCGGCGTATTGGGCACGATCAGATACTGGCCTTTATGGCTATATAAGTAATTGATGCGACGCGTGATAAATCGATCACCGCCGCAAAAGTTGCAGATCACCCTCCCATTCTGATCAGACATCGGTTTTCTCTCCTCTTGTCCACGGATCGACGAAGGCAGGCGGGCCTGGAATATAGACCATAATGAGGATGATCCGTTCGCCCCGCCAGCCACAGACGATGTAGATCGGCAAATCGCCGGCGAAACCCAACACCAGACAACTCTCACCGCGCCCGGTATCAGGATAGTACTCCAGGTGTTCACAGTTTAGCAAGGCCGATTCGATCTGTGCAAACGTAAGTTGGTCTGCCTGACGTTCGATATCTGCGTGTAGACTGTACACATACAGATTGTTACGCACACATCGCTTGATGGCGTCTGGATCGATCGTGTCTGGTCATTCCGCAGATTCTTGTAGATTGGCAACTAGAAGATAATGCCAACCCTTGTTGGCCAGATAGATGCAGTCCACCGTTGTGTAGCCGGCAGCAAAGGCCGCCTCGAAGACCGTGCGTGTGTAGAGCCGCCACGCCAGCCCCAGCTCGCGATCCATGCGCCGGACCAGGTTGATATCGTCAGGGATGGGCACGGCCAGCGGCGCACCGTCGAGCGGTGGCTCCATTTCGACCGGCCACAAAAGCCCGTGCCGCCCTTGTGTGGTGGGCAACACATGCCAATCGGGTGAACTGTCTCTGGGTGCAACGGTACGCGGGCCGCCGGACAGATCGGGTTTTTCTGCGGCTGCTCGCCGGACTCGCTCGCTGTTTAGATACCAATCCACCTGGAAGCGGTCGCTGGGGCTGCCGGCGTTGAGTGCATCGTGCATCGTGCCGTACACGTTACGGAAGTAGCTGTTGCAGGTGGCCCCCAGCCGGTGCAGGTTGAGGACGGCATTGACGCGCTGGAGCGGGTCATAGGTCCAGGTGACCCAGTCGGTCAGCCCCTGTTCGAGCACCAGTTCGCGCTGCTTAAGCTTGAGCAACAGACCGATGCGTCTGCCCTGCCATTCGGGCAAGACGCCGGCCATGTGGCTGCAAATCTTGAGTTTGGGACCAGGTATGCCGCTCGCATCTGCGGTGGATCCAACGCCCAACCACCAGAAGGCCGCACCAACCATCCCGCCGGTTGCGGAAGGGCCATCCTCGGCGTAGGCGCCGAGCAGCGCCCCGCCGTTCTTGAGCACGGTGACGGTGACGTGATTGGGCACAACGTCCAGCGGGTCGCTGCCCCAGACAAGGCGTTGGAGTTCGACAAAATGTTCGACGCCTTCGATGCTCTTGATGAGACGTAACTCAACGGTGCTTGTCATAGTTGGTGTAACCGGATGTTTTTCAAGTTTCCCACAGTTTTGTAATCTCATCGACGGCGAAGTTGGGAAAATCCACCGCCCGGTTGGTGCGATAGCCTTGAACTCCATCGGTTGGTGGCAAAACTCTGCCGATGGTTGCGCTGGCCCAACCTTGTTGCGACCATACCTGCTGCAAGACCGGTGCATCCGCTTCCCGCGCCGTGGCGATCAGCGCGCCTGACCCGATTGTGCCCAGCGGGTCCAGCCCGAACTCGCGACAGAGCCGCGCCGTCAGGCCGGACACCGGGATCGCGTCCAGGTCAATACGCAGCCCTACACTCGCTGCTATAGCCAACTCCAGCAGTCCAGTTGCAATTCCCCCCTCGGTCGGGTCGTGCATGGCGGTGACCAGGCCCTGCTCCGCCGCCGCAAGCGCTGGGCGCAGCACGCTGATTCCCGGCTGGTAAAGATAGTTGGCCGCCTCGTCCAGTGTCGCCGCCGGCCAGCCGCGCGCCAGCAACTGGTTACGCATCTCGCGAGCGATGATACTTGTCCCTTCGACGGCTGCTGCACCGGCGAGCAGCACCACATCACCCGGTCGAGCGCCGCGTGAACTGATCATACGACCGCGCCGCACCGAGCCCAACATCATACCGGCGATCACCGGCTGGTTGACCGTCGGCGTGATCTCGCTGTGCCCGCCGGCCACGACGATCTCCAGCTCGCGGCAGGCCGCGCCGATCTGTCCAAAGATACGCCGGGCCAGCGCCTCATCCGCCTGGCCGGCGGGCAGCAAGAGCGTGGGCAGATAGAAGCGGGGCGTCGCTCCCGTCACCCCCAGATCGTTGGCGCAGACGTTGACCGCATAGTGGCCGATCTCATCGGTGGCAAAGGTGATGGGATCGCTCTTCGCCACGAGCAACTGCTCCTGGCCAGGCGCAAAATCGATCACCGCAGCATCCTCGCCCACCGACGGACCCAGCACGAGCGCCGGGTCCGTCGTGGGTAAGGTTTGCAAAAGTTCTGCCAGCAACGCCGCCGGCAACTTCCCTGCGGGCATCCCCGCTGTGGCTATTTGTGTAGACACAATGGTGACTCAGACTCTATCTAAATCGTAGTGACAAAGCGCAATGGGTAACAAGTTAAAAGCGGCAACACAGAGTTCACAGAGAAGACACGGAGCGCACTGAGAAAAAACCTCTGTGTTCTCTGTGTTCCTGCTTTTTCCCCCTCATTCAGAAAACCTGCTAATCGATAATATGGACCGGCATGCCAATGTATGCCATCTGAAAGAGCTCGGCGGCGTCTTCGTCGGCAAGCATGGCGCAACCAAAGGTGGCGGGCTGACCGATGAGACTGGTCCAGATCTTCTCACCTGTTGCCCAGCTCACCGGCAGGCCGTGGATGCCGTTTTCATAGTTGCCGACATAATAGATGCCCAGCCAGTAGGGCATGTCGAGCCGGTAGGCGTTGCTCTTGGCATTTTCGATCTTACTCTGCACCGCAAAGTTGCCCGTGCGGGTGATGAATTCACCGTAGCCCGTGCTGCACCGCCAGCGCCGGTACACCTCTTTTCCCCAAAAGAGCCAGCACTCCTGGCGGCTCAGGCTGACGAGAAAACGGGTGCCGGAAGTGGGTACGGGCGGCTGGCGCACCGGCTGGGGCGGCGGCCCGTAGGGGATGCGTAGCTCCAGCCCTCGATAAACCGTCTCGGCGTTGGGCAAGTCGTTATATTCTGACAGCGCCAACATCGTGCTATCGAATTGCCGCGCCAGTTCCGACAGGGTGTCGCCCGGTTGTACGGTATAGTAGTAGAATCCACTGCGCGCTGGGCCAACCGTTGGCGTCTCCTGCACTGTTTCATCCTGTTCAGCCGGCGCGTCAGGGATGACGAGCCGCTGGCCTACATAGATCGTGTTGGGGTTGCCGATGTAGTTGGCCGCCATCACATCCGCCAGCGAGAGGCCAAATTCTTTGGCGATCACGCTTAGGCTGTCGCCGGGCTTGACGATATACTCCCGGCCAGGGGTGACATCGGGATGCAGAACACGCAGATCATCGGCGGTGGCGGGGATGATCAGCTCTTGGCCGACAGCGAGGTCGCTGTTCGATTGCAGCCGGTTGATCCGCCGCAGCGCCTCGACGGCCACGCCCAGGCGTTGGGCGACCCGGCTGATGGTATCGTTGCGACGGACGGTGTAGGTGCGGTTGAGGCTGGCAATGCCGACAGCAGACTCGACCGCCGCTTCCGCAGCCGGGTCGCTTTCCTCGGTGGATGGCTCACCCGCTCCGGCTTCCGGCGCTTCCTCGGTGGGATGAGGCGTCGGCGGCTCCTCCGGTGTGTCGGTGGTAGTGGGCGTTGCGGTAGGCACACCGGGGATACGCAGTTCCTGGCCGCTATAGATGGCATCGGCGTTTTGGATGCCGTTGGCCTCCATCAATTGCCGCGTCGAAAGGCCATATTGTTGGGCAATTTCGCTCAACGTCTCGCCCGGGCGCACCGTGTGCGTCGCTGGGCGTGGCTCCTCGTCTGGCACTGGCGTTTCTGGTGAGGTAGGAGTCTCGGTCGCCGTCGCAGGCAGCGGCTCTGTGGTAGGCGTCTCCCGGTCGGCAGCATCTGGCTCCGGCGTAGCAACGGTCACCGGCAGACGCAGGACCTGCCCCACATAGATAGCGTCGGCGTCGCTGATGCCATTGAGGTACATCAAGCGCGCCAGCGACAGCTCATAGCGCTGGGCAATCTGGCTGAGCGTCTCGCCTGCGGCGACGGTGTGAGTGGGGACAGCAATAGTGGGTCGCCCGATCCGGATGGCGTTCTCCGGCAACGCCAGTTCCTGACCGCTGCGAATCTGGTTTGAATTGGTAATGTTGTTGAGGGCCATCAATTCGGCCGTGGTGACGCCATAGGCCGCGGCGATTTCGCTCAACGTTTCGCCGGCGCGCACTGTATGGGTAGCAGGCACATCATCCTGGGCGCGAAGGGGGGCTGGCGCACACAACCAGACAAACACAAGGAGCAAGGAAAGAAAAAGAATACCTAAACTCCGTCGTGCAGAATGCATCCATTTTGTCTGCGAGTTGCCGGACTGCACGGGAAACCTCACGATTGGCTTTTTGGGCTGATATTGGCTACAATTTTCGCATGTTCTTTGATCAAGCCAAAATCCTTGTCAAGGCCGGTGACGGTGGCAATGGTGTCGTTGCCTTTCGCCGGGAAAAATTTGTCCCGCGCGGCGGTCCATCGGGTGGCAACGGTGGCCGCGGTGGACACGTTTACCTGGTAGTGGACCCGGGCCTCAATACCCTGCACGCCTTCCAAAACCAGACGCACTATCGCGCCGAACGGGGCCAACACGGTTCGGGCGCTGACAAGACGGGCGCTATGGGGGCGGATCTGCGCATCCCGGTTCCACCCGGCACGCTGGCCTTTGACGCCGAAACGGGCGAACTCGTCGCCGACCTGACCCAGCCCGGCCAGGAGGCGCTGGTGGCGCAGGGCGGGCGCGGGGGCCGGGGCAACGCCGCCTTCAAGTCTGCCCGCAACAAGGCCCCACGGCTGGCCGAAAAGGGTGAGGCCGGGCAGGAACGCTGGCTCAGGTTGGAGCTCAGGCTGGTGGCCGATGTTGGGATCATCGGTGTGCCCAATGCAGGCAAATCGACCCTGCTCAGCGTGGTCAGCGCAGCCAAACCCAAGATCGCCGACTACCCGTTCACCACCGTCACCCCCAACTTGGGTGTGGCCGAAGTGGACCATCGCCAGATCGTGCTGGTGGACATCCCCGGCCTGATGGAGGGCGCCCACGAGGGCGTCGGGCTGGGGCTGGACTTTCTGCGCCACATCGAGCGGACCCGCATGTTGATCCATCTGCTCGGCGGCGACAGCCCCGACCCATTGGGCGACTTCGAGGCCGTCAACCAGGAGCTCGAACTCTTCAACCCTGCCCTGCTGGAGAAGCCGCAGATCGTCGTGCTCAACAAGATGGATTTGCCCCAGGCGCAGGCCATCTGGCCCCAGGTGGAAGCGGCGATCCGGGCGCACGGTCTGCCGGTGATGAACATCAGCGCGGTCACGCAGCAAAATATCATGCCGCTGCTCTACGAGGTGCAGGCGCAGTTGGACGCCCTGCCACCGCCCCTGCTACCCGAAGCGGTGGAAGAACTGCCCGAAATCACACCGGCGGATGACGAAAAGGCCTTCCAGATCTACCCGCTGGCCGACGACACATGGCTGGTGGAAGGCGTCGCTATCGAGCGCGCCGCCCAGATGACCAACTGGGATTACTATGAGGCCGCCATGCGTTTCCAGCGGATTCTGCGGGCGATGGGCATCACCGATGCGCTGCGCGAAGCGGGTGTGAAGGATGGCGACACGGTGCGCATCGGCGATGTAGAACTCGT
>QEUW01000454.1 GCA_003577005.1 Chloroflexota bacterium | reverse complement strand
TTGATCTCGATGCTCCTGTCGCCACTGTTGTTGCCTCTCGTCACCGTACCGCCGGTCGTCTGCACGCTCCCCGCCACCAGGGTAGTGTTGGGGTCGAGCAGGTCGGTGAAGACCACGTCCGTGGCCGCAATGTTGCCCTGGTTGTACACCAGCACGGTGTAGAGCAGCGTGTCGCCGGGCGTTACCGTCTGGTCACCCCCCACATCCACCACCAGCGTATCCCGCTTGCTGGCCACGAGATCTGGTAGGGCGGCCAGCTGGGTCACGGTGGGGTCGTGCGGGATCAACGTGCTGGGGTCGTCGGTGGGCAGTTGCGGACACTGCACCTCGGCGGCCAGGGGCAGGTCGGGGCAGGGGTTGGCGTCGTTGTCGCTGTGGACCATGCCCTGGTTGGCCACCTGGGTCACACCGCCTGGCAGCGGGTTGTGGATCACTGCCTGGTAGCTCACGTCCAGGCGCTCGCCCGCTGGCAAGACGCCCACCTCCACCGCCACCGTGGTGTCGCCACTGTTGTTGCCTGTGCTCACACTGCCCCGGTTGCTACTGACGCTGCCTGTCACCATGCTGGTGTTGGCATCAGGCGTATCGATGAAACGCACCCCTGTGGCTGCGCCGTTGCCGATGTTGACCACGGTGACGTTGTAGAGCAGCGTGTCGCCAGGGCTGGGAACCCCATTGCCGTCGGCATCGACGAAGAGAGTGTCGGCCTTGGTCGCCCGCAGCAGCGGTTCCGCCGTCAACCACACCTCGGTGGAGTCCTCCGGCGTAGGCGTGGCCGTGTCATCGGTCAACACATCGGGCAGGTTCGGGTCGCTGGTGCTGATCACCCCCTGGTTGAGCACCCGGCTCACCCCCGCTGGCAGCGGGTTGACCACCGTCACCCGATAGGAGATCTCGACCACTCCTCTGCCTGGCAGCGTGCCGATGTCCACGACGATGCTCGTGTCGCCGGCCGTGTTGCCGGTCGTCACGGTCCCCAGACTGGTACCCACACTGCCCACCACCAGCAGGGTATTGGCGTCGGGGATGTCACTGAAGCGCACATCCGGGGCGGCGGCGTTGCCATGGTTGAAGAGCTGGATGGTGTAGAGCAAGGTATCGCCGGGGCTGGGGAAGCCGTTGCCGTCGGCGTCGGTGAAGAGCGTCGCGCGCTTGAAGGCGTCGAGCACCGGCCGCGCCTCGATGACCACATCAGTGGGGTCGTCCGACGTGGGGTCTTCGGGGTCATCGGTGGGCACATCGGGAATAGACGGGTCGGTGCTGCTGACGATGCCCTGGTTGGCGACCTGGGTCACGCCCGCCGGCAGCGGGTTGTCGATGGTCACCCGGAACGAGAACTCCACCTGTGCTCCCCCACCGGGCAGCGTGCCAATGTCGACAGCGATGCCCGTATCCCCAGCCGTGTTGCCGCGGGTGATGGTGCCATAGCTCGTGCTGACACTGCCCACGATGAGTTGAGTGTTCGCATCGGGGCTGTCGCTGAAGCTCAGGCCCGGTGCGGCAGCGTTGCCGCTGTTGATGATCTGGAGGGTGTAGAGGAGTGTATCACCGGGCGAAGGCACGCCGTTGCCGTCGGCGTCCACCGCCAGCGTGGCCTTCTTGTAGGCCTTGACCACCGGCTCGCTGACCACCGGCACGTCGCAGGCATCGTCGAGCTCAGGCGTGTCGGTGCAGTCGGTGAGGATGTCAGGCACGTTGGGGTCCGGGCTGCTGACGATGCCCTGGTTTGAGACTTGGGTCACGCCTGCGGGCAACGGGTTGTTGATGGTCACCCGGTAGCTGATATTCGCCTGCCCACCGCCACCGGGCAAGGTACCGATGTCGACAGCGACACTCATATCGCCTCCCGTGTTTCCGCTGGTGACGGTGCCCCGGTCGCTGGCGACACTACCTACCACCAGCGTGGTGTTGGCGTCGGGATGGTCGAGGAAGTCCAACCCAGGGGCGTCCTGGTTGCCGCTGTTGCGGATCTGGATGGTGTAGAGCAAGGTGTCGCCGGGCGAGGGCACACCGTCGCCATCGGCATCCACCGCCAGTGTGGCCGTCTTGTAGGCGTTGACGACCGGCTGGGCCACCACCGGCACGTCACAGGCATCGTCGGGGAGGGGCGTGTCGGTGCAGTCGGTGAGGATGTCAGGCACGTTGGGGTCCGGGCTGCTGACAATGCCCTGGTTGCTCACCTGGGTCGCGCCTGCGGGCAACGGGTTGTTGATGGTCACCTGGTAGGTGATGGTGGCCTGCGTCCCGCCACCGGGCAGGTCCCCCACTGCCACCTCGACATGGGTATCGCCGGCGCTGTTGCCCGCCATCACGGTGCCCAGGTCGGTGGTCACGCTGCCCACGTTGAGCGTGGTTTTGGCATCGAGCAGGTCGTTGAGCACTACAGCCGGTGCATCCTGGTTGCCGCTGTTGATGATCTGGATAGTGTAGAGCAAGGTGTCGCCGGGCGAAGGCGCGCCATCGCCATCGGCATCCACGGCCAGCGTGGCGCTCTTGTAGGCGTTGACCACCGGAGCGGCGACGATGGGCACCACTGTCGGGTCACCGGGCACGGGCGTGTCGGGGTCGTCGGTGAGCAGGTCGGGGATGTCGGGGTTCTGCGGGTCGACGATGCCCTGGTTGACCACCTGGGTCACGCCCGCTGCCACTGGATTGTTGATGGTGACATCATAGACGATGCTCACCACTCCGCCGCTGGCAATGTCGCCGATGTCCACCGCCACGGTGCTGTCGCCGGCCGTGTTGCCGGTGGTGACCGCGCCCTGGCTGGTGGTGACGCTGCCCACGGCCAGGGCCGTGTTGAGGTCAGGCAGGTCGGTGTAGACCACACCCAGCGCCGTGCCGGCGCCACCGTTGACGATCTCGATGGTGTAGCGCAGGGTGTCGCCGGGGCTGGCGAAGCCGTTGCCGTCAGCGTCGCTTTGCAGCGTGGCCCGCTTGCTGGCGCTCAGGCTGGGTATGGCGATGGTGAGCAGATAGTCTTCCACCTCACCGTCAGGGGCAGGCCCCGTCGGGCCAAGACCGCTTTGCGTGCTGAGGCGGAAGCGGGCGTAGGTCGTGTCCAGCACCGCATCGTCGGGCACCGTCACGTCAATGTTGTTGGTGCCGCTGCTGACGGCCAGGTCGGTGGCGATCTGCTCGGCAGGGTCGAAGACGCCGTTGCCGTTCCAGTCGATCCACGCCTGCAGCAGGCTACTGCCGCCGCTGACGGTCACCGGCACGGTAATCGTCTGGCCGGGCGCCAGCACGGCGGGCAGCGTGACGCCATCCTCATCATCGACCCCATTGAGGTCATCCCCATCGGCGCCGGGGGTGGGCTGGTCGGTCTGCTCGGTGTCGCGGAGCAGACCCAACAGCGCACCTATGGCCATATGGGCGGCGCTGCCGTAGCTGAACGGTGCATCGCCATAGTCGTCGCAGTATTTGGTCGTGACCCGCACATCGTCGATCACGACCCCAAAGCCAGGCGCGCCGCCGCCGTTGAGCAGGGTCGGGCCGCCACTGCCGGTCAACGAAACAAAGCGCAAGGTTTCGCTGCTGCTCTGCGCCGTAAACTCGACATAGACGCGGTTGAAGCCGCCAGTAGTGGCATTGCTGGCCGAGGTGTAGATTTCATCAAAGTCGCCTACCTGCACCCGCATCGAGGCCGAATCGGCGCCGGCAGCCGGGTTGAAACCCATGTAGAAGGTGAGGTTGTAGCGCTGGCCGGGGTTGAGCCCGGTGAGCATCTGCTCGATACCACCGGTCGTCCCACCGTCTAGATCCACGGTATTGAGGCCGTGCGGTGCCACCCAACCCAGCGTACAGTTCTGTCCCCAGATGTGGACGTTGTTCTGAATCACCTGCCAGTTGCCAAAGACGCCGCTCTGCAGGCTGCACTGCGGGAACTCCTCAAAGCTGGGCTGCTGGACATAGTTGATCGCCGCAGCACATTCACAATACTGGAAGGAATAGCGCAAGCCATCGACCCGCACCGCCGTGCCGCTCTGGCCGTTGTCCTGCGGGGTGATGCGGATGAAGCGCGCCCCCCCAACCGGTACGCTATAACTGAACGGCTCATAGGCGGGTAGCGTGGCTCCCGGTGTGTAGGTGGCGGGACTGCCAAAGGTCACGCCGTCTGCCGAACTCTCGATGAGCACGTTCCCGCGGAAAGCGTCATTGGCCGGCTGGCTCAAATAGAGTGTGACCACCTGCCCGACAGGAACGACCGTGGCCATGTCCAGGGTCAGCACGTTGTCCTGAGCCTGGTATACTTGCACTCCCTGCCCATCAGGCGCATTGATCGCCAGCCTGGCATGATTGCCGGTCGCGGTTTGCCAGGTGCTGTCAGGCGTCCAGGCCTGGGCATAGCCGGAGATGGTTTGCGCCGTGCCGGTGCCACAATTCAGCCCGGTGGATACCAGGTAATCTTCCACCTCTCCGTCACTAGCGGGACCGGCGGGCGACCCGACTTCCGCCGCCACTGTACCCAGCCGCAGCCGCAGGTAGGTCTCCGTTGCTGCTGTGCTCAGCGCTAGGTTGCTCCAGTTGAGCGTTACCACCTGCGGGTCAGGCGCGTTTGGCACATCCACACAGGCGCGTTCGTTGCCACTGTTGAAGCTGCCATTGAATCCCTCTGTGCCGTCATCGGCGTCCAGATAACCGCAGAGACGGGCGATGTTGCCCGTCGTGTTGGATACCAAGACCTGGGTTGAATAGCTCCCCATGCCGGGGTTGAAGGGCGGCACCACGCCGATCCCATCCTCATCGTCGATGCCGTTGTTGTTGTCGCCGTTCGCATCGGCGGTGGGCTGGCCGTCGGATTCGATGTCGATGCGGCTGCCGAGCATGAGGTTGGCCGTCTGGTTGGCGCTGTTGTAGGTGGGCACAGCGTGGCGTGCGCCGGCACTATCAAGCAGCGTACCGTAGCTGTCGGGCGCATCGCCAAAGTCGACGGGCAGCGGCGCCGCATTGCAGCGGGCGCCATCGTTGGAGGTGGAAGAGGGACCATTGGCAAAGAGGACGGCGCGGTAGTTGTTGGGTAGGGACGGGTCGGTGATGTCGACGCGGTGGATGCGGCCCGTGCCGTTCTCGGAGATATAGAGATAGCCGGCGCTGTCAAAGTACATGGCGCCCCAGCCGGTCGTCGAGGGGCCAAAGTTGATGTTGGCGGTGTTGGCGTTGTTGCGCAGCCGGCCGAGGTTGGTGATCTGGCCGGTGGCCGGGTTGATGCGCAGCAGGCGGCTATAGCGGATGTCGTTGTTGTTGGGGTCGAGCTCCCGGATCACCGAGTATAACTGCCCATCGCCGGGGTGGAAGGCCCAGTCTGCACCACCCAAATTGGTTCCGGGTTGGTTGGGATTGCCATCAGAACCGGAGAAGACCGTTTCCGTGATGACGGTGAGATAGGTCAGCGAAGTGGGGCGCAGATCGACCACATACATGCGGTCGCCATTGTCAGTCAAGTATAACAATCCATCCGGATGCACATCGCCAATGTGATAAGTCCCCGGTAAGCCAGGGATGGGGCCAATATCGACGTTGCCGCCGCCGGCGCCGACGCGGGTCAAGTAGCCAGGGTCCGAGGCAGTGCCGGTGGTTGGGCAACCCCAGAGGCAGGAGCCCCAGATGAAGTTATCGACCTGGTTGTAGCCAATGCCGTTGGTCAGATTGGCCATGTTCGGGAAGATCAGCGGGGCGGCGCCGGTCACCAGGTTGACGGCATAGCCATTTGATGGATTGTCCTGGAAGAGGAAGGCGCGCGCGTCACAGACGCCAAAAGGCGCGCGCGTCACAGACGCCAAAGGGGGTCTGCGGCGGCGGGTCGAGGATGATGCGGTAGTCCTCCACCTCGCCGTCGCTGGCCGGGCCGGTGGGGGTTTGAATCTCGGCGGCGTTCGAGGCGATGCGCAGGCGCAAATAGGTGTTCTTGGCCGTCACGGTACTGTTGGCAAAGGTCCACACCACATTGGCGTTGCCGCCGCTACAGGTAGCGGTGGCGGAGCGTTCGTGACCGGTGCCAAAGGTGCCGCCGCCGTCGAAATCGATATAGCCGACGACAAAGGCTCCATCCGGCGAGCAGGGCACCGTGAGCGAGACCGTCTGACCGGTCTGCGCGGGCGAGGCGGGCAGTGTGATGCGCGGCAACCCGCTCAGGGCGTCCTCGTCGGCGATGCCGTTGTTGTCATCGCCGTCGGCGTTGGCCGTGGGCTGGCCGTCGACCTCGATATCGATGAGGCTGCCCAGCATGACCGGTGCGCTGTTGGTCGTGTTGTCATAGTTGGGGATGGCATGGCGCGGGCCGTTGCTGGCGAGCGTGGTGCCGTAGCTATTGGGCGCATCGCCAAAGTCGATGGGCACCGGTGCGTCGTAGCAGCGCGCCCCGTCGTTGCCCTGGCTCGCCGGCCCGGCGGCAAAGAAGGCGACGGCGCCCGTCGACATGTTCACGCGCCAGATGCCACCCGTGGTGTTGTCGGAGCCG
>QEUW01000453.1 GCA_003577005.1 Chloroflexota bacterium | reverse complement strand
GCCCCCATCCCCTGGTATAATCGAGACAGGCATGATAGGCTTGCTATCCGGCCCAGGGGGTGGTATGAAGCCTTGCGATAACATCACAGCCTACCAAGTCCTGGTTGATGCCCTGGCCGGGCACTTTGGCGAACGGCTGAAGATGGTCATTCTGTTCGGCTCGCAGAGTCGAGGAGAGGCGCGCCCGGACAGTGACCATGATATCTTTGTAGTCATTGAAGGCTTGCCACAGGATCCCCTGGCGCGCCAACGAGCGGTGATGGCGCCTCTGCTGCCTGAACTCTTGCGTTTGCCAGCGCGTCTTTCTGTGATTGCCAAAACGCCAGGGGAATTGCTGGGGAATCTCACGCCCTTGGTGATAGATATCTGCACGGATGGGATTAGTCTGTACGGGCAGGCGTACTTTGAGACTTTACCGGCCAAGGTAATGCAAGCATTACGCGAGGCCGATCTACAACGTCGGCGTCTAGCTGGCGCCTGGATGTGGATGTTTCCTATCCTTCCCAAAAAAGAGTGGTCGGTCACCTGGGAGGGCTACCGTGAACGCGGCTAAAGACGAAACCAAATCTGCGCTAAATGGCAACGTGGTGACAACTATTCGACGAGGTCAACTTTGACGCTTTTGACTCGTGTGCAAATTGAAGCGGCACTACGGCGGCTGGGGGAATTGGCACTGCAACACGGTGAGACCATCGAATTGCTGGCTGTTGACGGTGTTGTGATGGTGCTGGCTTACGATGCCCGGTTGGCTACGCACGATGTGGACGCCATTGCGCTTCATCCGGAGGCGGCGCAGCTCGCACGTGAGCTAGCCAGGCAAGTTGCAGAGGAGTTGGATTGGCCCCCTGACTGGCTGAACGATGGCGCCAAAGGCTTCTTGATAGGATTGAGTGATGGCGGCGTGATCTATGCTGCGCCTGGGATCGTCGTACATTGCCCGACTCTGGCGCAGCTGTTGGCGATGAAGCTTTCAGCATGGAGAGATGATGTGGATATTCAGGATGCCGGGCTCCTGCTCCGAGCATTGGTCGGTGAGAGCGAGGGGGATCAGGAAACATGCTGGGCCATGATAGAGCCGTTCGTCGTGCCAGGCCAGGCGTTGAAGGCTCGCTATGCGTTTCTCGATCTCTGGGAGTCTACCTATGGCAACGATTGAACAGATTGCTGCAGCGATTCTGCGCGATGATAGTCTGGTGGCGCGTGCGCTAGTTCAGGAATTTCTGCGTAATCAGCCTGTATTAGCCGATATTCCCCGGCCTGAGACAGACGACCCAACCTTGCTGGTTGTGGCAGCAGCGCTCTTGGAACTCTTCTCGTTGCGTACGCAGCAACCAGCGCCAGCATGGACGCAGCAAGTTGGCCCGGCAGAACAGCCGCTGTATCTGTTGAAATCAGCGGCTCACATGCGCCGTCTGCGCGATCTGTGCCAGGACGCCGCGCCTGAGCCGTTGCGCCGTCGCCGCCTCTACGCACCCCCTGATTACCTGGCGTTTGCCTGATACATCTGTGTTGCAGGCGCTGGGTAACCCGGAGCTGATCGTGCTCCGTGCGCTTCGCCATGATTTATTGGAGCGGGGTCGTTGATATGACGCAAGTCTGTGTTTCTGGTCGCCAGGATCGGCGCGGTCCATGCTTGTAGAGAGGACACCACAATCGCAGGCACAACTTGGATTGGCTCCTCTGTGTGATAATGCCCCAATCCGATAGCACAGATTCGTTGGAGATTGGATTGACCTCGCTGCGTATTCGCGCCTGCCGGTTGTTGTGGCTGGAGCCTTTTTGGCTCGCTCTGTTGGGCCCGCTGGTTCTGTTGCCCGGTCGCTGGCTGCCGCCAACGGGGCAACCCTGGGTGATCTTCGGCCTCTTGCTCTTTCCGGCCTTGCGCCTGCTGCTGGGATCGGTGCGGCCGGTACTTCACTCGCCGTTGACTGCGCCCATTGTGCTCATTCTGCTCTGGCTGCCGGTCAACATTTGGGCAGCGCCCGACCTGCAACTGGCCTGGAGCACGGCCGGCTATCTGCTCTACGGCATCGCCTGGTACGGGGCGCTGGTGCGCTGGCCGCCCGCCCGCCGCCAGCCGGCGTGGATCGCCGGGTTGCTGCTGCTGGCCGGCTGTGGCCTGGCGCTCGTCGCCCCGCCCTTCATTCTCTGGAAGCCCCAATTTCGCCTCTTCTACCTGCCGCTCTATGACTGGCTCGAAACGATTCACATCGACGTGGGCGAGGCGATCCACGCCAACATCCTGGCTGCTGTCCTGGTTTTTGTAGCGCCCTTGTTACTCGCCCTGTTGTTGCACCCTTGGCGGGCGGGGCAACGGATCTCTGCCGGCCGGGGTCGCCGCCTGTTGCTGGGTCTCCGGCTGTTGCTTGGCCTCTTTTTTGTCTATGTGACCGGTCTTCTGGTCTTAACTCAAAGCCGGGGGGGGCTGCTGGCGGCGGCTGTCACGCTGCCGTTAACGGTGCTCTTGCGCTGGCCCCGGCTGTGGCGGCTGGCGCCGCTGGCCGTGGGGCTGGCAGTGTTCGCCGTCTGGTGGTTTGGCCCGTCTGTCATCGCCGAAGAATTGAGCAGAGATGGCTCGCTGGGCGGCTGGCAGGGCCGGTTGGATGTCTGGAATTTCTCCCTGATGGCGCTGCATGATTTTGTCTTCACCGGGATCGGCATCGGCGCCTTTCCAGTCACGCTGCCCCTGTTATACCCGCTTCCCTTTGATGTCACCGGTTTTCCTCATGCACACAATCTCTTTCTCCAGGTCGGCCTCGACCTGGGCCTGCCCGGATTGATCGCCTACCTGGCTTTGATCCTCAACCTCTTTGTCATGGCGGTTAGCCTACTGCGGCGGCCCTACCTGCCGGCGCTGGCCCGCACCCTGGCGGCTGGGGCGAGCGCAGCGCTGGTCGCGCTGCTGGTCCACGGCCTGGTGGATGCGGCGGCCTGGGGGGTCAAGCTGGCCTTTTTGCCCTGGATGCTCTTTGCCTTGATCACCACACTCTATTTGTGCGCTGTATGCACTCCAGGGTCATCTGGATAACGCCAAAGCCATTCCGCCAGGACAGTAAGCTGATACGATCATATACTTTTGTCGTATTTTCACATAAAGCCGTATCTTCTTGACAGGATTTCCGTATGATCACCATAGAGCATCTTGAATCTCTTCTCTCCATAATTGACTTATATCACCGCACAGCGCACTCTTTTACAAGAGGATGAGAATGTTCAAGCGATTTAGCACAAATTACATGGCTGCCTTGCTGCTCATCGATGGCATCTTGATCCAACTGGCGCTTTGGCTCAGCATTCAGGCGCGTTTTGCGCTGCCCATTGGCCAGGAGCTACGGCCCGAATGGATCAACCGCTGGGTCTATGTTCCTTCCTGGCGCATGCATCTGGCCATCGGCATCCTCTGGCTCGTGAGCTTCATTGTGCTTTCCGTCTACATGCCGCGCGTGATCATCCGCTGGACGGATGAGTTCCAACGCATCACCCTGGCGCATACGCTGGCTGCGCTCTCGCTGGCCGGGTTGCTCTATATGGCGAATATCGAACTCGCCCGCCTCACTTATCTCTATTTTTATCTCGTTGCACTCTTTTTCTTACTCGGCTACCGCCTGGCGCTGCGCTTTTGGCATCGTATGCTCCGCAGCGTCTCCAGCAGCGTTGCGCGCATCCTGGTGGTAGGGGCCGGGCGCGTGGGTCAGGAACTGGTCGCCGAGTTTCAACGCCTGGCCTGGCCGGGGATCGAACTGGTGGGTTTTCTCGATGATGATCCCGAGAAACAGAGGCAGACCTTTCATGAAATACCCGTGTTGGGCAAGCTGGACTGTGTCGACCAGATCGTGCGCAGCCAGCAGATCGACGAAGTGCTGGTTGCGCTGCCGGCACATGCCCATTCCCGTCTGGCCAACCTGGTGATGAGGTTGCACACGCTGCCCGTGCGCGTGCGCGTCGTGCCCGACTATTTTGGGCTGGCCTACTTTGGCGCAACAGTAGAGAACCTGGGCGGCATTCCCCTCATCGGGCTGCGCGACCCCGCCATCGATGAGGTGCAGCGGCTGGCCAAACGGATCCTCGACCTCTTTATTGCCGCTTTTGGCCTCCTGCTGGCCGCGCCGCTCATGGGGCTGGTGGCGCTGGCGATCAAGCTGGAAGACGGTGGGCCGATCCTCTACGGGGCGCAACGCGTCGGCGAAAATGGCAAGCTCTTTCGCATGTGGAAATTCCGCTCTATGGTCGTGGACGCCGACCAGGTAGTGCCTAACGTCGGCCAGGTCGATGACCAGGGCAAGATCGTCCACAAGACGGCCACCGACCCCCGTATTACCCGGGTGGGGCGCATCATCCGCCGCACGAGTATCGACGAACTGCCGCAACTGTTCAACGTCTTTATGGGCGAGATGAGCGTGGTTGGTCCCCGGCCCGAACTGCCTTGGCTGGTGGAAAAGTACGAGCCTTGGCAACGTAAGCGCTTTGCTGTCCCGCAAGGTATGACCGGCTGGTGGCAGGTCAACGGACGCAGCGACAACCCTATGCACCTTTACACCGACCAGGATCTCTACTATATTCAGAACTACTCGGTCTGGCTGGATCTGCGCATCCTCTGGCGGACGATTGGGGTGGTCTTGCGGGGGCGCGGGGCTTATTGAAAAAGCGGTTGGCGCAAAGCGCCAACCGCTTTTTGCGTAGATGCCCGGCTCAACTATAATAGAGGGGATTCGGGAGTTTGAATTTACTCTTTTCATGTTGTATGTCCGTCTTCGCATCCTGCTTCTCTCTGCGGGCTGGCTTTATGGGTTGCTCATCGTCACCTGGCTAACCCTCCATATCCACTACGGCGATGCGTTCTGGTGGCTGGCGCTGGTCAACGCGCTGGCGCCTTTGCTCTTTATCCCGCTACTTCCCCTGCTCGGCATTGCTTTGATCTGGCAGCGTCCCCTGTTTCTGGCGCCCCTCACACCTATTGCCGCGATCTTTCTGTTCCTCTATGGTGAGCAGTTCCCGCTCCAGCGCGTGGTGGGTGACTGGCTGGACCAGCCGCAGGTTACGGTCATGTCGTTCAACGTCTGGGGTGGCAGCCGCACGGCAGAGACAGCTTATGTGCTGCTCGAGAATGGCCTGCCCGACATTGCGGCGCTACAAGAGTTGACGGTGGGGATGGTGGGCGTGCTCGACGAAGTTATAGGGGAACAATACCCCTATCGCGCGCTGGCGGTAGATGAGGGTGTGCTGGGGGTGGGCATCTTGAGCCGGCTGCCGCTGTCCGAACTCGATGCTTCGCATCTTTTTGACCTGGGTTGGAAGGTTCAGATCGTCGAAATCGAGGCCCCCGAACAGCCGTTGATCCTCTACAATCTCCACGCCAGCGCTACGAACCTGCTGGGCTATCAACACGCTGGCTTATCGTTGGCCGACGAAGTGCAGGCCAGCTATCAGCAACGCCGCACCTTTGCCCAACGGCTCAGCGAAGACATCCGCAGCCGGACCTTGCCCGTCATCGTTGCCGGCGACTTCAACAGCACCGACCGCAGCGATGTCTACAAGATCCTCGCCCACCACCTGGTGGATGCACACCGCGCCGGGGGGTGGGGCTTTGGTCACACCTTTCCCGTCCTCTCCGATAGCTATCGCGAGGTGCCGGCGCTTGCCCGCCTCCTGGGAGATAAAGGCGCCCCCCGCCCTCCATTCCGTTCCCCGCTCTACCAGCTTGCCTCGTTGCGGCTCATGCTCCACTCGAGCGAGATCAGAACGGTTCGCAGTTGGGTCAGCTCTACCCACGGCGAGTCGGATCACCTGCCGGTGCTGGCGACGCTACGCTGGGTGGAGTAGGCCAAGACCAAGATGGCACGTTGCCCGCTGTAGCACCCATGCCGGGAAAGGACCAGAGATGCTCTGAGCATTCAATTGGGCGCTGGCCCTTTCCTGGAACGCTTGACGGGGTAAGGCGCCATCTTGCCCTGCATCGGCAACGCATCTATAATGCCACTCAAAGTAGACCGCACATCGAATTCAGTATGCGAGATGACCATGAATGTCTTTGCTCTGCATGACATCGCCCGGCTGCCGCTGCCGGGCGATAATGTTGCGATTGCCACCCGCCGTCTCGACGCGGGCACGACCATCCACGACGGCGACCGGCGCTTCACCCTCGACTACACCGTGATGGAGGGCCACCGTCTTGCTATCCAGCCGATCGCCGAAGGGGAAGCGCTGCTCTCGTGGAATTTGCCTTTTGGCGTGGCGCTC
>QEUW01000452.1 GCA_003577005.1 Chloroflexota bacterium | reverse complement strand
TCTGTGGGAGGGGCAAAGCGGCCCGGCGCGGCCAGTGGTGATTCTGGTTGGCCGCCTGGCGCAGCCAGCGGTGAGGGTGGTTGGCCACCCGGTGGGCCAAAGCCAGGGCCACCACCAGGTCCACCGCGACGCTGACCGGGTTCGCCGTAGAGTTCGGTCATGTTGGCCTGCATGGCCTCCCACGTCTCGGGATCAATTGTGATCGTCAACTGGTTGACTTTATCCGTTGGGAAGACGACCTCGTAATTGGGAGCGACCTTGTTGCCGTGGGTTTCGTCGTTCCACCCTGCTGGACGTTCGGCAGTTTGTTGGTGCGCAGGCGTGTCGGCGGCGTCTACCTGGTCACTCTGGGTCAAGAAGAGAAGACCTGTCACCAGGGTCAAGATCAGCCCCAGGGTCAGGAACAGGGTTCTTGCTTGTGCCTTACGAATCATACGATACCCCTCAAAGGCCCGCCGCGCCCGGTTGCCTTCGGGCGTGGACGGGACTACCCTACTAACCATCCGCGGCCAGGATGCCGTCTTCACTGTAGTCGACCTCCTCGGTGTTGGCCCGTCGTTGTGCTTTCGGTTCATCAAAATAGATCTTCAGTTCGGCAGAATCCTCCAGAAAATTGATGCGCCCAAATTCAACGCGTTTGATCGGCAGTCCGGTGCGTTGGCGCAGGTCGTCGAGCAGCAGGTTGTGGTTGTGGGGGGTGATCAGCTCGATGCGGTCGTACTTGATGACCCTGGCGCTCTCGTAGTGAAAGCCCCACTCCTGTTCGAGGGCAAAGAGCACGCCGGCCACCGCCGCATTGACCCCAATCAGGATAGCCCAGGCGCCCTCCCGCATGAGGATAGAGTTGAGCACCGGCAGGGCGATCAAGATAAACAGATAGGTCATCTCGCGCGTGGACATGGTGCTCGTCCGGTAGCGCAGGACGGCAAAGATGGCAAAGAGACCAAAGCCGACCCCCAGGCCCACCTCGGCGCTCATCAGGAAGCTCATGGCAAAATAGATGATCGTGTTGGAGGCCACAAAGGTGAAGACAAAATTCTTGCTCTGTTTGGCCGGGTAGTAGATAAAGCGCACGATCACGAGCGCGACGAGCAAATTCATGATAAACCCGGCGAACAAACTAATGGCTGTCACGGTTGTCTCCTTGCAGCACCCTGGCGACCAGACGGTGCTTGGTCTTGAAGTTGTTCGATTTGACCTCAGGATAGAGCAGGCTCACGCCGATACAATACTTGCTAAACCCGGTGCTGCGCAACCAGCGCTTGCGCAGCAGGTGGATAAAGGGAGAATGTAGGTTGCGGCTTTCCTATTTGACCTCGGCAACGACCAGGCCAGGAAAGTGAAGCTGCTGTTCTCCCCATTGAAAGTACAAGTCCATGTCTACGGTGACCCGTTCCTTGGCCCGCTTATTGAGGAACGTCAGGCGGGTGTAGCTGTTCCACAAACTCGGCAACAGTTGGTCGGCGGAATAGGGGGTCTGTTTACTCGGCAATTGAGATTCGGATGCGATTTGGGCAGTGTACAGCCTGCCGGGTGTCCTGGCATCCAACTCAAATGGCTCTTTTCCGCTCATATTGAGCCAGTATAACAGCTGATTCTTAAGATGTTGTCAAGAAACTGCCGGGAAGTTATGCACCAAAGCGCGCAAAGGGTGGTTTTCGGCGGCGGCTGGGCAGAGGGGTAGACCAGAGCCAGCAGAATGAGTGCCTGGCCAAAAAGTCTTGCCACCCGCGGAGTTCGCACGCCCGCGCGCGAACTCCGCACCCATCACACTTTCTTTGGCGCGGTACTACCGCTTGAAGTCACTGATCGTTATGCCCTTCAAAAAGGCATTCTGCGAAAAGAAGAAGAGCGCCAGACAGGGGAAAATAATGATCAGCGCCGCTGCCATATAGAGGTTCCACTGGGTTGTGCGGGCATAGGCGACCTGGAAATTCGCCAGGTAGATAGTGAGGGTGTTGGAGAGCGGCAGGATGATCCGCCAGAAGATGGCCCAGCGCGAGGCGCCATCCATCAACGCCGATTCGTCGTACTCCTTTGGGATGGTCATAAAGAACTGGCGCAACAAAAAGACATTCCATGCTGAGGCAAACCAGTGCGGGATCATCAGTGGCCAGAGCGTGTCCAGCCAGTTGAGATTTTTCCAGATGATAAATTGCGGCACCATCACCACGGCAAAGGGGATCATCAACGTGCTCAGGATGCCCAAAAAGAGCGTGTTCTTGCCGGGAAAGTTCAACCGGGCAAAGGCATAGGCCACCATGGCACTGGAGAAAAGGGTTGCGATCACACCGTTGACGGTGATGATCGTCGTGTTGATGGCATAGACATAGACCGGCGGCGACGCCTCGTAGGGCATGATCATCGCCTCGACAAAATTGGCCCAGCGGATCGGCTGCGGAAACCAGGCCGGCGGCAATCGAAAGACCTGCTCGACCGGCTTGAGCGCCGTGTTCACCATCCAGTAGAAGGGCACGAGAAAGAGCACGGCCAGGAGCACCAACAGGCCGTAGACCGTCACCTGTCGCAACAAGCCGGGCCGAAAGCGATTCCCGACCAGGAATAGGCGCAATTTTGGAGCATTGGAGAACGTGGCGTCGCTGCTGCGACCCGGTTTGGCCGTCCAGGATGTATCGTGTGTCGCCATAGGGGTGCTCCCATCACGCATCGTAATAGACCCATCGCCCGGCCAACTTGAACTGGGTAAGGGTCAGCACAAAGATGATCACAAACATGATCCAGGCCATGGCCGACGCATACCCCATGTTCAGAAAGCTAAAGGCGGTCTGGTAGAGATAGAGACCCATGAAGAGCGTGGCGTTCTCCGGCCCTCCCTTGGTCATGACATAGGGTTCGGCGAAGGTCTGGATACCGGAGATCACGCCGATGACCACGTTGAAAAAGATGGCGGGCGAGAGCATGGGTAACGTAATGTTGCGGAATTTGGTCCACTCGCCGGCGCCGTCGATTTCGGCGGCCTCGTACAATGCCTGGGGCAACCCTTGCAGCGCGGCCAGAAAGATGACCATGGGCACACCCACGTTCCACAGGCTCTTGACCACCAGCGCCCCTAACACGGTGTTGGTGTCGTAGAGCCAGTTGCGCCCTTGCAGCCCCACCAGCGGCAACAGGTTGTTGACGATGCCCAACTCATGGTGATACATCCATAACCACAGCACCGAACCAGCCACCCCACTCACCACCGCCGGCACGTAGAAGATGGTCCGCCACAAACCCACCAGGCGCACCCGCTGGTTGAGCAGGATGGCAAGGAGCAAAGCCAGCACTTGCGAGAGTGGGATATAGAGAAGTAAATACTTCAGGGTGACCCCAATCGAGATGCGGAACCATTCGTCCGCCGTAAACATGCGCACATAATTGTCCAGCCCCAGATAGGTCGGCGGCGTGATGACCTTCCAGCGGAAAAAGCTCAACGCAAACGACGCCAGGATCGGCCCGCCGGTAAAGATGACAAACCCGATCACCCACGGCGCAATAAAGGCATAAGCAACCAACGCCTCGCGCAGACGGCGTTTGCTCCGTCCGCTGCGCTGGCTGGGCATAGCCACGTTCGGGTGCGATAGAGCGGTCATGGCACACATTCCTTCAGTAATGCGTAATGCCTGATTCGTGAGCAATGACCACGCACCATGCATTACGCATTACGTACTACGCATCACGTATTACGCATTACGAATCACGTATTACGTACTCCTCAACAATCCGCCAGCAGCATATTGACCTGCGACGTGATCTGCGGGAAGATGTCGGCCGCCTGGGCGTTGCCGGCATAGACCTGTTCCAGTGCATCGCCGATCACCTTGAGCACCTCACCTTCGTTACAGGGGCCGGGGAGCATGTAGGCGTATTCGACCGATTCGAGCACCACATCCCAGTTGACATCAAAATCCACATCCGCCACCCAAGTGTGCGGTTCGATTTCGTTGGTCGAGCGCCGGGCGCCGGGGAAGCGACCACCCGCGGCATAATTATAGATGCCTCGTGTGCTGCAATTGAAATTCACCCACGTCCACGCCTCCTGCTGGTGGGGCGAGGTCGAGGTGATGGCATTCAACCCGCCGTGGGCAATGGTGGCCAGCCGCTCCTTGCGCGGTTCGGGAACGATGTTGAAGTGGATGTTGTTGTTGACCAGGTCGGTGGTGATCCACGAACCCATGCGTTGCATCCCGATCTTGCCGGCCCCCATCAACTCCGCCGCCGCCCCTGCCCCGCCGATGCCGATGATCTGGCTCGGCGACGGCATGATGTTGCCGTCCAGCAGCAGATCGGCCCAGTATTGCACCGCCTCGATACACGCGGGCTGGTCGATGGTGGCAGTCTTATAGTCAGGGCTAAAGAAGTCGCCGTTGTTCTGCCAGACCTGTTTCAGGGTGAAATAGTGCCAGCCCACGGGAATGGTCTCCGAACCCCAGACCTGGTTGTCGGGGTCACTGATGGCGCGCGCCCGTTGCTCGAAATCGTCCCACGTGAAGTTGGCTGGGTCGGGATACTCCACCCCTTTCTGGTCGAAGAGGTCCACATTGTAGTAGGTCACATGGGTGGCCACCACATCGTTGATGCCGTAGCGTTTGCCATCCATCACGGGATAGTTGTAGACCGGCTCGTAAAAATCCTCGGCGTTGAAGTCCGGCTCCACATCGATAAAGGGCTGCAAGTCGATAAACTGGCCGCCGCGCGCCATCTCGAACAACATGGCTTCCCAACTGCGCACCACATCGGGCAGCGTGCCCGCCGCGGCCTGCGCCGGGATCATGGTGGGGAACTCGCCGATCTGCTCCATCTCGACCCGGATGTTGGGGTGGGCTTCGCTAAACTCTTCGATGGTGATATTTGTCCCCAGCCCAGGGTCGTGCCGGCCATAGCGGATCACGATGGCGTCCTGAGCGGGCGCATCGCTTGCGGCCTCGCTTGATGCGGCAGGCGCCTGGCCGGTGGGTGGGGCGCAGGCCGCCAATGCCCCGATTCCCAGTGTAGAGCCGGACAATCGCAAAAAGGTGCGCCGGCTGATAGGTTGCGTCTTCATCTTTGGTTCCTCCTGTAGAAAACGTTTACTATGGGCGGGAAAATTATCTCTAACCGGCCAGCCCGTAGGGAGTGCTTGCCAGGGTGGGGATCCCGCAATGACAGCGAAAGTGTCTGATTACGGCGTAAACTATGCTCCTGGGTAGCCTGTTGGCGTAGCGGCGGTTTCCATGCTATCAGGCGCCGAATTCATTCGCGGCTATTGGGGCAAGCCGGTGACGCCGGGTCAGGCTGGCCCGTTCCGGCTCGAACTGCCACTGGCCTGGGTTGGCGCCACACGACTGGCGGACCACCAACTCGCCCTGTACCAGCGTCGGTTCGACCATATCGAGTTCGCCCCGAATGAGGCGCATCAGCGACTCGGCGGCGACATGCCCCATCTTTTCGCAGGGCATCTGCACCGTGGTCAGCGCCGGGCGGACAAAACCGGCAAAGTCCCGGTCATCATAGCCGACAATGGCAAGATCGCTGGGGACGCGCAACCCTACCTCCTGCGCCGCATAGATGACCCCGAGGGCCATCAGGTCGTTGGCGGCAAAGACTGCCGTAGGCCGCTCCTCAAGCCGAAACAACTCCTGGGCAGCCACGTACCCGCTCTGCACCTGCCAATCCCCCTGGCAAATCAGCGCCGGGTCAAGCGCAATATTCCAGACGGCAAGTTCTTCTTTATAACCGGCCTGGCGGTTGATGGTGGCATCCCACCCTTCCAATCCATTTACAAAGGCGATACGCCGGTGGCCTAGCTGGAGCAAGTGACGCACGGCGACGCGGGCCCCTGTGCGGTCATCGGGCGCAATCGAGTTGGCGCCCAGCGAATGAAAGAGACGGTGGACAAAGAGATGCGGCTTGTCAATCAACGCCGCAACCTCCTCAGAGGAGCGTAGGTACGATTCGACAAAGATGATGCCGTCGATTTGGCGCATCCGCAACCGTTCGATAGCATCCGCCTCGAGGACGGGGTCCCAGTTGGAATCGAGCACGATACTGAAGTAGTCGTACTGGCGTAGCCGCTCCTGGATGCCGCGGATGATCGGGGGGATAAAGGGGCTAAGAAAGTTCTCGACGATGATCCCAATCGTCAGCGTCTGCTCGCGGCGCAGGCTGCGGGCGATGAGATTGGGCCGGTAGCCAAGTGCCGCCGACGCCTTGAGTACCTTCTGGCGCGTCCTTTCTGTCACCGGGTAATCGGCGCCGGTGAGAATACGCGAGGCGGTCGCAATCGAGACGCCCGCAGCTTTGGCGACATCGGTCAGTAAAGGTGGCACGGGTTGAATTAGGATACCGACACATAAAAGCAACGATGGCCGGCAGTATAAAAGTAAACGTTTTCTTTTGTCAAATGGCCCCAATTATACAAGATGCATAGAATGCTTTGGGGCAGCAATTTATGAGATTGTAGCGATTGAAGAGATTAGCCAGCGACCGCATTCCCCGCCAGCCGTAGGGCGCCGGGCAGAAAGTGCTCGATCACCCAGGCGTTGGTGGTGATGTGGCCGGTAGGTTCGGCAAAGGTGTAACCGCCGCCAAAGAGCGCCACCCAGATCATGAGGTTGTCGGCTGTGTGAATATCGACAGTGGCACCGGCCTCCATCTCCTGTTTGAGCTTGTCAGCTGCATCCCGGCCCACCCGTTCAGAGGGCTTGCCCCGTTCGCCCAGCGCATCGGCGCCCAGCCGCGTCTGTTCGTATTCCGCCACTGCAGTGATCACCGAACCGGGCGAGAAGGTTTCCACATGCGCCATATCCACCGCAGCAGGGCGCAGGCCCAGCCGGTTCTGGCAGGCCGACGCCTGGCGAGAGGCCACTTGACGCTCGCGCAATTCCCGGCTGGCGTAGGAGGCGATCTGAAGCTGGCGGAACTCACCGCGTGCTGGGATCGTCAGCGCCGGCGCAGTGGAGCCCCTGGTCGCCCACGTTGTCTGATCCATCACCGGCGCCGTGCGGAGGAGCACCCGGCCGCCACCTTTGGGATAGAAGCCGCGGCGCTCCACCGTCAACTCGATGGTCCCGGCGTACGGCTGCAGAAAGGGCAAGAGCACAAGCCGCCAGAAGTCCATGCTCATTGCCCCGCGCACGTCTGTGCCGCCGGTGATGGTGAAGGTGACCGGCGCTGGCGCAAAGAGAGCCGCCGGCAATACAGTCTGGAGCAAGAGAGGAATGGCGCCAGCCGTGCCCACGTCCAGTTGAAAAGCCCCGCCCCGCAGCTGTCCCGGTTGAAAGGTCACTGCGAGCGCGCCAGGCTCCATCGTGTCCACACTCGAATCGCTCATCATCAACAGCCCCTTGAGGATGTGGGCGTGTTGTGGTTTGAGCCCCGGCTGCGGCCGCCCGCGGCGGATATTTTCGATGCGGAAAGGCTGGCCTGTCAGGAGGCTGAGCACCAGCGCGGTGCGCAGCATCTGCCCGCCCCCTTCCCCGTGTGAGCCATCCAACTCGATCATGGTGCAGATTCCTACTCCTGTATCTCCGATGGCGCCAGGGTGCGGTGCTCTGCTTGCCGGTGTGGCGCCGGTAGACCGGCCAGACTCATCTTTACAAACAGCCAGGGCGCGCCTACCGCAGCCCACAGACCAAGCAGCGCGTAACGTGTAAAGCGCCAAAAGGCCATCGGCGCCAGGTCGGCCAACACAATGCGCAAACCCAGGTAGATTACTACGAGCACCGCTGCCGCCAACACAAACCGCAATACCCGTATCCCCCAGCGCCCGCCGGCTTCAAAGCCAACAAACCGCCGTTCCAGCGCAAAACCGCTGCCCATGCCCAGCAAGGC
>QEUW01000032.1 GCA_003577005.1 Chloroflexota bacterium | reverse complement strand
GGGAAAGGGCCACAATGCTTCTCCGCAGCGTAGGCTCGCTGGCCCTTTCCCGGAATGCGGGTGTAAAGTAGAACTCCGGTTCTCATTCTGATTTGAGTACAGATCGTCATCTTGCGCTATACAGTTTGACGACTAAATACGAGGAAGGTAACGCGAGGCGGGAGCAGACCAAGCAAGGAAGATACTGTGAGAACGGCCCACAGGGCAGGGCGAGAGGCAGAGAGGGTGAGACCAAGAGATTGAGAGGTCGAGAAACAACAGAGTTGTCAGCGGAGTGACCCCTCGATCTCCCAATCTCTTGATCCCTTCTCTCAATCCCTCAACCTCTCACCTGACGAACACATTACAAAAACTCTATCTCTACTTCCCATTGTTCCGGCGGCGCAGGAAGGCCGGGATATCGAGGTCGTCACGATCAAAGGTACGCACGAGGTGTTCGCCGTTGCTCTTGGCCGTCTCCGGGCGCACCGGCTGGACTCGTGGTTCATACGAGCGGTGTGTCTCGACTGGCCGTTGTCCAAGGCTCGCCAGCAGCGGCTCCTCTAGCAGCTTGCGGTCAAAACCCGTGGCGATGACGGTCAACTGCACCTCTTCGTGCATCTCCGGGTCGACGACGGCGCCAAAGATGATGTTAGCCTCGGGGTGGGCATTGGCGCGCACCGTTTCGGCCGCCTCGTTGACCTCAAAGAGGCTCATATCTTCGCCGCCCTTGATGTTAAAGAGGATCGCCCGCGAACCGTCGATGGAAATATCGAGCAGCGCGCTGTGGATAGCCTGATTCGCCGCATCCTTGGCGCGATTGTCGCCCGAGCCGCGGCCAATGGCCATCAGCGCCGGCCCGCCTTCGAGCATGATCGAACGCACATCGGCAAAGTCGAGGTTGACCAGCCCAGGGATGGTGATCAGTTCGCTGATCCCCTGGATGCCCTGGCGCAACACATCGTCGGCAGCACGGAAGGCGTGGTTGATGCTGGCCTTGCGATCCACAATCTGCAAAAGACGGTCATTGGGAATGGCGATAAGCGTATCTACGTTGCGCTGCATCTCGGCCATTGCGCTCTCGGCTGTACGGCGGCGATGGCTTCCTTCGAAGGTAAATGGCTTGGTGACGACGCCGATGGTCAAGATGCCTTGTTCGCGCGCTAGCCCGGCGATGACGGGCGCGGCGCCCGACCCTGTGCCACCGCCCATGCCTGCGGTCACAAAGACCATGTCGGCGCCCTTGACTATCTCTTTGATCTCTTCGCGGCTCTCTTCGGCTGCCCGCTGGCCGATCTCCGGGTTGCCGCCGGAGCCGAGCCCTTTGGTCAGTTTTTCCCCGATGCGCAACCGCTGTGGCGCGTTGGAAAGCATTAGCGCCTGCGCATCGGTGTTGACCGATATAAACTCAACCCCTTGAATGCCCGCCTCTATCATGCGGTTCACTGCATTCTGCCCGCCACCACCTACACCGACCACCTTGATGTTGGCAAAATTCTCCACATACTGCGGTTGTACAGCCTTCCGTGTCATGGGTCACTCCTTCGCTACAACAACAGCAAAACGCTTGTATGATTCCCGATTTTGGATTTTAGCTTTCAGATTTTGGATGGGTCGAATCGCACGCCACCAGTCAACTGGTTTGACTAATCCAAAATCCAAAATCCAAAATCGTTTCATCCTGGCAATAAATTCTTCAGCCAACGCATGGTCTGGCCCACCCAGGCCGAAGCCTCTCCTGTACGACCGGCGCCCTCGGCGCTATAACGGCGGTGGAGGGCACGCGCATCCTCACGCATGCCATAGAGGAGCAGACCTACGCTCGTGGCAAAGGCCGGCGACTGCAACGACCGGCCCAGCGCGGCAATCGGGAGGTGGCTGCCCGGCGCTCCAATCCGCACCGGCATGCCCAGCAAGTTGCGGCCCAACTCGGCCATGCCAGGCAACTGGCTAGCCCCGCCCGTCAGCACCAGGCCCGCCGGGACTTTGGTGATAAAGCCGGCTGCGCCCAACTGCTGCTCAATCCGTTCAAAAAGTTCCTCGGCGCGCGAGGCCAGCACTTCGCTGATAAAACGACGGTTAAAGCTGCGTTCATTACGCTCGCCAAAGACCACGGCCCACACCTTCTCATCTTCGGCCACCCGCTCCGGGTTGACATGCCCATAGCGAAGCTTGAGCAACTCCGCCGTCTCAAAAGGTGCGTGCAAGACTTCGGCCAGGTCATTGGAGAAGTGGTTGCCGCCAATGTCCAGAATAAACGTGTGACAGAGACCATCTTCGCGAAAGACAGCCACATCGGTGGTGCCGCCGCCGATGTCCACCACGACCACACCCATACGCCGCTCCTCGGGGCGCAGCACTGACTCGTTGCTCGCCAACGGTTCCAAGACCAGGTCATCCACATCGATGCCATGTGTGGTGACACACTGCACCACATTCTGCATGGCCGTGCTGCTGCCGGTGACGATGTGGGCATCCACCTCCAGCCGGTAGGCGCTCATGCCCACTGGCTGTTGCACATCCACCTGGCCATCGACAATCCACTGCCGGGCGATCGTGTGGATGACCTCCTGGTTATGGGGCAAAGCGACAGCGCGGGCTGCTTCTAGCGCCCGCTGCATATCGGCGCTGGTGATGCCGATACGGCGGTCCACTGGGCTCACGCCGCGGCTGTTGAGCGTCTGGACGTGGCTGCCGGCGATCCCGACGTAGGCGCTGGTCACGTGCTGCCCCATATCCTGCTCGCACTTCTCCACCGCCTCGCCGACAGCCGCCACTACCTCAGCCACATTGACAACAGCCCCACGGCGGATGCCCCGGCTGGCGGCCTGTCCTTCACCCAAAATGCGCAAAGCCAGATTCCCCAAGCTGTCGTGCGTCAGCCCCGCAGTTAACGCACAGACCTTGGTCGTCCCAATATCAATCGCAGAAATAATTTCTTGCACCCAAAACCTCCAAATGCGGGGCCCAGCGGGACCCCCAGACTGTCCATAGGTGCGATGCACTTTCCAAGTGCGTTGCACCTATGGACGAGGATGTTGCACAGGTACGTGCATCGCACCTTGCAGGTGCAACGGGAGCTTCACCCATCATCACCACGCAAATGTCAACAGAACCTAGTGAACGTACGGCCGTTCAAAACGCAGGTCGATGACTTGCGGTCTGGTTTCGCCGTCAGCAATGAGCCTTTGGACCGCCTCCAGATGGGCAAACTTGCTGTCGATATTTGCACCATCGCCCCAATAGACCCAGGTAAGCGTACCTGGCAGGTGAAAATTGAGCCCGTAATCCTGGTTGAAACGAAGTTGGCTGATTTCGGGCATCCTTGCCCACAACGACCAGGCGGCCCCCAGGACGAGCGGGTCTAGCGCCATCCGGCCTGTGCGCCCCACCACACGCGCATCACCTTGCGGGTCGATGAGGGGAGGGAGCTGGTCATACCGTTTATCGGTCATGGGCAACGCCGACCCATCGGGCATCAGCCAAAACGTTTGGTCGTTTGTCACCCAGAGCGCCACCGGCTCAGCCTCCACAATGTCGAGCCTGACCTCGTTTGGGAAGCCGATGTCAACGTGAGCCTCTTCCACAAAGGGGAGCGCCCGCAACCGCTCGCGGATCACCGACGCCCGCAACCACAAAATGTGCCAGCTATCCACCCCGCTGGCGGCATAGATTTCTTCAGCGTCTAGATAGGTGAGACCGTTGATCTGCACCGTCTCGCGATAGACAAACCAGCGCGGGTCATTGTGCAGATAGCCGGCGGCGACCGCCAGCGCCAACAGTAACGCCAGGGCGAGCAGCGTGCGCACGGGCCAGATCCTCGTCGCCTCACCGGTCGCTGGCGCATTCTGGCGCCGCAATGTTGGCTTTGGCAGCCGCGCCACAGCGGCCTCGAAGCGGCGCATGGTGCGGGCGACCTGGCGCTTCCGGCGCTGCTGCGCACCACCAGGGCTGTTTGCGACCGGAGCCACCGGGTAGAGCGCCGCCGGAGGTGTTGGCCGGCTTGCGGGCGCCTTCGGTGGTTGGCCCTTTGGTCCAGCCCGACGTGCTGCTGGCGTATGCTCGAGCGTCTTGCCCGTCATTGTGGGGTTCCCTGGCTCTCGACCCATCCGTTCAACTGTTCCTATCAGCCGCTAGAGACGTTCTGAAGTTGCTGTCGGGGCGCCTGCTGGGCCTCGCTGTTGTTCTCATCCGCCGTTGTCTTGGCTCACAGTTCGCGTCGTGGCGTTTTGCATCCGATCTTCATGGCGCTCCAACGCTAGTTCAATGAGCCGGTCTACCAACTCTGGATATGAAATGCCGCTGGCTTCCCACAGCTTGGGATACATGCTGATGCGGGTAAAGCCCGGCATTGTGTTGATCTCGTTCAGATAGAATGCGCCGCTGGCATCGTCGAGCAAAAAATCAACGCGAGCCAGGCCGGCGCAATCGGCCGCCTGATAGGCGCGGAGCGCCATCGCCTGGACTTCACGCACCTGCGCCTCGGTGATCGGCGCGGGGATGAGCAACTGGCTGTTGTCGTCCAGATACTTGGCGGCATAGTCATAGAACTCGTTGCCCGGCACGATCTCGCCGGGGATGCTCACGATGGGCTCGTCGTTGCCCAGAACGCTTACTTCGATCTCCCGTGCATTGGGCACCGCCGCTTCGACCAGCACTTTGCGGTCAAATCGGCACGCCAGCGTGATGCTATCGCCCAGTTCGCCACGATTGCGCGCCTTGCTCACGCCGATGCTGCTGCCCAGATTGGCCGGTTTGACAAACAGGGGATAGGCCAGGTGCTGCTCCATGTCGGCCAACACCGCGTCTGGCTCAGTGTGCCAGCGTTTGCGCATCACCATCTGGTACGCTGCTTGGCGGATGCCGGCCTGGGCGAAGAGATGTTTCGCCACCGCCTTGTCCATCGCCACTGCGCTCGCCAGAACTCCCGAACCCACGTAAGGAATATTGGCCATCTCCAACAGCCCTTGTACCGTCCCATCTTCCCCGTAGGGACCGTGCAACACGGGAAAGACCACATCGGTGGCCGGCAAGCGGGCGCCCCCCGCGCCCTGTGGCAAGAGCGCCCACGGGTCTTCGGCTTGTGGATCTTCGTTGGCAACGGCCAACTCCCGCCCCTGCGTCTGGCTCGCCGGGCCGCCCAACTGCAAAAGCACACGCCCATCGGTCAGCCAGCGCCCGTGCGGCGTGATCCCAATGGGGATGACAGTGTGGCCGGCCTTGCTCAGCGCCTCCATCACATTGCGTGCGCTGGCGAGCGACACCTCATGTTCGCCGCTACGGCCCCCAAAGATTACACCTACGCGCATCGAACGTTCTTTTCTCATTGCAATCTCTTATCTTGTAATAGGTAACAAGTAATCGGTAATCGGTAATTGCCCATGGGCACACACTGCCCGCATACCATTCATACTTACAACTTACTTGTTACCGATTACTCCTTTATTCATTACCGCTCTCCCACTCTCCCACCAACTGTACCTCTGGCTCTAGCTTGACGCCGCAGCGTTGTTCCACCGTCGCCTGGATCTGCCGGATCAGGGCAATCACATTGGTCGCCGTGGCGCCCCCAACCCCGGCAGGATTGACGATAAAATTGGCGTGTATCCGGCTCACCTCGGCGCCACCGACACGGGCGCCCTTAAGCCCTGCCTCTTCGATCAGACGGCCGGCGTAATCGCCCGGTGGGTTGACAAAGGTGCTGCCCAAACTTGGCTCGACCGGCTGAGTCTGCCGCCGGTGAGCAAGAAAGCGTTCGGCTCGCTCACTTAGTTCTGCGGGGTCGCCGGGGGTGAGGCGAAAATTGGCGCTGAGCACCACCGGCCCAAAGCCGGCCCGCAGCGGCTGGCGCCGTTTGAGCGTGCTGTCGCGGTAGGCGTACGCCAATTCGGCCAGTGCGAATGAGCGGACGGTTCCCTCTTCGTCGATGACCAGCGTATCCTCCAAACTGTCCTTGACCTCACCGCCGTGGGCGCCGGCGTTGCCGACCACGGCCCCGCCTACCGTACCGGGCACGCTCACCGCCCATTCCAACCCGGCCAGCCCGGCCTTGATCGTGGTGCGGGCGACACCGGCCATGGCCGCACCGCTCTCGGCAAAGAGATACCTGCGCTCGTCCACCGGGCCGAAGCACTGGAACGGAGCCGCGTCGATGCGCACAGTCCGGCAGCGGTTGTAGATCACCAGCCCACACACACCAGCATCGCTGATCAAGATGTTGCTGCCACCCCCTAGAATCAGATAGGGCAGCGCCACAGCCCGCGCCCAGCGTACGAGCTTGATCAACTGATCGACCGTGGTAGCGACGGCAAAATAATCAGCCACCCCCCCGGCCTTGATAGTCGTAAACTCGGCCAGCGTAACCTTTTGGCGGATCTGCACGCCGAACGCAGCCGGTTGGCGAATATCCAATCCCTGCAATCCTTCCATCACGCACACTTATTCCGCATTCTGCACTCCGGGTTTCCCATTCTGCCTCAGCCGCTCCACCAACAGCGTTGTCACCCGGCTGCTATCTCCGGCGCCCATGACGACCACCACATCGGCTGGCCGCACCGCTTCCGCCAGGTGCTCGGTGGTATCCTCCAGACGGCCTATGTACCGCGCCTGTGGATGGCCGGTCGCCGCTACCAGATCGCGAGCATGAATGGTGCCGTCATCTTTCTCACGGGCGGCGTAGATGTCAGTGACAATCAGGCTGTCAGCATCGCTAAAGCTCTGGGCAAAATCCGCCAGCAGTTCTTTGGTGCGGCTATAGGTGTGCGGCTGGAAGACCGCCCAAACCCGCCGGCCAGGGTAACGGCTGCGGGCGGCGGCCAGCGTCGCCTGCACCTTGAGCGGGTGATGCGCATAGTCGTCGATGATGATGATACCGTTGATCTCGCCCTTGACCTCAAAGCGACGGGCTGTTCCCCCAAAAGTGCGCAGGCTCTCTAGCGCCGTGTGAAGGGATACATGGCAAAAATCAGCGACCGCCAGCGAAGCCAAGGCGTTGCACACATTGTGAGCGCCGGGCGCCGCCAAGATGAGTTCTCCAACTGGCGCCTGCTGCGAGACCAGATCGGCCACCTGTTCACCTGGACCTGTGCGCAGACCGGTAGCCCGCAGGTCAGCGGATGCGCCAAGCCCGTAGGTCACCCACCGCGGACCCGGCGACCGGCGCTGCTCATAGAGCCGCAGCGCGCCCGGGTCATCGACACACGTGACCACCAGCCCGTCGTCTGGGACGAGCGTCACGAACTGGTGAAATGCCTGCCAGAAACGCTCGGCGGTTGGGTAGCAATCCGGGTGATCCCACACCACATTGGTAATGACGGCCACCGCCGGTCGCAGCCCCAGAAACATGTGGTCATACTCGTCGGCCTCGACCACGAAGAGCGGGTCGCGACCGGCGGCGGCGTTGCCATAGCTCGGCAGATCGGCGCCGATGATGTAGCCGATGTCGCGACCGCGGTCGCGCAACAGCTTGACGATCATAGCAGTCGTCGTGCTCTTGCCCGCAGTGCCGGCCACGGCGATCACCGTGCGGTTGGCAAGCAACACCGGCAGAAAATCGGCCCGTTTCACTACAGGAATCCCCAATGTCTCGGCTGCCTGCCGTTCTGGGTTGGCGCCATCCACCGCGCTGCTGATCAGCACCACATCGGGCCGTTCCGCCGGTGGCGCTGCGGTCAGGTTCTCGGCCTGCTGTCCGGCCAACACCCGGATACCCAGACCGGCCAGACGCTGGGTCACGGCGCTGTTCTGCCGGTCACTCCCGCTGACGACGAATCCTTGCTCGTGAAGCACGCGAGCAATTGCACTCAACCCTGCCCCACCAATTCCCAGCAGGTGGACCCGCAGCGTCCGATCCTGCGCCACCAATCGCTCTTGCCAACTTTTTACCACGCCATTCCTATTCTGCTGCACTGCCATTCGATCCTCACGTTACCTCTGCCGTAGGTGTGATTTCCATACCGCACATTCCTCGCTTATCAGAGTCGTGCGGTACGGAAACCACACCTACTCCCTTACTTGGCTACCCCCGCACCCGGAGGATCAACAGCGCCGCCACCGGCACGATCCAATAGGTGGGCGACTCAAAGAGCCGCTGGGGGAGCGCCTGCACCAACTGTTGCGCCAGCGTGGTCAAAGGCAGGCAGATCAGCCCAATCGACTGCACCGGGTAGCCAAAGCGATCCAGGTAATACCAGAGCGTACCCGCGATGAGATAGGCATTGAGCGCACCCACTGCCAGCGTAAGCAGCGTGCCCTGCGGCGGCGGCTCCTCGTTTCCTGGAAAGGCCAGCGTGCGACCGGCGTACCCCATAAAGACGATGATGGCAAAGATCACTTGAAAGGCAAACATCAGAAAGAGATTGCGCGTCTCGCTGATCGCCGGTTGCGTACCCAAAAGTGTCTCACCAACCGTTGTTAAAACGCCCAAAAGTTGCTCTTCAAAAAAGCTCAAGACCAGAATGGCGACCAGGATGATCAAAGTCGAACCCAGTTCATCTTTATAGCCCCGCGCCAGGGCGATCAGTATGACCATGCCGCCAATGGAGAAAAAGACAAGTTCGACCGGCCCCATGCGCCTGCCCTTACGAATTTGCTCCAGCGTTACCACCGCGCCCGCCACGCAACGTTCCGGCAACAAGAATCAGGAACAACGTCAACAAGATCAACAACACCCATGACCCCTGTGGCTGAATCAACTCCCAAAGCTGACCAATCGCATCAAAGACGACCCGCAGGCCGGCCCCCAAGATGCGGAACGGGCTAGTGCTATCGGGGATGCCCGTATAAGCCACTGTCTGCGGCGCCAGCAACGCCAGCAGCCGGGGCAAAAAGATCGAAGCAAAGAGCAGCCCATTGGCAATCCCCAAGATCACAGACCACCCTCGCAGCCGGGCGTCTGGCGGGGGAGCAGCCGCTCGTCTCTGGCCGGCGAAAACACCAGCCAACGCATCGGCCAGCGCTCCCGGCGTCAGCGGAATGACCGGTGTACCGCGTTGCCGGCGCTGCGTCGCCTGAGTAGTAGTGACAACATAAGTGATCACCACCAGGATCACCCAGATGACAAAGAGAAAGCTCTCCCGATTGGCCTCCGTGATAACGTCTGGCGCCGTCCGTAGCGCCTCAAAGGCCGCATCGCCACCCTCCCCCAATCCGCCGGATAGCGCAAAGGCGACAAACTTGCCAAACAGGTTGGCAAGGGTCACAACCACATCACCAAAGACCATCAGCCCGATCCAGCCTAAGAGCGCCACGAGAAAGACCGTCATCTCTGCCCGAAAGCCGCGGCGGTAGCCGAGCCAAGCAAAGAAGAGTAGATAAACGATAAAGGTAATCGCGATCTCGAATTCGACGGCCATGATGGACGATAATCGTCTTTATAAGCTTGATGCGCCAGTGGCAAGCTTTGCCAACTCCTCAGCAATCGCACGGGCGGCATTGGGTTGCGCCAGGGTAGACAAGGCTTGCTCCATTTGCTGGCGCCGCTGTTCGTCTTGCGCCAGGCCGAGAATCGCAGCGGCCAGTTGTTCGCCCAGCCGGGCATCATCGACGACCAGCGCTGCCCCTTGCTGCGCCAACTGTTCGGCGTTCTGCTGCTGGTTGACACTCAGCAGCGGAACCAGGATGGCAGGGAGCCGCGCCAGCGGAAACTCGCCCAGGGTGCTAGCCCCGGCGCGGGCAACGGCCAGATCAGCGGCGGCCAGGGCCAGGACCATCTCCTCATGCAGATAGGCGACCGGGTGATAGCGCTGGCTTAGCTCCGTTGCCAAGCCGGCTGCCGGCGCCTCAGCCTCAAAAAGAGGCCAGTCGCGCGTACCCACCAGATGGAGGATATGCATCTGTGGCAGCAACTGCGCCAGTGCCGCCCAGATCGTGCGGTTGATGTTGCGCGACCCCTGGCTCCCACCCGTAACCAGCAACAGTGGCAGCTGTACCCCATCTGCGCCCGGCGCCAGAGTAGGCCGCTGTAACCGATCCGCCAGTTGTTGGCGCATGCACAGACGGTTGCGCCGGTGTGCAGTTGCCTCCAAACGCCCATAGCCGGTAACCGCTAGCAATTCGTCACGTACCGGGTAGCCGGTGACCACCGCCTTGCCCTTTGGCGCTTTACCGCCAAAGTAGCGGGCCGCAGCAGGAAAGCTCACCGCCACCCGCTGCGCCAGCAGGCTCAACGTGCGGATTGCCCAACCCGGCATCATATCCGGCAGATAGACCAACACCGGGATACGCTTGCGCCGGGCGATGCGGCAGGCCACCACCACCGGCACACAGACGTAGCCGCCGGTGACCAAACAGACATCGGGCCGGAAATCGGCAATCAACGCCAAACTCTGGCGCACACCGGTGACCATCTTGGCGCTATTGCTTAGCGCGGTCATGGGATTGATCCCTCGCACCTGTCCCGTCTCGATACCCCGAAACAGGATACCCTCGCGCTCTACCAGTGCCCGCTCCATGCTACCCATTGCGCCAACCCAAAGCAACCCTGTCGTGTTAGAGAGCAGAGAACGATCTGCCGGTGCATCAATCTCTGGTCTCCACTCTCCAATCTCAGGTTGACCTTGGGGTTCCACGCTTGCCTGCGGTACGCCGGCCAGTTTGGGAACCTGTGCGACCACGGCCAGCGCTGGATAGACGTGACCGCCGGTTCCCCCCCCCGAAATCAAAACGCGCATACGTCTGTCTTTCGCTATTGGCGCCCGCTTCCGCCGGCTCGCGTTTGCTCGTGCTGTAGTAGCTGATACTGAGCAGGATCCCAACCGCGGCCAGCGCAGTCACCAGCGAGCTGCCGCCATAGCTGATAAATGGCAGCGTGACACCGGTGGGGGGCGACGCAGCCACGGCGACGGCCATATTCAAGATGCCCTGCAAGATCAGCGATGACGTGATCCCTACCGCCACCAACATGCCAAAATGGTCCGGCGCCCGGAGGGCGATCCGTAACCCGCGATAGGCAAGCAGGGCAAAGAGCAAGAGCACCAGCAGTGTGCCCAATAGCCCAAGTTCCTCGCCGATAATGGCGAAAATGTTGTCGCTCCAACTCAACGGCAAATAACCGGGTAGCTGAGCGTTGCCATTGCCCACGCCCACACCGACAGGGCCACCCCGGACCAACGCCTCCACTGAACGCTGCACCTGATATTCGGAACTTTGCATCGGGTCCCAGACCGATTCCCAGTAGCGGTCGAGCCGTCCCTTGGCGTAGCTGCTGTAGTTGAGCACCAGACCAAAAGTAAACGTACCAACCACCAGGATCAACAGCAATTGGCGCAACTCGGCCCCGGCAATAAAGAACATGATGCCGGCAGTCGCCACAATCAAGATCGCCGTGCTGATCTCCGGCTGGGCCACGATGAGCACCGAAATGGCCCCCATCAACACGCTAAAGGGCAACAGCCCCACCCGCACATCGCGGATACGTGTGCCCTTGCTCGCCAACCAGGCCGCCACGTACAGGATCACAATCACCTTCACCGGCTCCGACGGCTGGACGCTGCCGCCAAAGTAGGTGCGGGTCGAACCCCAGCGTTCGGCGCCAAAAACGAGCAAAGCCACCAGCGAGAGCAGCGCCACCCCCATCAGCGGCACGCTCCACCGCTCCCACCAGCGGTAGGGGATGCGCGCCGCCACGATCATGACCACCACGCCGAGCCCGCCCCAGATCAGCTGGCGCACCGCGAAGTAATACGGGTCATCGAAGCCGGCCAGCCCGCGCGCATAGCTGGCGCTAAAGACCATCACCAGCCCCAGCCCCAATAGCATCACCACGACCGAGAGCAACCCCCAGTCGTACTGACCCTGCTGGCTTTGTGTGCGCAACCGCGAAGCTGCCGTCATAAAACAGGTCCACCACTTTTTAATGCGTAGTGCGTGATGCGTAATGCGTGATACGTGATGGGTGATGGGTGGATCAAGATAATTCACGCATTACGTATCACACATTACGCATCACGCATTACGTACCGCCTCTAACTCTGTCCACTTTGCCACCAACTGGCGGAAGTGGGCGCCGCGCGCCTCGAAATCCTTGTAGGCGTCGTAGCTGGTTCCGCCGGGCGAGAGGAGGACAACCGTATTGCCACAGCGCGGGCGGATCTGGGCGACGCGGGCAGCAAGTTCGACGGCCTCATCCAGCCGTTGGACTACGGCAGTATTGGGCGCCGGTCGCCGGAGATACCGGGCGTGATCTTGCACGGTGTTGACGATCATGGCGCCCGCCTGGCCAAAGCCGATGAGATAGCTGACCCGCTCGATCACCTCCTCGGCAAAACGCTCCCAGGGCAGGTTTTTATCCTTGCCCCCGGCCAGCAAGATGAGCGTCTGTGCGCCGGGCGAGAAACTGCGCAAGGCTGCCACCGCCCGTTCAGGCGAAGTGGCGATGCTGTCGTTGATCCAGATGGTTCCGTTGTCTTCGGCTATCGTCTCCAGCCGGTGCGGTACACCGGCAAACGTAGTCGCTACCTCGTGCATGGCTGCCGGCTCTACACCGGCGACACCGCTGATGGCCGCCGCCGCCAGCAGGTTGCTGATATTGTGGTCTCCGCGCACTTGAACCTCCCTCCGTTCAGCAAACGGCCGTCCGTTGTAGACCAGCCGCTCGCCGTCGAGCCAGGCGCCGCCGCATAGCGTCTGCTGTGTACTAAAGCAGACGATGGACGACGCACCAAGAACGATGGACGACTGCGCTTCGGCAACGGCGGCATCGACTTGCCAGGAAGCCGGCAACGGCAGGGCCGCAACGGGTAACCTGCAACGGGCGACTCGCCCCGTCACCGCATCATCTGCATTGAGCACCACCGTCGCCCCCGCCAGCAGAAAATGTAGCAGGTTGAACTTGGCTGCGGCATAATCTGCCATACTTGCATGACGGTCAAGATGATTGGGCGTGACATTGAGAATAGCCGCCACATCCGGCCCACTGCCGGCCAACCCACCCCACGCCACAGATGGGTCAAACAGTTCGAGCTGAAAACTGCTCAGTTCCAGCACGATACAATCGCCGGGCGCGATGTTTTCCAGCCGGTCGATGAGCGGTGTGCCGATGTTGCCGCCCACATGCACCCGCTTGCCCGCCGCCTCCAGCATGAGCCCGACGAGCGTTGTCGTGGTGGTCTTGCCGCTGCTGCCGGTAATGGCGAAGATCGGTCCAAGGCCCCGGCGCCGCGCCAGTTGCAGGGTCAGCAGGCTGTCGTTGCTCAGGCGTACCCCGCGGGCAATCGCTGTCTGCACCAGGTCGATCTGCGGCGGCACCCCCCCGCTCAGACAGAGCAGATCACAGCCGTCTAACAAGGTTGTTGGGTGGGCGCCTAACACCAGTTCTACAGGCAATGCACCAAGCGCCTCGATCTCAGGCTGTAGCTGCTCCACCGGGGCGGCATCGCTGACCACCACTTGAGCTCCCTGATGAACAAAAAAACGCGCCAGCGCCGACCCTTGCCGGGCCAACCCTAGAATCACGACCCGCCGATCTGTAAAGTCAAACTCGTCCCTACCTACCATGTTCACCTGCCGATTTTGGATTTTAGAGTGACTGCTGCTCCGCCCAACAGTTCCGAAATCCAAAATCCAAAATCACACCAGCGCCAGCGCGACGCCCAACATCCCGCTCAAGACCCCGATGAGCCAGAAGCGCTCTTTGATCTGTGTTTCGCTCCAGCCCAACAGCTCGAAATGGTGGTGAAGCGGGGCCATCTTGAAGATGCGCCGGCCTTCGCCGTAGCGTCTCCTGGTCCACTTGAAATAAGCCATCTGCAGCGAACTGCTCACGGCTTCGGCGACAAAGACCGAGCCGACGATGGGCAGCAGCAGCCATTGCCCGGTCATCACCGCCACCAGGCCAAGGGTTGCGCCCAGCGCCAGACTGCCTGTGTCGCCCATAAACATTTGCGCTGGATGAGCGTTGTACCAGAGAAAGGCCATGAGCGCACCCACAATCGTAAAACAGAAAGCCATCAGATAGACCTGGTTCTGCAGGTAGGCGATGATGCCATAGCTGGCAAAAGCGATGCTGCTAATGCTGCCGGCCAGACTATCCAGCCCATCGGTGATATTTACAGCATTGCTGGCGGCCACAATGATAAAGATCGTAATCGGAATGATGATCGGCCCGATCCGAAAGAAGCCGCCTTCGTAGGGCCCCTGCAAACCAGGCACCCCCACATAGTCCCATTCAGGTGGCCCAAAGTAGAGCACGAGTGCAATCAAGGTGGCAAAGAGGATTTGAAAGGCGCTCTTCATCCGTGCGCTCATCCCCTCGCCCCGGGCGCGCAAACCCTTGACACCCTGCCAGTCGTCCACTGCCCCGAGGATCGCATACGACGCCACACAAAAGAAGAGGATCAGCGTACTCTGACCGATGAGATCCATTCCCCACAGGTTGGCAATATTGAGCACGCCGGTGATCAGGAGGACAGGCAACACGATCAGGATTCCTCCCATCGTGGGCGTACCGGTCTTGATCTGGTGGCCACCCGGCAATTCAACCCGGATCTGTTTGCCGATCCCCCATCGTTTGAGCAGCGTGATCAGCGGCCCTCCCCAAATGACGGCAATGAAGAAGCTGACAGTGCCCAAAGTGAGTGCATAGGCCATGGCGAACCCTACCCCCAATTGAACCGAATGTTGCACAGTAAGGTTGTTGAGGATGTAGACCACCAGTACACCCAGCGCCGATGAGAGCAGTAAGATGCCCGTAAATCTCTGCGGGGTCGTATCCTTGTCATAGATCCGCATAGCCGTTCAAGTCTCCAACCAGCAAGATTTCACCAAACGTCTCTGTAAACCGTCGCATGAAACCACACATTCCCAAAATATGCACACCCGGTACGACGGTATCTCTCACTTTGAGCGGGACAGAGACCGGCCTGAATGTAAGGTCTCTCCGTAAACAACTCCGCTATCTTCGTTGCATCTCCTGATGCGCACGACGCTGGTAGGAAATCACTTGTGGACGCCCACTTAAGACGGGCCGGGTGGAGCCACAGCGGCCAGAAGCTGGGTGACAACCACATCCATCCCTACAGCCCGGCTGCCTTTGACCAGCACGAGGTCGTCGCTGCGCAACTCTTGCCGCAGGAACGCCACAGCCTCCTGATCGTCCACCAGGATCTGCACCTTGGCAGCGTCGATGCCAGTCTGGAGCGCCGCTTCGCCAATGGTTTTACCTAGATCGCCCACCGTCACCAGGAGATCAACCACATCAGCAGCGCGCAGACCCACCATCCGGTGGCCTTCGGCGGTGTAATCACCCAGTTCGCGCATATCGCCCAGCACGGCCACCCGCCGGCCCTGGCTCTTTGGCTCCACATCGGCCAGCAGGTTGAGCGCGGCGATGGTGCTGGCCGGGCTGGCGTTGTAGGTGTCGTCGATGATCGTGGCGCCATTGATGCCGGGCGCCACTACCAGCCGCAACTGTGTAGAGAGGCTCTGGAGGCCGGCCACGATCTCTTCCCAGCTTAACCCTTCCATCAGGCCAAGTGCGGCCGCCCGCAGCGCCGTATGGACGCTGTGACGTCCCAGCAGCGGCACCCGTACATGCAGAGACTCGATCTTTTCGCCCACCCCAAACGCCCCTCGGCGGCGATAGTGAAAGCGAAAGCGGATGCCCTCCAACCCAGCACTCTTGATCTCGTCCGCCCACAAATCAGCCTCTGGCGTCAGACCATAGCGGAGGATGCGCGCTCGCGTCAGCTCTGCCATTTCCTTGACCCGCGCATCGTCCCAATTGAGGATCGCCACGCCGCCGTCGTCGGCAGCCGGCAATGCCTGCACCAGTTCCGCCTTGGCCTGGACAATCCGTTCGATGGTGCCCAGCCGCTCCAGATGCACAGGCTCCACATTGGTAACGATGCCAATCCGGGGCCGGGAGAGCACGCATTGGGTGTGTACCTCGCCCATCTCGTACATGGCGATTTCCAACATTGCCCGCTCGTGCTCCGGCCCCAATTCTAGCAGGGCGAAGGGTAACCCCTGTCCACCGTTCAAGTTGCCACGACTGTGGAGCGTCCGGTAACGCTGGCGCAAGACGGCCGCGGCCAGTTCTTTAGTGCTGGTCTTGCCTACGCTGCCTGTCACCCCCACCACGACCAGGTCAGGCGAACAGCGGTGGATGCGCTGAAAAGCCCCCACCTGTTGGAAAGCGGCCAGAGAACTATCGACAATATACGCCAACGCGCTCATCGGAGTCAGATCGTCCGGCAGGATAGCGCCGGCATCTCGCCCGGTTGTACAATCGACAATGGTTGCACCTTGCGCCTGCGCCTGTGTTCGCCCTCGCTCCTCACAGATGATGGCGCCCGCTCCACGTTTGATCGCATCTCCCACATAGTGATGGCCATCCGTCTGCTGGCCCACAAAGGCGATAAAGAGGTCGCCGGCGGTGACATCCCGGCTATCAAGCACGGCGTGAGGCACCGGCGCCGGTGACAAGGCCAGCGGTGGGATCTGGCCGGTCAATGCCTGCCAGAGCGTGTGATGCGTGATGCGTGTCTCGACCACGGGCCGCATGTTCTACTCCGCTAGAGATCAAGAGACTTGGAGGATTAGGGGAGATTTGAGGGGACTGGGCTTGAATCGCTCCACTCTCCTTACATCTCTTCATCCCTCAATCGCCAATCAATAATCTTTCACTCTCCGCCTCGATCGCCGCCAGCCGTTCGGCGCCTAGCCGGATCTCGTCCGGCGGAATGCCCATGTAATCAAAGAGACGGCGCGCCACCTGGGCAAAGACCGGGGCGGCGGTGTGTGTCGCCCAGATGCTGATGTTTGGGTCGGGCCGGTCGAGCTTGACCAGAATGACGAACTGGGGATCATCGGCCGGGGCAAAGCCGACAAAGCTGACAATCGTCTGGTCACGCAAATAGCCTCCCTCGCCGGGGATCTGTGCTGTGCCGCTTTTGCCGGCAATGCGATAGCCGGCCACACCGGCCGCTTCGTTCCCTGTGCGCACCGTTTCCACCATCATCGCGACCAGCGTCTGCGCTGTCTCGGGCTTGAGCACCGGGCGCACCAGCGTGGGCTCGGTCCACTGTACTCGATCACCTTCGATGCGAGCCTGGACAATATAGGGCCGCATCAGTTGGCCGCCGTTGGCAATCGCCGCGGTGGCGTTGAGCATTTCAATCGGCGTAATAGCAAGCCCTTGACCAAAGCTGTTTGTGCCCAAGTCGGAAAGACTCCACTCAGGGTTGCCGGGCTGCTTGACCAGGCCGCGCACTTCGTCCGCCAGATCGATTTCGGTTGGTTCGGTAAAGCCAAAACGTTCGACGTAGCGATAAAACCGGTCGGCGCCCATTTCTACGGCGATCTGTGCCGTTACCACATTTAACGAGCGGGCCAACGCATCGGTTGCGGTCACCCGGCCATAGCCAATGCGGTTGCTGTTAAAGACCAACCGCGAACCCACCACAAAACTGCCATTATCGGTATAGACCTTGGTCGGTGTGATGACACCGGTATCCAGCGCCGCCGCCATCGTGACAATTTTGAAGATCGAACCCGGCTCATACAACAGGCTGACTACCGGGTCGATAAAGCGGCTGTAATCAGCCTCGGTGCTGTACTGGTTTGGATCATAGGTTGGATAGTTGGCATGGGCCAGGATGGCCCCCGTGTGTGGCTCCATGACAATAATGCTGCCACTGCTGGCCCGATAGCGGTCGAGCGCCTTGTTCAACTCTTCTTCAGCGATCCATTGGATGCCCGTGTCGAGGGTCAGCACCAGATCCTTGTTGCCCATCGAGGGTACAAAGCGCCGCACCGGCTCCGGCAGGGTGGTGAGATCATCGTACGTCTTGCTGCGCAACCCGACACCGCTATATGGGTCCAGATAGGCCTGATAATACTCTTCGACCCCATAGCTGCCCAGCCGTTCGGCGCGCACAAAGCCAAGCAGATGGCTGGCCAGTTGCCCCTGGGGGTAGTAGCGTTCGGGCGCTGGCAGCAGAACCACACTCTGCAACAGCGGGAGGGCGTTCTCGGCTTCGTCCTGCGCTTTGAATGCGCTGATCCGTTCGCTCTGCTCGAGGCTGACACGCCGGGCCAATTCGACATAGCGGCGTCCGCTTGCTTCGTACAACTTGGCGCTTGTTTCGGCGGCTGGCAGCCCAATCAACTCCTCGAGCTTGTTGGCCACAGCCTGACGCGCCTCCTCAGTGCGGATGATGCTGGGGTCGGCGACGATACGATAGAAGAAGCGGTCCGCGGCCAGCAATTCACCCCGCCGGTCTACAATCACCCCGCGCGGCAATCCGCTCTCGGCGAGAACGACCGGCGTCCGGCCAGAAAGCCAGCCAACCAGTTGGTGATGCAATAGACGCACAAAGACCAAGCTCGCCAATAGCCCAAAGCCGGCCACCACCAACCAAACGCGCCAGATCTGTTGGGGCGAGTGGTCGGCGGGTCTCTGCAGCTCCGGCTCCGGCGCTGGGGGCAGCGCAGAGCCGGGCGGAATCCGAACCGAAGGTGGTGCCTGCATAAGCTCGTTTACCACCAAGTGCGTATGTGGTTGAATTGTTTGACAGCCCAGTCCCAGAGGTCAGAACTGGTTGGCGCGCTACTGACTGGGTAGAGGGTTGCAGCATAAGTTGCGGTGGACGACTGCACCGTAGTAGTAGAGGCAGACGGCCAAGGCACAAAGTGACGGAAAGCGGGCGCCTCGTAGCCCAAAGCCAACGCCCGCTGCCGCACCTGTTCCAGGCTGGTATGCTGTGCGATCTGCCAGACGAGCTCGGCATTCTGTTGTTCGACCTCGCGGTAGCGGCGCTCCAGAGCGGCGATCTGCTGTCTGGCCTGGTAGGTCTGCACCGACGTGATCACAAGCAGCGCCATACAGGCGCAGAGTATGGTCACCGCCAGGGCGAACAGGAGAAAACCAGAAAACGTTGCGGGCAGCCCGATCTGCTGTTCGAGCCGGCGTAGCCGCCCCTTAGCAAGCGTCTGTTGGAGTGAGCCGGTCAGTTCTGCCGAGACAGCAGAAGTAAACGTCTGATTGCGTACCATACATAAATCCAAACGCTATCAATAACAGTTGAACAACGATGACTACACGCATATCCCGCGGCGCCGCCAACTCTGACCTGGAAATGCGGATTGAAGCGTGCGGACCACCCATACGATCTTTTATTGGAGCTTCTCTACGACCCGCAACTTGGCCGACCGGCTGCGCGGGTTGCGCTGTACTTCCACAGCGGAGGCGGTGATCGGTTTGCGGGCCAGCAGCGTGACGGTCGGTGTCCGCGGTCGGTGTCCACTCAGGGAAGCCGGGTCAGGAAGAGAGGTGGCTGCCTCCTGTTGCATCCACTGTTTGACGATGCGGTCTTCGAGGCTGTGGAAGCTGATCACTGCCAACCGGCCACCCGGTCGTAACAGCTGTAACGCTTGCGGCAGTGCTGCCTGAATCTGTTCGAGTTCGTTGTTGACCGCGATGCGTAACGCCTGAAAGCTCTGGGTAGCTGGATGCGTACGGCTGCCACGACGCCCGCCAACCGCCCGCTTGATGGCTTCGGCCAGTTGGCCGGTTGTCGTAAAAGGGCGGTGTTGCACCAGATAGCGGGCAATCCGCCGGCTCCGGCGCTCCTCACCGTACCGGAAGAGCAGATCGGCCAACTCCTCCTCGCGCCAGGTATTGACAATATCAGCGGCGCTGTACCCGTGCGCTGGATCAAAGCGCATGTCAAGCGGGCCATCCAGGCCAAACGAGAAACCTCGCTCCCCCGTCTCCAGTTGAAAGCTGCTGACACCCAGGTCAAGCAGGATGGCGTCCACAGCGGTAAAACCGTGCTCGCGGGCCAAGGGACCGATCTCACCAAAGTTGCCTTGGGTCAGGGTCAATTGACCGCTTGCCACCGCATCGGCCAGCCGCTGCTGCACTCGGCGGATAGCCGCCGGATCGGCGTCGATACCCAGCACCCGCCCCTGCGGCCCTACCTGCTCAAGCATCGCTTCCGTATGGCCCCCGCCGCCGAGCGTGCCGTCGATCACTCGCATCCCCGGCTGGATGTTTAGCGCCGCCAACACCTCACCCAGCAACACCGGCGTATGGCTGGCGCCGGCTGGGTCGGGAGGAAGTGGGTGGTTGACCATCGTTCATTGCCACAGTGATTCATTGCCACAGTGATGAGGAGAAGTGAACGCTCTCATCACCAACCTAGATATTCAAGGCGGCAAAGAGTTCGCTGTTGATCGTTCCGCTGGTCAATTCGTCCATCACCTTCTCATCCCACGTGCGCGGGTTCCAGAGTTCGATAAACTTGCTCATGCCGACGATCAAAATTTCATCGGCGATTCGCGCATGCTCGCGTAACCGCTGGCTGATCAGGATGCGCCCCTGGCGGTCGGGGAGCAGGTCTTCGGCTGCGCTAAAGAGCACACGCCGCAGCAAGGAGACACGGGGGTCGGCCAGCGGCAGATTATTGACTTTCTCGGCCACCTTTTCCCATTCGCTCATGGGGAAGAGCATCAGGCAACGGTCGGTTGGGTGACGAGTTACCACCAGACCAGCTTCGAGCGCCGTACGATAGCGAGCGGGGATGGTGAGGCGCCCCTTGCTATCGAGGTTGTGGGTGAACTCGCCTAAGAACATAAAAATTCTATATCCCAAAATTTAGAACACTTGTTCGTTTTGCCCCACCACGCTCGAAAAATTTCGTGAAATCATAACATCCTGATCCACTTTGTCCCACATTCTCCCACATTATAGTTGGATTGGCGCGATTTGTCCATCCCTCAAATGGACGAATTTTGGAATAAATTTGGGAAAAACGAGAGTAAGCTTACGGAATTTCCGTCCTCCTTCGTGTAGTCTATCTGTTCAAGCTTAAAACACTGTGACTGTTAGGACTTTGTAAAATGTAGTACACTCGCCCTAGAGAGCTTTCTAAGAAATTGCGGTCTTTTTGGCAGGTGTGGCCTTGTTTTCCAGAGTGAGGGTTGCTTCGGGGAGAGGGGAATCGGTCTCTACGTACCAGCTTGGCTTGTCCCAACAGGCTCGATGAATATACGAAGTCCTTTCTAAAAGACCTGCTTTTTGAACAGCAGAACCGCCAGGAATGTAGCTAAAGCTAATTTTTTGTGCGCTTTGTTGTGCGAGGCGGTTCGTAGGCAAGTTCAGCGGGTAAAGCTGTGCGCAGTTTCCAGTTGCGTACTGCGATCGTAGGGGAATCGTATTTGACAAAGTCGGTTCTCCATGTTAGGATAACTTAGTTGCGCAAGATGTGGTTGCGCACAAACATATTGTTGCGGAACTTGATTAAATAGCGGCGCAAAAATCCACAAGAGACACCAGGAGGTGAAAGGTTATCAGAACGGCACAGCAGCCAGACTGAAACCATTCGCTTGGTGTCTTATTGTCGTTTTAGCATCTCTACTTTTCAGTCTCTTACCTGGTGGCTTAACCTGTAATCCTAACTAGAGTGGCTATAAGTGGCTACAATAGTCCTGTAATAGTCCTGTGGTCTTGTATAAAGTTGCTTTGAGCGAATTGAACGACCTGCGGTATGCCAGGCTTGGCTTCACCCCACACCCCGAAGTGGCGCGGCCAGGCTCTTTTTTGTCAGTGGCGCAGTTATTGTTTTTCTAGGTGGTTAGGAGCGAGACGTACATGGCACGATTTGTAAACGGAACACATTCTGCCAATGGGGTGCGTACCCGGCAAGGTCCCGTGCGGAAGTCCTATGCCCGCACCCCATCTGTCCTCGACCTGCCTCGTCTGACCGAGGTGCAATTGCGTAGTTTCGAGTGGTTTACCACCGAAGGGCTACGCGAACTCTTCGCCGAGATCACGCCGATTGTCAGCTTCAATAAGAATCTGGAGTTGCACTTTGGCGATTTCTATTTTGGCGAACCCAAATACCCCGAGGACGAGTGCCGCGAACGGGACATTACTTTTTCAGCTCCGCTGTGGGTGAAGGTGAAGCTGGTCAACCGCGACACCGGCGAGATCAGCGAGCAGGAAGTCTTTATGGGTGACTTCCCGCTCATGACCGAGTCGGCCACCTTCATTATCAACGGCAGCGAACGCGTCGTGGTCAGCCAGTTGATCCGCTCGCCAGGCGTCTATTTTACGGTCGAAGAAGATCGCTCCACCGGTCGTGAACTGGCCGGCGCCAAATTGATCCCGAGCCGCGGTGCCTGGCTCGAGTTCGAGACGAGCAAAAGAGATATTATCAGTGTCAAGGTCGACCGCAAACGCAAGTTGCCGGTCACCATCCTGCTGCGCGCTATCGGTTTTGGCACCGATGAGCAGATCCGCGCGCTCTTTGCCGATGTGGATACCGACCTCGACCACCCGTACATCGAGGCGACGCTGGAGCGCGACCCCACCGCCAACCCGACCGACAACAACGAGAAGGGGGTCGAGGATGCGCTGCTCGAGTTCTACAAGAAGTTGCGCCCTGGCGACCCGCCTACGCTGGACAACGCTCGCAGCTTTGTGCAGAACCTTTTCTTTTCGCCGCGGCGCTATGACCTGGGCCGGGTAGGGCGCTATAAGCTCAACCGCCGCCTGGGCATCGATACGAGCATCGAGAACCGCATCCTCACCAATGAGGACATCGTGGCGGTGATCCGGCGCATTATCGACATCAACAACGAGCGCGGCCGCGCCGACGATATCGACCATCTGGGCAACCGCCGCATCAAGACAGTGGGCGAGCTGATCCAGAACCAGTTGCGCATCGGTCTGTTGCGCATGGAGCGCGTGGTGCGCGAACGCATGTCCATTCGCGACCCCGAACAGGTGACGCCGCTCAGCCTGATCAATATCCGCCCAGTGGTGGCGGCAACGCGTGAATTCTTTGGCGGCAGCCAGCTCAGCCAGTTTATGGACCAGACCAACCCGCTGGCCGAATTGACGCACAAACGCCGTCTTAGCGCACTGGGTCCCGGTGGTCTGCGCCGCGAGCGCGCCGGTTTTGATGTGCGTGATGTCCATTTTAGCCATTATGGTCGCATCTGCCCCATCGAGACGCCCGAAGGCCCCAACATCGGTCTCATCGGCTCGATGGCGAGCTATGCACGGGTGAATGATTTTGGTTTTATCGAGACGCCCTATCGCCGCGTCTACAGTGAGTTGCCGGTGACATCGAGCGAACTGGTTGGCCGCACCCTCAACGTCGATATTGTGGACCCCAAGAGCGGTGATATGATCGCCGAGCGGGGGACGGTGCTCGACGAGGAGCTGATTGCGCGGCTACGCAGTATCGATGGGCTGACCACGGTGCGTGTCCGGCCATTTGCTGGTCGCGATGTAGTCTATCTGACCGCCGACGAAGATGAGCAGGCCTCGATTGCCCAGGCCTCGACACAACTCAATGCGGTCGGCGAATTCCAAAACCAGCGCCCATCGGCGCGTCATGCCGAGGAGTTTATGTTCGAAACGCCTGAACGGCTGCGCTTTATGGACGTCTCGCCCAAGCAGATCGTGGGGGTGTCGGCCGCGCTGATCCCGTTCCTGGAGCACGACGACGCCAACCGCGCCTTGATGGGATCCAACATGCAACGCCAGGCGGTGCCGCTGGTCAAGCCCGATGCGCCGCTTGTCGGCACAGGCATGGAGTGGCAGGCGGCCATCGACTCCGGCCAGGTGGTGGTAGCGCGCAAACCCGGCGAGGTAGTCAGCGTCACCAGCAGCGAAATCGTGGTGCAGGAGGAGGATGGTACCCGCCAGGTCTACCGTCTGCGCAAGTACAACCGCTCCAACCAGAGCACCTGTATCGACCAGCGTCCTGTGGTCTTCAAGGGCGATCTGGTGCAGACCGGCACTGTACTGGCCGATAGCTCCAGCACCGCAGGGGGTGAACTGGCGCTGGGCCAGAACGTGGTGGTTGCCTACATGAGTTGGGAAGGCGGCAACTTCGAGGACGCTATCCTGGTCAGCGAGCGGCTCGTGCAGGATGACAAGTACACGTCGATCCACATCGAGAAGCACGAGATCGAGGCGCGCGAGACCAAGCTCGGCCCCGAAGAAATTACACGCGACATCCCCAATGTGGGTGAGGATGCACTCAAGGACCTCGACGAGGACGGCATCATCCGTATCGGCGCCGAGGTCGTGCCGGGTGACATCCTGGTGGGCAAGATTACACCCAAGGGTGAGACCGAACTGACGCCTGAAGAGAAGCTCTTGCGCGCCATCTTTGGCGAAAAGGCGCGCGAGGTGAAGGATAGTTCGCTCCGTCTGCCGCATGGTGAGCGGGGCAAAGTGGTGGATGTCAAGGTCTTTGACCGCGACGAGCACCGCGATATGGCCGCCGGTGTCGAGAAGATCGTCCGCGTGAGCGTGGCGCAGCGCCGTCGCCTGACCGAAGGCGACAAGATGGCCGGTCGCCACGGCAATAAGGGCGTCATCTCCAAGGTGGTGCCGGTGGAGGATATGCCCTTCCTGGAGGATGGCACGCCGGTGGATATTATCCTTAACCCGTTGGGCGTCCCTGGCCGTATGAACATCGGCCAAATCTTGGAGGCGCACTTGGGTTGGGCGGCCTCTCGCCTGGGCTTTATGGCCGAGACGCCCGTTTTTGACGGCGCCAAAGAAGAAGAGATCGAGGCGGAACTGGCGCGTGCCTGGCTGGCCGACCGGGCGTGGGGCGCCGTCGTCGAGCGTTCATGGGATATGCTGCGCGAGGCCAGCGTCGACCCGGCAGAACTCAAAGACGACGCCGATGCGCGACGTATCTATCTGCTCGAATGGTTGGAGCCGCTGGGCTATGACCCGCAGCAGATCTACGAAGATGAACACTACGCCCGCAACGCCTGTCTGCGCGAATGGCTCAAGGAGCGTAGCTACGAGCCGGACAATGTGATCCCGCCTAGCTATCAGGAGTACCGCACGACGCAAGAGTCGAATCAATATACCATCGAGGTGGCGCTGCGCGAGTGGCTGATCCACCACGACGAAGATGCGGCCGCTACAGCTAACTCGCTCAGCGGCGCCGAACTGGGCGCGGCGACCGAAGCGGCGAGCCTGCGGCTGGGCTGGCCTCTGCCCACGACGGGCAAGCAGATTCTTTTTGACGGCAAGACAGGGGAACCGTACGATTCCCCTGTCACCATCGGCGTGGTGCAGATGCTCAAGCTCCACCACCTGGTCGAAGACAAAGTCCATGCTCGCAGCACCGGCCCATACAGCCTGGTAACCCAACAGCCGTTGGGCGGCAAGGCGCAGTTTGGCGGCCAGCGCTTCGGTGAGATGGAGGTGTGGGCGCTGGAAGCCTATGGCGCAGCGCACATCTTGCAAGAGATGCTCACCATCAAGTCCGACGATGTCAGCGGCCGTGTGCGCACCTACGAATCGATCGTCAAGGGCGAGGAGATCCAAAGCCCCGGCGTGCCGGAAAGCTTCCGCGTGCTGGTCAAGGAACTCCAGAGCCTGGGCTTGGCCGTCGAGGTGATCAACGAGAAGAACGAGGTCATCCAGTTTGGCAAGGAAGAGAGCGAAGAGCGCCTGCCCAAGCTGGGCTTCAGCCTGAATGTGCCAAGCCCCATGGGCCGCAACGTGGAGTAGGATTAGGGATTAGCGATGAAGGGATTAGGGACAGACAGTCACCTAATCCCTAATCCTTAACCCTTAATTCCATCATAAGGAGTGCGAACCGAAATTATGGAAGTCAAGAACTTCGATTCCATCCGTATCTCGCTAGCTTCGCCAGAGCAGATTCGCGACTGGAGCTATGGCGAGGTGACAAAACCGGAAACGATCAACTATCGCACGCTGCGACCTGAGCGCGATGGCCTCTTCTGCGAGCGCATCTTTGGCCCAATGAAGGACTGGGAGTGTGCATGCGGCAAGTACAAGCGCGTCCGCTACAAGGGCATCGTTTGTGACAAGTGTGGCGTGGAGGTGGCGCCGAGCCGCGTCCGTCGCGAGCGTATGGGCCACATCGAGTTGGCGTCGCCGGTAAGCCATATCTGGTATGTCAAGGGCGTACCCAGCCGCCTCGGACTGTTGCTCAACATCAGCCCGAGGCATCTGGAGCGCGTGCTCTATTTTGCGCAGTACATTATTACCAACGTCAACGAAGACGCCCGCAGCCGCGCCATTCAGCGCCACGAGCGCGAACTACAGATGCGTATCAGCCGGATCGAGGGTGAGGTGCAGGGCAACCTGGACGAGCTCGAGACGCAACTAGAACGCGCCCTGGCCGAACTCGACCGGGAAGAAGAGCGCGAGATCGCCACGCTGGATGAGCGGATCAACGACGCCATCGCCAAGACGGTGAGCGAAGCGCAGAGCCTGCAAACGTGGGTCGAAAACCGCGTGGGCCAAAAGGCCAGCGAAGACAAGACGCTGGCCTGGAGCGACAAGATCGTTATCTCGGCCGGCAACGTGATCTCAAAGGACCATGTCGGGATCATCAATGACCTGGTCCAAGACCGCCTCAACGCCTTGCAGACCGAGTCGGACGAGGAGAAGGCCGATATCCGCCTGCTCATCTCGGCCAAGCGCGACCATGTACGCAACGACCTGGGCGCCAAGATCGACGAACTGCGCGGCGACATCGAGGGCAAGACCGAGAAGTTGCGCGGGCAGATGGAGCGCGACCTGGAAGACCTCAAGGCGCTGGAAGAGAAGCAGTTGCTCACCGAGACGCGCTACCGCGAGCTGGCGGAACGCTGGGGCAATGTCTTTTCGGCTGCTATGGGCGCCGAGGCGGTGCGCGATATCATCGCCAAGATCGACCTGGACAAGATGGCGAAAGAGTTACGCCGTGAGATCCGCACGACGCGCAGCAAGCAGCGCCGCAAGAAGGCGGCCAAGCGTCTGCGTGTGGTCGAGAACTTCCGTAAGAGCGGCAACCGCCCTGAGTGGATGGTGCTTACGACGCTGCCGGTGATCCCGCCCGAATTGCGCCCTATGGTGCAGTTGGATGGCGGGCGCTTTGCCACCAGCGATCTGAACGACCTCTATCGCCGTGTTATCAACCGTAACAACCGGCTCAAGCGGCTGATGGAGTTGGGTGCGCCCGATGTGATCGTGCGCAACGAAAAGCGCATGTTGCAAGAGGCGGTAGACAGCCTCATCGACAATGGACGGCGCGGCCGTGCGGTCAGCCGCAGCGGCAAGCGCAAGCTCAAGAGCCTGAGCGATCTGCTCAAGGGCAAGCAGGGGCGCTTCCGCCGCAACCTGTTGGGCAAACGTGTCGATTACTCTGGCCGTTCGGTCATCGTCATCGGCCCGACGCTCAAGCTGCACCAGTGCGGGCTGCCCAAGAAGATGGCGCTCGAACTCTTCAAGCCCTTTGTCATGCGCCGGCTGGTCGAGTTCAACTATGCCCACAACATCAAGAGCGCCAAGCGCATGGTGGACCGCCAGAGCAGCGAAGTGTGGGATGTGCTCGAGGAGATCTGCAAGGAGCGCCCGGTGCTGCTCAACCGCGCCCCCACGTTGCACCGCCTGGGCATTCAGGCCTTTGAGGTGGTGCTCATTGAGGGCAGTGCGATCCAATTGCACCCGCTCACCTGTGCGGCCTTCAACGCCGACTTTGACGGCGACCAGATGGCCGTCCATGTGCCGTTGAGCGACGAGGCGGTCAAGGAAGCGCGCGAACTGATGCTGGCGACGCAGAATCTGCTCAAGCCGAGCAGCGGTGACCCCATCGTCGGCCCGTCAAAAGACATGGTCATGGGCGTCTACTACCTGACGGTGGAAGAGCCGGCCAAAGACGAGAACAAGATCCCGCTCTTTGGCAGCATGGAGGAGGCCGAGTACGCCTACGACATGGGGCGCATCAAGCTACGCCAGCCGATCCGGGTGCGCTTCCACTCGCGGTTTGATGCCATGCCGGTGGAAGAGTTGCAACTCAGCGAGCGGGTGGAACAGGCGCTCAAGGCGCATGGGCTGAATACCGTGGGCAAGGTCATGGACCTCTACACCCACGGCGAAAGCAAGATGGTCGCCGCCGTCGCTGATTTTGGCGAAGCCGCCGTGGACGAGACGCGGGAGGCGCTGCGCAATCTGGGATTGCTCGGTGCAAACTGGCCTGTCGAGCGCGTCCTTCGTACGACTGTAGGTCGCATCATCTTCAATCGTGCGCTGCCAGATGAACTCTGGTTTGTCAACGAGGTGCTCGACCGCAAGGGCGTAGACATGATCGTGGGTCGCTGTTACAAGCACCTGGGCCGCCAGTTGACCTCCGAGGTGGTGGACAACATCAAGGACCTGGGGTTCCGCTATGCGACACGCTCCGGCATTACGATTGCCGTCAGCGACATCAAAGTGCCGGAAGAGAAATCGATGATCCTGGAGCGGACAACCGCCGAGGTGGAGCGGGCCGAGCAGCAGTATCGCCGCGGCCTCATCACATCGGAAGAGCTCTACAACAAGACCGTTGAACTGTGGACGCGGGCGACCGACGAAGTCACCGACGCCGTCAAGGGGCTGCTCGACCCGGCCGAAGGGTTGGGCGCTATGGCCCGCTCTGGCGCCACCAAGGGCGGCATCAACCCGATCCGCCAGTTGGCCGGGATGCGTGGCCTGATGGCCGACCCGAATGGCCGTATCATCCCGCTGCCGATCCGCTCGAACTTCCGCGAGGGGTTGAGCGCGCTCGAGTACTTCTTGAGCACGCACGGCGCCCGCAAGGGTCTGGCAGACACGGCGCTCCGCACCGCCGACGCCGGTTATCTGACCCGCCGTCTGGTCGATGTGGCGCAGGATGTGATCATCACTCAGGATGATTGTGGCACGCTGGCCGGTATCTGGATCGACGCCAAAGAATCCGAGGCCATGGGCGAAACCTTTGCCGAGCGCATCGCCGGTCGTTATCTGGCAGGCGACGTTCACGACCCCAAGACGGGCGAGTTGCTGCTGGAACGCAACGCTCTGCTCGACGAGGCGGCGCTGGCAATGCTCGACCGTCACGAGGTGCAGCAAGCCTATGTGCGCAGCGCCCTGGTCTGTGAAGCACGCTTTGGCCTCTGCGAGAAGTGCTACGGCGAAGACCTGGCCCGCGGCGGCAAGATCGCAATGGGTGAGGCGGTCGGTATCATCGCGGCCCAATCCATTGGTGAGCCAGGCACGCAGCTCACGCTGCGCACCTTCCACACCGGTGGTGTGGCCGGCGCCGATGACATCACCCAGGGTCTGCCGCGTATCGAAGAGCTGTTCGAGGCGCGTAACCCCAAGGGCGAAGCGGTGATCAGCGAGATCGACGGCAGCGTGGACATCTACTGGGACGGCGAAATCCGGATGTTGAAGGTAAGCCGCACCGAACTCAAACGCCGCGAGGTGGAAATCCCCGCTGGCTACGTCGTGCTGATCGCCGAGGGCGACCGCGTCCAGGAGGATACGGTCATCGCCCGCCGCGGCGGCGCCGAACGGAATGGCGCCAGCGATGAGGCCGATGAGATCATGGCCGGTATGGAAGGGGAGATCTTCCCTGAAGCTCAGCCGGATGGCAGTGTGCTGGCGGTCATTCGCCGCGAGGACACCGTGGTGTGGGAGACGGAGATCCCGGCCACAGCCCGTCTGCGTGTGGACAAGGGCGACGAGGTGGTCGCCGGTGACCAACTCACCGAGGGCGCCAAGAACCCGAAGGAGATCCTGCGCATCCAGGGCCGTGAAGCCGCCCAGCTCTATCTGCTGGCTGAGGTGCAACGGGTCTATCGCAGCCAGGGTGTGAACATCCACGACAAGCACATCGAAGTGATCCTGCGCCAGTTGCTGCGCCGGGTCGCTATCACCGGCACGGGAGACACCGACTTTCTGCCGGGCGAACTGGTGGATCGCTTCCGCTTTGATGACATCAATGCGGCGGTGGTCGCCAAGGGTGGCAAGCCGGCTCGCGCCACGCCGATGGTGCTTGGCCTGACCAAGGCGGCGCTCAACACCGAGAGCTTCCTGGCGGCGGCCAGCTTCCAGGAGACGACGCGGGTGCTCACCGAAGCCGCTATCCGCGGCCAGACGGACGACCTGCGCGGGCTCAAGGAGAATGTGATCATCGGTAAGCTGATCCCGGTAGGAACCGGTTTCAAGAGCGGCCGGCAGCCCTGGCTCACCGAAACCTTACCCGATGTGCGAGTGCATGACGGCGAAGATTTCGAGCTCGAGGCTGAAGAGGGCGAACTGGAGATCGGCGAAATCGACTACAGCGACCTCGAAGCCAACGAACTGTTGGCCGGCGTGACCGAACTGGGTCTCTCCCCACTGGGTGTGGTCGATGAGGACAGCGAGGTCGAAGTCGAAGAAGAAGAGGAAGAAGAGGAAGAAGACGATCTCGAGTTCGACTATAGCGCCGATGAGGATATCGCCGACATCGAGATCGAGCTGGACGACTAAGAAATTATCTCAAAATCTCTGTGTCACACCTGTGCTGCCCGAAAGCATTCCAGAGGCACAACCGATTTTGAGATAGTTTCCAAGCCCTGGTGCTCATTGCATCAGAGATGAGGCAAAAAAGAAGCGGGCCTTCTGCGAGGGGGCCCGCTTCTTTTTTGCCTCACGCCGGCACGGATTCATCACGCAACCACCACGCCCCCGCCACACCCAACACAAGGCATCCCACTGCGGTCACCGTGAACATGACCGGCAATCCCCAAGCTGCCGCAACCATACCGCTGATCCACGGGCCGGTAAACATGCCCACGGCATAAACCGCCTGGTGCAAACCCATTGCGGTGCTACGCTCGTGATCGGCCACATGGCGGATGCTCATCCCCATGAGCACCGGATAGCCTACCCCTTGTCCCACTCCGATAAAAATCTGCACCACAAAGACCACCCAAAGCGACTGCGCCAACGCGGCCAGCCCAATACCCACAAAGAGTAAGACAAAGCTCAAGTAGCACAACCGCTGTGCGCCGATCTTCTTGACCACCGTCGTCGTCGCCAGATTGCCCAATGCCAACACGACAATGCTGAGGCTGGTCATCAGGCTTTGCAGTTGGTCCGACGCGCCCAGTTGGCGCGCCAGGATCGGCAGAAAACCAAAAGTCACTGCCCAGTTGGCGTATTGGCCGACGGCGCTCAACAATGAGGGCAGCAGCACATCTCGCCGCGTGATCAGCCCGGTCAACGCACCGGGAGAGGGGCGGCGCGGCGGATGGCGCCGGTCGGTGGCGGGCAGCACTACAAACAGCGCCAGGACCCCTACCACGGCAGCAAGAAAAAAGGCTAACGAATAACCACCCAGGTTGTTGAGCGAACCGGTCACACTCGTCGCCAACAGCCGGGCCACCGAGCCGACCAGCGTCAGCAAGGCGCTGGCGCGCACTGCCTCTTCCGGTGGAAACAGCCCGCTAAAAACCACCACAAGCGGCACCCAGGTCGCCGCCGCCAACCCGGTGATGGCGCGCCCCACCATCAGCCCGGCAACGCCGTCGGCCGCACCCATGATCCAGGCGCCGAGCGTCACAAAGCCAAAGCCTACCAGGATGAACGGTTTACGCCGCCCCACCCAGTCAGCGACGATCCCCAACGGCAGCCGAACTACGGCCTGCCACAGGCCATACATGGAGAGCACCAGCCCGACCAGCGCCAGATCGTCACTCTTGCTTTGAACATACACCGGCAACGTGGGGACATAGAGATAGAGACCTACCCAGTACAGAAAGACAGCGCTGGTGTAGAGCCCAATCTGAACCCGGCGATTGGCTGTTTCGGTCACAGCGGCAACCTGACTGTGTGTTGGACGCGTCGTAGACATTGCATACCTTTGCGCTGTAGAACAAGGATCGGCAGGCAACGGCGCTGATCCGCAGTGCCTGCCGATCCTTGTTCTGGTATTGATGATGCTATAATTATACCACTTGCCCATCCAATCACCGTGATACCATAGAGGCGACCCTACGATTCATGCTCCTTCAGCGGGCAGTTGTAAGTCTCGGTGACCGGCCTCCTATTGCCAGTTAAACTGCGGTTGCTTTGAAAACGCAAAGGATCGCTGGCTGAATCAGCAAAAAATTTCGCGTTTTCAAACAGAGTAAAGCATAGTTGACAAAGAAAGCACCCGATTTTCGCCATGACCCAATCACTACTCCACGGTCTTCGCATCCTTGCTATCGAACAGTTTGGCGCCGGCCCTTTTGGTACGTTACACCTGGCGGATCTGGGCGCTGAGGTGATCAAGATCGAAGACCCGCGCGAAGGGGGCGATAGCGCCCGCACAGTGCCACCCTACACCGGCGACCACGACAGCCTCTATTTTCAGTCGTTCAACCGCAACAAACGCAGCCTGACCCTCGACCTCAAGACCCCTGAAGGCCAGACCGTGCTGCATGATCTGGTGCGGGTCAGCGATGGTCTGTTCAATAACCTGCGGGGCGACCAGCCGCGGAAGCTGGGGTTGCTGTACGACCAGCTCAAACATCTGAACCCGCGCATCGTCTGCTGCTCGTTGAGCGGTTTTGGTCTCACCGGCCCGCGCGTGGCCGAACCCGGCTACGATTATCTGATGCAGGCCGCCGCCGGCTGGATGAGCCTCACTGGCGACCCCGATGGACCACCCACCAAAAGTGGCCTCTCGACGGTCGATTATGCCGGCGGGCTGGCCGCCGTGACTGGGTTGCTCGCCGGGTTGCTCCAGGCGCAGCGCACCGGCATTGGCTGTGATCTTGACGTCAGTCTCTTTGATACAGCGATCAGCCTGTTGAACTATGTTGCCATCTGGGCGCTCAACCGCGACTTCCATGCGGAACGGTTGGCCGATTCGGCGCACCCGACCTTGACGCCGGCCCAGGCATTCCAGACGGCTGACGGCTATCTGGTCGTCTTTTGCGCCAAGGAGAAATTCTGGCGGGCGCTGGCCGAGGCGATGGGCGCGCCCGAGCTGCTGGCTGACCCCCGTTTTGCCACCTTTGCGACGCGGCTGCGCCACCGCGCCGAATTGGTTGCGGACTTGCGCAACCGTTTTGGCCGGCGCACCACCCAGGAATGGCTGGCAATCCTGCGTGGTAAGGTTCCTTGCGCACCCGTCAACAGCATGGCCGAAGCGCTGGCCGATGAGCAGGTGCAGGCGCGGGAGATGATCACTACAGTCGAGCATCCCGAATTTGGCCCGCTGCGCCAGGTCTCCACGGCGATCAAGACAACCGGCGCTGTGGAACAACACCGTCCCGGCCCGGCGTTAGGTGCAGACACAGAGAGCATCCTCAGAGAGACGCTCGGTTACACTGACGAGGCAATTGCAGATCTGCGCCAGAAAGGAGTAGTCTAGATGACGATACCCGAAGATGTGGAAAAACAGTACGCGACGCCCGCGAACCTCGATGCCCGTATTGCACTACACGAACGGTTTAGTACAACCTTGTACCCGTGGATGCGCTGGGTTTTCGACCAGATCGACGCACCTGATTGCGCATCGATTCTCGAAGTAGGCTGTGGCACGGGCGCGCTCTGGGCAGAAAATAGCGAGCGTATTCCACCTGAGTGGTCGGTCACACTGGTCGACCAATCAGCTGGGATGTTGGAGCAGGCGAGGGCGAATCTGGCCGAGGTGCCCCACTCGTTTCGTTTTGAGCAGGGCGATGTGCAGAGGTTGCCCTTTGCCACCGCTTCGTTTGACGCGGTGGTGGCCAATCACATGCTCTATCACGTAGCGGATCTGGCGCAAGGATTGGCGGAAATTCATCGTGTCCTCAAGGCGGGCGGCAAGCTGTTCGCCGCCACCAATGGGGAAATGCACATGTACGAACTGCGCCAGTTGCTCAACGCCTTTGATTCCACCATTCCGCCTGACCGTGCTCATTTCCCTTTTACGCTCGAAAATGGCGCCGGTTTACTAGCGCCCTATTTTGCGCGGGTGGAGCTGCGGCGGTATGAGAGTGCGCTGGCCGTAACCGAAGCCGCGCCCCTGGTGGCCTACATCCTGTCGATGGACGTAATTCCGCCTGAACGACGTGACGAACTTACAACGCATGTCGAGGATACGCTGCGGGCGCATGGCGGCATGTTCAGGATTCAAAAAGCTACTGGACTATTTGTCGCAACCAAGAGGTCGTAGATGACCCGGCCAGACCGCAGCGGAGTTCGCACGTGGGCGTGCGAACTCCGCTGCGGCCAAATTTGACGGTTGGCTGGCGAGCCCGCACCGCTATGAATCGTCCGAGATCGACGCTCAGTGGAGAGGACATGAAAGAAAAGGCAAAGATCGCCATTGTGGGTACCGGCTGGTGGGCGACGTACACCCACATCCCAGCCTTGCAGGCACACGCCGGTGTAGGTGAGATCGTGCTCTGCGACAGTAACGCCGAGAAGCTCAGTGCGGCAGCTGCAACCTATCACATTACCAAGACCTACACAGACCTTGAGGCAATGCTCGCCAACGAGCAAGTGGACGGCACAGTCATTGCCACCAACCACGCCAGCCACTATACGCTGGCCCGCATGTGTCTGCAACATGGGCTGCACGTGATGATCGAAAAGCCTTTGACACTTTACGCCCACCATGCGCGTGAACTCGTGGAATTGGCGCAGGAGCAAGATCGCCAGATCATCATGGGCTACCCTTATCACTTTACCGCACATGTCCGCCGTGTACGTGAGGTGCTCCAAAGCGGCGAACTAGGCGCCATCCAGCTTGTCAACTGTTTTATGGCCTCGAACATCCTCAACTTGTTGCGCGGGGATGACGGTTCCAGTCGGGGCGCCCGATACGCAGTACATGGACCAGGCGATGTCTACGCGAATCCACATCTTTCCGGCGGGGGACAAGGTCACTTGCAGATCACCCACTCAGCCGGGCTGATGTTCTACGTCACAGGACTGCGGGCGCGGTGCGTCCATGCTTTGATGCACAACCACGGCCTGCCCCTCGACCTGGTGGACGCCATGTTAGTCGAGTTCGAGGATGGCCCGCTCGGCGTGGTCAGCGGGACAGGCAACCAGGACATCCACCGCCGAGACGGTGCCTCTGAAGCGATTCAGGTTCCTGCCGAAGAGCGTTATCCCCGCTTTGCCACGGCGCAGAACCTGGTCGATGTGGTATCGGGGCAGGCGTCCAACGGCTCACCGGTCGAGGCTGGTTGGCGTACAGTGGAGTTGTTGGATGCAGCGTATCACTCGGCTGCAAAGAACGGGCAGGTGGTGTTCATCCAGCAGTTGTATGAAGGGAATCCGGTATGAGCAATCACGCTACACTTGAGGCGGCGCCAGAAAACCTATGGCGTAATCCTGACTTTATCCGGCTCTGGGTAGCGAATTTTGTCTCCAATGCAGGCACACGTATCACCCGGCTGGCGATTCCGCTGACGGCTGCCTTGACGCTGGGGGCTACCCCCATACAGATGGGTTTGCTGGCTATGGCCGGGTCATTGCCCAACCTACTGTTTGGGCTGGTTGCCGGAGTGTGGGTAGACCGGGTGCGCCGACGGCCGCTCATGATTGGCGCCGACAAGCGTGTTGGTCGTTTTATTCTCGCCTGTCCGGTCCGTCCACGACCTGGCGGGCGTGACAAATTCCGAATGACCGAAACAAATGATTAAAGAGCGTTCAATGCCCATAGGCAAACTCCGCTATTTCCGGCGATAACAACCTTAACCATACCGGGGACAAACCAAGATGAAAATCACAGAGATTTGCGCGATGCGCCTGACGGCCCCGCCGCACGAATTCAAAACCAAGCCACGACATCCCTCGTGGGCCGAGGATGCCGAAGTTGCCAATCCCATGTCGCGCTACCCCAAGGTGAAACGCCATCGCAAACTCTGGACGCCTGCCTGGGAAAATGTCTGGTGCAAGGTCACTGCCGAAGACGGCACGTGGGGGTTGGGCATGACCAGCCACGGCCGGCCCGTCGCCGCCGTAATCGATGACCACCTGGGGCCGCAACTGATCGGCGAGGATCTGTTTGCCGGCGAGAAGCTGGCCGATATGCTCTTCCGCCTCACCAAGCCCTATGGGTCGACTGGCCTGGCTTCCTATGCCATCAGCGCCATCGACCTGGCGTTGTGGGACCTGCGAGGCAAAGTGTTAGGCCAGCCGGTCTACAAACTGTTGGGTGGAGCCCAGAAGGATCGCATCTTCTGCTACGCCACCGGCAACGATGTCGATTGGTATCAGGAGCTCGGCTTTCGAGCCTTCAAGCTGGCCTGTCCCTACGGCCCGGCTGATGGATTGGATGGCCTGCGCAAAAACGAAGAATTCATCGCCCGCACGCGCGAACAGATCGGTGATAAGTGTGAATTGATGCTCGACTGTTGGATGGCCTTTGATGTCGAGTATACTGTCCGCCTGGCCGAGACGCTGCGCCCTTACCGCCTCAAGTGGATGGAGGAATGTCTCATCCCCGAGGACCTGGATGCGCACATCGCCCTGCGCAGTCGCCTGCCCTGGCAGACGCTCGCCACCGGTGAGCACTGGTATACGCATGTGCCGTTCCAGTGGGC
>QEUW01000451.1 GCA_003577005.1 Chloroflexota bacterium | reverse complement strand
TGACCTGGTCATCGCCCGCGCCCAGGTGCGCCAGGCGCAGTTGAACCAGTTACAGGCCGAGACGGGGCTGACCAACGCCCAATTAGTCGCACCCATCAACGGTGTCATCAGCCAGGTCAATGTGCGCCAGGGTGAACTCACGAGCGGTTCGCTCCCGGCCATCGTTCTCACCGACCTGGAGAGCTTCCACATGACGGTGCTGGTGGACGAGATCGATGTGCGCCAGGTGCAGGTGGGGCAGCCCGTGCGCCTCAGCGTCGATGCCCTGCCCGATAGCGAACTGACGGGCAAAGTGACCAAAATTTCGCCCACTGCCAACAATGTCAGCGGCGTCATCGCCTACGAGGTCACCGTCACGCCCGACTCTACCGACGCGCCCCTGCGCGCGGGCATGAGCGCTACCGCCATCATCACCACCGCCGGGGTGGATAACGTCGTCCTGCTGCCCAACCGCTTTATCCAGATCGACCGGGAGAGTAGACGAGCCTTTGTCTATAAGCTGGTCAACGGCGAACCAGTCTTACAGGAGGTGGAGCTGGGCCTGCGCAACGAACGCGAAAGCCAGATCCTGGCCGGGCTGACCGATGGAGATGAGGTGGCGCTGGTGACCCAAACCAGTGAGGAACGGTTACGGGGCGTGCTTTTTGGGGGAGATTAGGAATCCATGCACCAAAACGGAACGCTCCCCAATCTAGAACCCGTCATTTCTGTTCGTGAGCTAACCAAGGTCTACCGTATGGGTGACATGGCGGTGGAGGCACTGCGCGGGGTGGACCTCGATATCTGGCCAGGCGAGATGGTGGCGATCATGGGGCCGAGTGGCAGCGGCAAATCGACCTTGATGAACCTCATCGGCTGTCTGGATGTGCCGACCAGCGGTTCCTATCTGTTGGACGGGGTCGATGTCAGCAAGCTGAACGACGGGCAACTGGCAGAGATCCGCAGCCGTAAGATAGGATTTGTCTTTCAAAGTTTTAACCTGTTACCGCGCACGACCGCGCTGGCCAATGTTGAACTGCCGCTCCTCTACTCCGGCACTGGACGGCGCCAGCGACGCCAGCGCGCCGAGGAGGTTTTGCGGCTCGTCGGGCTGGGTGATCGGCTGCACCACAAGCCCAACGAGCTTTCCGGCGGCCAGCAGCAGCGCGTCGCCATCGCCCGTGCGCTCAGCAACCGCCCGGCGCTGATCCTGGCTGACGAGCCAACCGGCAATCTCGACAGCAAGACCAGCCGTGAGATCATGGACCTGTTTCAACGTCTCAACCGGGAACAGGGGATGACTATCATTTTTGTCACCCACGACCCCGAGACGGCGGCCTATTGTGAGCGGGTCGTCGCCATTCGCGATGGGATGGTCGAGCGCGATGAACGGCAAGTGGCCATCGATGGGGCGGAACCGGCTGTGGAAGCCGCACCCAAGAACGACGCATTTATCATGAAGCAGAGCAGGCGCTAACGCGCCAGCAACCGCAAAGGGAGCCGGAAACCCTCCGGCGGCGTCATGTTGCCGCCTCTAAGAGGCCCATCTATCAATTGGCGGACAAGTATCTCATTAACAATTGACAATTATTGTCCTATGAACCTGTTTGAATCGTTCCGCATTGCCATGCGGGCGTTGGCGGCCAACAAATTGCGCAGCATCCTGACCATGCTTGGTATCATCATCGGTGTGGGCGCTGTGATCGCGCTTATGTCCATTGGCCGGGGAGTCGAGCGTTATGTGACTAACCAGTTTGCCGGGCTGGGCAGTAATCTGCTCTTTATCACGCCGGGGCAGATCAGCGAAGGGCCGCCGCAACAGCGTATCGATGTGCGGCTGTTGACGCTGACCGACGCCAACGCGCTCGCCGACCGCAGCCGCGTGCCCAGCGTGCGGGCGGTCGCCGCTGAATATTCGGCCAGCGCGCTGGTGGCGCGCGGTAAGCAGAGCGCCCGCTCGACCGTTCACGCCGCCACCGCCACCTATCCCGACGTGATCAACTGGGAGGTGGCGCTGGGTTCCTTCTTTTCGCAGGCCGATGTGGACGAGCGAGCGCGAGTAGTGGTGCTGGGCGCCGATGTCTACCGCCGGCTCTTTGAACCCAACGAGTTTCCGTTGGAGCAGACAGTGCGTGTCGACAACCTGCTCTTGCGCGTCATTGGCGTGATGGAGCCGCGCGGCGGCGGTTTTGGGGGCAACCAGGATGACTCGATCTTCATCCCGCTCACCACGGCGCAGGACCGGCTCTTTGGTCAAAAAACCGTGAGCGGCGACTACCAGATCAACGTCATCTACGCCTCAGTCATAGACGATGCCGCTGCCGACCAGGCGCAGATCGAGATCGGCGAGGTGTTGCGCGAGCGGCGCAATATCTCGTATCTCGACAGCGACGACTTCAACATCATCAGCCAGGACGACCTGATCAGCGTCTTTGGCGATATCTTGAGCGCGCTGACCATCTTTCTTGGCGCCATTGCGGCGATCAGCCTGCTGGTGGGTGGTATCGGCATCATGAACATCATGCTGGTGAGCGTCACCGAGCGGACGCGCGAGATTGGTCTGCGCAAGGCGGTGGGCGCCAAGCGCCGCGATGTGTTGCTCCAGTTTCTCGTCGAGGCAGTCACGCTGGCAGTGCTGGGGGGGGCGATCGGCATCGCCTTGGGCATTTCTGGGGCTTTTGGCATCAGCACCGCGTTCGAGAGTTTTAGCGCCGTTGTCGGGCTGGATGCCGTCTTGACTGCGTTGCTCTTTTCCATGGCCGTCGGTCTCTTCTTTGGCATCTATCCGGCCTATCGCGCCAGCCGGCTGAACCCAATCGATGCGTTGCGTTATGAGTAGGAGAGTGATCGAGGAGTTGGCCGGTGCGTTGCACCTACAAGGTGCGATGCACCTTCTGGATAATCGGCGAGCATTCAGGTGCATCGCACGCTGCGCGTGCAACGCTCTCTTATTATTGGCCGCCTGCGGCCAGGGCCAGGCCACGCCAACGCCGCTATCATCCGACGTGGTGCGGCCGGTGCAGCCCACACCTCTCTACGGGGGGGCAGCAGAGTTTAATCTCGCTACACCCAGTGCGCCGGCTGTACTGGCGACGCCTCTTCCGGCCCGGGCGACTCCCGCCGCAACGCTCCCCGTGCTGGTGGAAACGCCGGTCCAATCTGGGGGTGGGGTGTTGTTCGACCAGCCACCCAGCGGGCTGGGCATCGTGACGGGTGGAGCCACTCTGCTGGAACAACCAGGAGGCCCGATCATAGCCAATCTGCCGGCAGGCGAAATCGTCACCGTGACTGGGAAGTCGGCCGACGGGCGGTTTGTGGCTGTCTATACCAATGAGTTTGTGGTCGGGTGGGTTGCAACTGGGCAGCTTATGCTCTACGGCGCAGATGAGCTCGCAGTTGTCGAAGCAGCGCCGGAGCCAGGCCCGGTGGCGACGCTTATGGCCGAGGTGATGGCGCCGGTGCAGGTGCTCGACACGCTAGTCGCTACACCACAAGAATAGTGCTGTTGGCTCAACGTTATTCGACATCAACCAACGGGAATGATACGATTGATGTCCTGCATCCTATTTTGGGTGTCGCAGTTGTGGAATTGATGCACACAGTACCATTCGCATTGCTGTGCAGTGTCTGGGGCGACCTGTGGGCAAACGGGCAAACAAGGAACAAGTAAGATGACGACAGCTACTCTCTACAAAACCGACTTTTATGCCTGGGCGTTAGCTCAGGCCGCGCTGTTGCGCGAAGAGGAACTGGCAGAACTAGATTTGCCCAATCTTGCTGAGGAGCTTGAAGCCATGGGACGACGTGAGCGGCGGGAGTTGACTAACAGGTTAAAGGTTCTGCTAGTGCACCTGCTCAAATGGCAATTTCAGCCCGATCTGCGCTCGCGCAGCTGGCGCAACACGATCAACAACCAGCGTGAAGAAATTGCAGAATTGCTCGATGATAGCCCCAGCCTGAGCGCTGAAATCGAGGAGTGCATTGCCTCTGCCTATCCCCGCGCCTGTGCAAGGGCGCAGGAAGAGACCGGGCTGCTCTCACCTGTCTTTCCCGAAAGCTGTCCTTACAATCCCAGTGAGATACTCGACTCCAGCTTTTTCCCAGGGCGGTTAGAGTAAGACCGCTAAGCAGTCTTGCTTGTGCCATAAGCGTAGACCTTCTCTGATTTGTCTATTGTCTTTCCCACGAATTGCGAGAGTCGTCCCAACGTTGTAAAATAGGACAAGCGACCATTCCTCTTGCGCCCGCCAGCGGCGCAGATCAGCCCGTGCTGTAGATCGCAGCGACGTTTGCAACAACGATTTATCCAATCCGCATCAGGAGGAAAAAATCCATGACGGTTACGAAAGAAGCCGCCCCGCAGTACAAGGTGATCGGCACGCGGCCGGTTCGCCACGACGGCGTGGACAAGGTAACGGGCCGCGCCCAGTATGGCAATGACATCCATCTGCCCGGCACACTCTATGGCAAATTTGTGCGCAGCCCGCACGCCCACGCCCGCATCCTCTCTGTTGATACGAGCGAAGCCGAAAAAGTCCCCGGCGTCACGGCGGTCGTGACGGCGAAAGATCTGGAAGAAGCCGAGGACAAGGTGCAGGAGATGGGCGAAGAGGTCTCCAACCTGCGCTGGATCAGCGACAACATCCTCGCCCGCGACAAGGTGCTCTATCACGGCCATGCGGTGGCGGCGGTGGCGGCGACCGACGCCCACACAGCCGAGGAAGCAGCCAAGTTGATCAAGGTGGAATACGAAGTGCTGCCCTTTGTCCTCGACGTGAAAGAGGCCATGAGTGACAGCGCCCCGATCCTCCACGAGAGCCTGCGCACGGACGAGATGGGCAAGAAGGGCGATAAACCCTCGAATGTAGCCTCCCACATCCAACACAAGCGCGGCGACCTGGAGAAGGGCTTTGCCGAGGCAGCCGTCGTCGTCGAGCGCGAGTTCAAAACCGCAATGGTTCACCAGGGCTACATCGAGCCGCACGCCTCGACGGCTATGTGGCGCCACGACGAGCATGTGCTGGTCTGGACGAGCACGCAGGGCGCCTTTAGCATCCGCCAACAGGTGGCCGACCTGCTGCGGCTGCCCGTCTCCAAAGTGCGTGTGACGCCGACTGAAATCGGCGGCGGCTTTGGCGGCAAATTCACCGCCTACACCGACGTGCCCGCGGCGCTCCTCTCCAAGAAGAGCAACGGTCGCCCGGTCAAGATGGCCATGAGCCGCACCGAAGTGCTCCTCGCCACCGGCCCAACCTCCGGCTCGTACATCACAGTCAAGATGGGCGCCGACAAGAACGGCAAGATCACCGCAGCGCAGGCCACGCTCATCTACGAAGCGGGCGCCTATCCCGGTTCGCCCGTGGGTGCGGGCGCTGGCGTCATCCTGGCCCCGTATCGCCTGGAGAATGTGCAGATCGACGCCTATGATGTGGTGAACAACAAACCCAAGACCGGTGCGTACCGGGCGCCGGGTGGCACCAATGCCGCCTTTGCCTCCGAGTGTGTCATCGACGAATTGGCCGAGAAGCTGGGCATCGACCCGCTCGAATTCCGCCGCATCAATGCCGCCGTCGAGGGCGACCGCCGGCCCGATGGCCCGGTCTACGCCCGCATCGGCATGTTGGAATCGGTCGAGGCAGCGATCAATCATCCCCACTACAAGGCGCCGCTCGAAGGCAAATATCGCGGGCGCGGGGTTGCCTCCGGTTTCTGGTTCAACGGCAGCAACGAGTCGAGCGTGACGGTCGTGCTCAACGAGGATGGTCGCGTCAGCCTGGTCGAAGGCTCCACCGACATCGGCGGCTCGCGGGCATCGGCAGCCATGATGTTGGCCGAAACACTGGGCATCGCCGCCGAAGATGTAGACCCGCAGGTGGTGGACACCGACTCCATCGGCCTCAC
>QEUW01000450.1 GCA_003577005.1 Chloroflexota bacterium | reverse complement strand
TGGCTATGTTCTTTCTCGTTTTTGACAGCTTGCACTGGCTCACCGGCGTCACGCTGAATGTAGCCGGCGGGGTGGTCATGCTCTGAACCCAAATGAGGACCCAATGATGAAGTCGACTGTCGCTCAGTTTCGCCAGCCAACTGGACTGATGGGCCGGTTAGTAGGCGCGCTCATGGCGCGCAAAAACCGGGAACGGATCACGTGGGCTGTATCACTGCTCGATATACAACCTACCGACCACGTGCTAGAGGTGGGCTTTGGCCCAGGGGTCGCCATCGAACAGGTAGCGCGGTTCGCGAGGGCCGGATTCGTGGCGGGGGTTGACCATTCTGCTATAATGGTCGCACAGGCTAGCAAGCGCAACCGTGCAGCCATCGCCGCAGGACAGGTGGAACTGCGTCTCGGCTCGGTGGTCACGTTGCCTTACGGCGACGCCAGTTTTGACAAGGCATTTGCCATCAACTCGCTGTTGTTCTGGCCGGAACCGGTCGCGAACTTGGGCGAGGTTGAACGTGTGCTGAGGCCGGGCGGGCGGATCGCCATTTTCTCGCAACCGCCTTCAGCCAGATCCAATGCTGAGGTGCAGGCCGAAGGGCAAAAGATCGCCGGCCAACTTGCGGCGGCAGGTTTTATGAACTTGGAACAGGTCCTGCGACCACTGAAACCGGTGGCCGCCGTCGCCGTATTAGGTGTAAAGCCAACAAGAGACGTATGAATGAACTAATTCTTGTGGTCGATGATGAACCCAAGATCGTACGGCTGGCACGCGATTATCTGGAGCAGAGCGGCTTCCGGGTGCTGCCGGTGGGCGATGGGGCGGCTGCGCTCGCCGCGGCGCGGCAGGAAAAGCCCGATCTCATCGTCCTGGACCTCAATCTACCCGGTATGGATGGGCTCGACGTCTGCCGCGCCCTGCGGCGCGAATCGAACGTACCCATCATCATGTTGACCGCACGCGTGGAAGAGACGGATCGGCTCATTGGCCTGGAGTTGGGCGCTGATGATTATATCGTCAAGCCTTTCTCCCCGCGTGAGCTGGTGGCGCGGGTGCGGGCGGTCTTGCGCCGCACTCAGGGTGAGGTGCAAACGCCCGGTCTGATCCGCACCGGTGAGTTGGAGATCGACCTCAACGGCCACCGGGTGACGCTGCGGGGGGAACCGATCAAGCTGACCCGGATCGAATTCAACCTGCTCTCGACCCTGGCCCAACATCCCGGCCAGACCTTCAGTCGCTCTCAATTGATCGACCGGCTGCATGGCTCATCCGAAGCCGGCTTCGACCGGAGTATCGACGCCCATGTCAAGAATATACGGCGCAAGATCGAAGACGACCCGGCCAACCCGCGCTACCTACTGACGGTCTATGGCATCGGCTACCAGTTCACCGACAAGGCAGGTGAATGAGCGACCAGGAACCGTGGGAGCGGCAGCAAACCGAGTGGGGTGGTTGGGCGGGCGGGCACGGGTGGCGACCAGGTCATGGTCCGCCGCCGTGGGTGCGCGCCATGGGGCGCGAGCAGCGCCGCGCTTTTTTGCTCCGCTTTCTTGTCATTCTCGCCACTCTATTCTTGATCATTGTGGGTGCGATGGCGATCCTCGCCTACCACTTGACCCAGATTTTTGGCGAGAATGGTCTCACAGTTCGGCTGGTCTGGGCCAGCGGGTGCGCTCTCGTTTTGCTCTTGCCGTTGTTGGCGCTGGTGCTGGGGGCGCGTGCGATGCGCCGCGTTGCCATCCCCCTGGCCGATCTCATGGAGGCGGCCGATGAAGTAGCAGCCGGCAACTTGACTGTGCGGGTAGCGGAGCGCGGTTCGCGTGAATTTCAACGGCTGGCCCACTCCTTCAACCGCATGACCGAGGAGCTGGCGCGCATCGACCAGCAGCGGCGTAATCTGACCGCCGATGTGGCCCACGAGCTACGCACCCCGCTGCATGTGATCCAGGGTAATTTAGAAGGCATTCTCGATGGGGTCTATCAGCCGAGCCGGGAACATATTGAGGCGACGCTGGAGGAGACGCGCACGCTGGCTCGGCTGGTGGATGACCTACGCACCCTCTCGCTGGCCGAATCAGGGCAGTTGCGGCTGGTGCGCGAGCCGGTGGATGCAGCCGAACTGCTGGCTGATGTGGCAACCAGCTTTAGCGGCCAGGCCGAAGCGGCGGGGGTAGAGTTACGGGTGGTGGAACCGGCGCAACCGTCGCCGCTTTTGATCGATGGCGACGCCGGACGGCTGGACCAGGTGCTCAGCAACCTGGTGGCTAACGCTATCCGCTACACGCCACGGGGGGGAAGCGTCATGCTGGGCGCTGTGGCGCAAGATAGTCACGTGCGCATTACCGTATCCGACACAGGCGAGGGCATCGCGCCAGAGGATCTGCCCTTTATCTTCGACCGCTTCTGGCGGGCGGATCGGGCCCGTTCGCACAGCAGCGGGGCCGGCAGCGGTCTGGGGCTGTCGATTGCCAACAAGCTGGTCAGCGCGCATGGTGGTGAAATCAACGTAGCCAGCACGCCGGGCAAGGGAACAACCTTTACAGTCGATCTGCCTGGCCCACCTCGTTACACAAAGATAGGTCCAGCGGCGCCGGAAGCGCGATAATCGTTCTGCAAAATCGTGCCCTGCTTGACTTTTCGGCTTTACAGGTTTTTGCAGGAAGTGGGGTACGCGGAGTTCACACGTAGGCGTGCGAACTCCGCGTACCCGGTAAATCGTGGAGAGCCGACTTTTCTTTACCCATAACTGGTGTGAGAGCTGGCATTATGAAGATTAAGAAGATAAACCGGTAACCCCCCGTAGGTCACGCTACCAGCGTGACAATCGTTCGAATGAGTAGCGCCGCCGCCCTACCAGGGCGACCTACTTCAGCACCGGATGGGCATTACCGAAACAATTTGTTAATCTTCATCATGCTAGCCCCAACAGAGAGCCTGGGGACGATAAGAGCATACCAAGAGAACCAAGTTTATTAGGAACAACGATGCAGATCGATCTGATTGGAACCGCTATCGCCCTGCTTACCCTCTTTGGCATCTATGCGCTGATGTCGTTGAGCCTGAATCTGGAGTACGGGGTCGCCGGGGTGCCCAATTTTGGGCAAGCGCTCTTTGTTTCGGTCGGGGCATATACCGCGGGTGTCACCTATACGCGGTTGTTGCCGCTGCTGGCCGGGCAGACGTACATCGACCCGTGCGGCGGTTCGACGCTGGCCCAGGCGTTGGCTCTGCGCTCGCAGATCATGAAGACGCTGCCCGCGGTCGGGCTGCTCAACTTTGTGGTCACGTTGGCGATTGCCGCGCTCATTGGGGGCTTGGCCGGCTATCTGGCTTCGTACCCGGCGCTGCGGCTCAAGGAAGAGTGGTTTCTTGGCCTGGTCTTGCTCGTTGGCAGCGAGATTGCGCGCATCGTCGTGCGGGGTTATCCGCCGCTGATCTGTGGCAACAACGGGCTGTCGGGCATTGCGCAGCCCTTTCACTGGGTCGGCAACCGGACGACCGGCGGACTGCTCTTTGCCGGGTTGATCCTCCTCTGTGTCGTGGCGGTCTATTTCTACTGTGAGCGGTTGGTGCGCTCGCCCTTTGGCCGTCTACTCAAAGCCGTGCGCGAAAATGATGTTGTGGCGACCAGCCTGGGCAAAGATGTCGCCCGCCGCCGGGGACAGGTGATGTTTATCGGCTCGGCCATCGCGGCGCTGGCCGGGGTCTTTTTTGTGACCAATACCGGCTACGCCAGCGCCAACGATTATGGCGTTGGTCTGACGCTCGACGTGTGGGTGATGGTTGTGCTGGGCGGGCTGGGCAATCAGCGCGGGGCGCTGTTGGGAGCGCTGCTCATCACCCTGCTCGACCGGTTCACCGCCGTGACCGCCATTCAGTTGAACATGCTCGGCTCGGCGTGGGAATTCAACTATGTGCGTTATATGATCTTTGGCGCGATCCTGCTGCTCATGTTGCGTTACCGCCCGCAAGGTCTGTTGCCCGAACCGGTGCGGACGACGGTCGCGCATGAGGAGTTGGCTGTGAAGGGTGGTGGCGAGTGCTGACACTAGAAAACGTCAAAAAGTCTTTTGGCCAACTGCGCGCCGTCGATGGCGTGTCGCTGACCGTGCCGGCAGGGCAGATCATCGGGCTGATCGGGCCGAACGGGAGCGGCAAATCTACGCTGCTCAGCATCATTGCCGGCAGCCAGCCGGCTGACAGCGGGCGCATCCTGTTGGAGGGCCGCGATATCACCGGGCTGCCGGCGTACCAGATCTATCGTCTGGGGCTGGTGCGCAGCTACCAGGACCCCGCGCTCTTTTTTCGCATGACCGCGCTCGATAACATGCTCCTGCCCGTCAAAGAACAGCGCGGCGAAGACCCGGCGCACGCACCCCTGCACCGCACGTGGCGCGCCGAGGAGTCTCACAACGCCCACAATGCTGGCGCCACGCTCGACCAGCTCCAGCTCTGGCAAGCATATGACACCCTCGCCGCTGACCTCTCCGGTGGACAGATGAAGCTGTTGGAGCTAGGGCGTAGTCTGATGGGCGCGCCCCGCATCCTTTTGCTCGACGAGCCAACAGCCGGTGTGGCCCCCGCTCTGGCCTATACGATCTTCGAACAGATCGAAGCCATGCGCCGAACGCATGGCCTTACTTTTTTGATTGTCGAGCACCGGCTGGAGATCCTCTTTGACTTTGTCGATCATCTCTATGTCATGCATTTGGGCAACGTTATCGCCCAGGGGACGCCAGATGAGATCGCAGCGAATACGCAAGTGCGGGAAGTCTACTTTGGCGAATAGGAAAACGCACCGGGAAAATCCTCCGGCGCCTGCTTCTGTTTGCCGCTCCACGACTCGATGGTAACCCGGTAGACTGAGGTGCGCGCCAGCTCTTCCGGCTGGATAGGCCGGTAATGCTCACCTGGGCGGAGGTGGGCAAAATACTTGTCCAGCAGCAGTTGCAGGCCATAGCGGGCTTCGGTTTCCGCCGTCACGATTGCCGCTTTGCCAAAGACCACCACGCTGGCATACTCTACACTCATGTCCAGCGCTGTCGGCGCCGGAAGCAATCTGCCCATTTCGCTGACCGTAAAGCAGACGCGCGTTTCCGCCTCGACATTGCCGCGCGTTTGGCCGGCGTGTGCCGTGTGCAGGTAGAGAACTCGCTGTTCATGGTCGTAGACAAATAAATTTGCATTGAGAAAGGGCTGCCCGTCCTGAACGGTGGCGAGCACGCCAAGCGGCGCACGGTCGAGCAGGGCGACGATCCACGTTTCGTCGGTCACCGCGCGGTCTTTGCGGCGGACAGGGACGAAGGGGATGGGGTTGGCAGGTGGCATGTTGATCTGCTTTCTATCGACGGTGGACATACGGCCGGCAATGCAGCGCGGGAGTGATCGGGCCGGCTGGACCGACCCGATCACTCCCGGTTCAATTTGCATAGAGTTCTACGACCAGTTGACTGCCCCGCAAGGCAGAGACTAGCGCAATATCCTGGCTACGTTGGAGATGAGCCTCATGCCCCGGAGTCAGGATCAGGTCGCGCGCCCCTTGTGTGACCAGCGCTACACCAGCGATGACCCGCAACGTCTCATAACAGGGGGGGACCCGGTAGAGTTCATCCTGATAGAGCAAGATACGCTGGCGGGCCCGCGCAGTCTCGCCGGTGTTCTTTGGTTGTATGAGCGATAGCTCGGCGTCCATCGATCGATCTCCTTTACTTCGTGCGACTCCGGTTCTGATGCCGGGACCCAGCATACGATAAAAATGGTTCATTGACAAGAGCCATTTTTGTCAAATTGATGGGGCCAATTTACAATGCCGCTATGCCCAAAAGGACTGGCGCATTTGACGTAGCCGCCATTGCACCCGACGGAGCTACGGCTACGTCGCGCTACCA
>QEUW01000449.1 GCA_003577005.1 Chloroflexota bacterium | reverse complement strand
CTGCGCGAACCCTATCGCATCGAGGGCAAAAAGACCATGGGCTACGAGTTGGCCGAACAGCTCAACTGGACCCTGCCCGATGTGATCATCTACCCTACCGGCGGCGGGACCGGGCTGGTGGGCATGTGGAAAGCCTTTGACGAGCTGGAACAGATGGGGCTAATTGGCCCGCAGCGCCCGCGCATGGTCTCGGTGCAGGCCAGCAACTGCGCCCCCATCGTGCGCGCCTTCAACGAAGGGAGCGAACACGCCGAACTCTGGCAGGGCGCATCCACCGTGGCCGACGGTCTGCGCGTGCCGGTGGCGATCGGCGATTTTCTCATCCTGCGCGCCATCCGCGAGAGCGGCGGTATTGCCCTCACCGTCACCGACGAGGAGATGCTGCACTACACGCGGGTCATGGGGCGGCACACCGGCATCTTCCCCGCGCCCGAGGGGGCGGCCTGTCTGGCGGCGCAGGTGCATCTGCTCGAACAGGGCTGGATCGGGCCGGACGAAACAGTCGTGCTCTTCAATACGGGGAGCGGGCTCAAGTACGCCCACCTGTGGGCGTAGCGGATGCAGCGCCATCAATTTGCATGCCGGGAAAGGGCCAGGACCACCTGAAATAACCAGGGCGTCGCTGGCCCTTTCCCGGCATGCGGGCGATCCTGCCCCTTTTTTGCCGATTTGACAAGTCCACCCGGCGCGAGTATGATGGCGCCACAGCAAAATCGCCGCCTCCAGGTGCAGCAACCACCTGCAGGCGGCTAACCCTCCAAACTGGAAGAAGCAGTCTGGACGGCTGAGTGTCATTGTATCCGTCCTTTTCGTAAGGATCAAATGCGCAGCCGCCTGGCAACGGGACCGTTGGAGGCGGCTGTTTTGCTGCCCTCCGCAGACGGCAGTGAAGAATAGAGACTGGAGACTGGAGACTGGTTGCAGACAAGTCTCTAGTCTCTAATTGTATTGACACATCCGGTTAGATAGGGTGCTACAGGTGCGATGCACTTGAAAAGTGCGTTGCACCTCCCATTAAGCGCTCTAACCTCATGTGTCAGTACATCCAATCTCCATCCAAGCGAAAGGACGGTTTTTATGGCCACCCATCCCATCCCCGAACTGTTGTCGCTCTGGGCCAAGGGCAGGCTCACCACCGAGCAGGCCATCGGTCATCTGTTGCAGACCGTGGAGGCCCTCGCCCAACGGCTGGCCGAGGCGGAGAAGCGGCTGCGCCAGCTAGAACAATCGACGAACAAACCACACGCCTGATCGACGCCCCACCGCGCAACGACTGCTGAAGCGCGGAGGGCAGCGGTCCATAGAGGAGGCACGGGGAGCAGTTATCCAGAGACTATCACTGAAGGCGGTCCGATCACTGCAACTCCGTCAGCCGCAAAAGCTTGCCAGTCGGCTACATCATAGGTGTAAACTTTGGTAACCCCAGCGGCCAATGCAGTTGCAGCATGGCGGGCGTCATGCACACGCCGAGCTGTGAGTTGGTGCTTTGCCACTAAATCCAGCATCAGGTCAACCACTTGCCCGTCCGTGGGCAGGATTTGCAAGGCAGAAGGCGGCGCTACCAGTAAACGAACTACGTACGCAGCATTCTGAGGCGTTTGTGGTGGTCTGGCGTTGATCCAAGTAAGCGCCGCATAAACTTCACTCAGAATACCTACTGTTGTACATGCTGCGAGAGTACCCTGACGAGCAGCTTCTACAAGTAGACGCGCTTCAGCGTGTCGGGGGTCGCCACCCAATAAGGCGCCGATAAACATACCTGCGTCAAACAGCACAACAGCACAGGCATAGATTCAGGCATAGATGGCGTCCTTCCAACCATCAGGGACGAAGCCTTCAAGGACGGGCAGTGGCGTCAGTTTTGGTTCAGGTTGAATGTGGACGGTCTGACCATCGGCCAGCCGAATCTTTAACAATAGTTGCTCGCGCAACACCCGATAAATGATTTCCTCCAGCGAGGTCTCTTTTAGCTCATCGAGCGTTAGTGTAGATACGGGCATTGTTCATCTCCTCTTACATATCGGATGCACTTCATTATACCACGATGGCTCATCGAGCCATAGGATTGAATTTACGAACCACTCAATATCGGCGAAGACCAAATCTGTGGATTGCTAGACCTTCTCGAAAGCGCTGAGCGTCCGGAAAAAGGTGGCAGAAAGGAGAATAACTTGCGTACGCCTCACGCACGCCGGGGCTCGTTCTGGTGCAGCTCCTGCAGCCGGCGCAGCATGGCGCGGTCGCTCTCCAGGTCGGGGTGGCCGGTGGCTTCGTCGATGGCCACCACCTGTTCCAGTTCGGCCACCGCCGCGGCCAGGTCGCCCAAATCTCGGTAAACCATCGCCATATTGTAGCGCGTGACGCTCTCCCCCCAGCGATCCCCCACCTGGCGGCGCAGGGGGAGGGCTTGCTCGTAGTAGGCCAGCGCCTGCTGCTTGTCCCCCAGGTCGGAATAGACCAGACCGATGTTGTTGAGGAGACGGGCGGTTTCGCGCTCGTTCTGCCGGCGCTGGACCACCCGCAGCGCCTGTTCCAGCCACTGCAACTCATCCTGGCGCAGCCCGCGCAGCCGTTGGTAGCGGTTGAGTGTATCGGCCAGCGTGACCAGGATCTCATCGCCGGGGGTCAAATTTGCCTGTCGCTCCCAGGCGTACACAAGCTGCGGGTAGACCGGCTCGATCCGCCGCCAGTCGCCGCGATCCTCGTTGACCAGCGCCAGGTAGTAGTCGCGGTGGCGGGCGAGGGCCTCCGGCGGCGTCTGCGTGCGCGCCACGTCCGCCACCACCTGGTGCAACGCCAGCTCCTCCCCATCCCCCCCACTCCCTACCTCCCCATCCCCCCTACTCCGCACCCCCCACTCGACCAGATTGCGGCTGATCAAGAGCGCCAGCGCGCGGCCATCGGCCCCGCTTACGGCCTCGGCGGCGGGGCGGTCAAAGGTGGCGGGCCGGGCGGCAAAGGCGCCCAGGGCATGGAAGGCGGCCACGGTGGCCGCGGGCAGCGGTTCCAGGCTGAGGGCGATGGCGGCGTGCAGGGTCTGTTCGGCGCTGCCCGTGGCGCCCAACCGGCGTTGCGCCAGGGCTAGCCGGCGCTGCGGGTCGGCCAGTTCGTCAAAGGCCTGCTGGCTGAGGTCGGCGAAATAGCTGCGTTCGGGTGCGGCCAGAAAGCCACCCACCAGTTCGAGCGCCAGCGGCAGCCCGCCCACGGCCGCGGCCAATGCCTGCGCCTGGGCCGGGCCGGCGGCGCACGCTTCGGGCGCCAGGTGCCGCAACAGGGCCATGCTGGGGTCCGGCTCCAGTTCGGCCAGGTGGAGCGTCTGGCCCACACCGGCAAAGCGGCGGGCCAGCTCTTCATCGCGTGTGGTGAGCAAGTGGACCACATGGGGGCCGGCGCAGCGCAACTGTTGGGCGGCCTCCAGGCGCCAGGCGTCGTCGAGCACGATCAACAGCCGCCGCTGGCCGATGGCGTTTTGGATCGCCTGGGTGCGCTGCGCCACCTCCGGCTGGCCGGCCAGGTCGATACCCAGCGCGGCGGCCCACTCCGCCTGGATGCGCGCCACGTCGGCAGTGGGGCCAAGCCCGGCCCAGAGCACGCCGTCGGCAAAGTGGGCGAGCACCGCGGGGTGGTGGGCCAGGGCCACGGCCATCGTCGTCTTGCCCACGCCCGGCTTGCCGGCGGTCGAGAGCGCCGGGCTGTGGCCCTGGCACAGACGCCCGGCCAGTTCGGCGAGCAGATCGTCGCGGCCCACCAGGTGCGGGGGCAGCGGCGGCACATTGGCATAGAGCGGCAGCCGCTCGCCACCCCCAAAGTGTACCTCGCTGCCGGTGATGGCGAAGATGTTCCCCCCGGCCCGTGCGCCGGCAACGATGGCGGAACCGGCCGGGGCGGGCGCGGCGCCGGGGGTCACGCTTTTGGGGCGTCGTCCGTGCTGGCCTCGATGTCGCCTTTGGCCTTTGCCCGCCGCACCGCGGCGTCACCGCCGGTGGTGGCAGTGGCGCGCACGTTGCCGCCGGACTGGGCGTCTTCCACCGTGGCGCTCCCCGGTCTGGGTGGCGCGGGGTTGCGGCCCTCGGCCTCGACGCTCGTGCCAAAGGGGCCGCGCAACGTCGCCTTGCCGCCACCCCGGTAGCGCAGCGCAAAGACAATGGCAACCACGACCAGCAGCGCCACGATGATGATCGGTGTCCAGTTGATGGTCTCCATGGGGGAATCCTTGCCGGTTACTGGAATTGGGATCGATGAACCCAGTATAGCAAGGGGACCGGTGGCTGTCAATCAATAAAAAAGCCAAGGCTTCTCAAAAATCAAAAAGTTGCGCTGCGGCCAGACCTCCGGGAGGTGACCGGTGAGGTTTTCGGTCTGGCAAGTTCACTCCGGTCACCTCCCGGAGGTCTTTGTGTAAGCGACTTTTGAGAAGCCCGTAAAAAAGCAATCAGCCATTGACCATTATATTACATGGATGGGCTTGATCGCCGTCCCCTCGACATAGTGATCGAGCACTTCCTGTATGGTGGCAGCCGGGGTGGCGTTTACACCTCCGGCTTGACCGGCCCCGCGATGCTTTTTGTCGATGAGACAACCGCCTGGATCACGTGTGGCGTTTACACCTCCGGCTTGACCGGCCCCGCGATCGTGCGCTGAAAGCGCCACCAGAGCAGCGCAGCCGCCACGGGGGATGTCAGCAAAAAGGCGCTCCAGATGGTCGCCAGGTTGCCGCCAAAGAGCGTGACAAAGAGCGCGCCCAGCCCCACCGCAGTCCACATACTCGTCGTGTTGATCCACAGCGGGAAGCGCGTATCGCCGGCGCCACGCAGCGCGCCCGCCTGGACAAAGCCGATGGCCCAAAACGGCTGTGAAAGCGCCACCACGCGCAACCCTCCTGCACCGATGGCGATGACCTGCGGGTCGTCGCTAAAAAAGCCGACGATCGATTCGGCAAAGAGCAGAAAGACGACGCCAAGGGTCCCCATCCAGATCATCGACCAGAGGGTAGCGATGCGGGCTGCCGCCTGCCCTTCATCTGGGCGCCGGGCGCCGATGCTCTGGCCGACTAGGGTAGTGGCGGCCATGGCAAAGCCAAAACCGGGCAAAAACGAGAGCGACATGGCGTTCATCGAGACGCGCTGGGCCGCCAGCACGAATGTGCCCAGTTGGGCGACGACAATGGTCTGCATAAGAAAGGAGGAGGTGATGAGCACCTGCTCCACCGCCGCCGGCACCCCCAACCCCAAGATCCGCCGCGCCGCCGGCCACGCCGGCCACCATCCCGTTGCGCCGCGGATGCTGACACCGTTCCGCCCGTGCCACAACACAATGAGCAGCAAGAGCAGGCTGATGCTGCGGGCGATAAAGGTGGCCCAGGCGCTGCCCACCGCACCCAGTTCGGGCATCCCCAGCCGCCCAAAGATCAGGGCATAGTCGAGCACGATGTTGATGGCGTTGGAGAGCAAAGTCAACAACATGGGCGTGCGCGAGTCGCCGGCCCCGCGCAATACACCGGCGGCGATAAAGCGCAGCACCAGCGCAAAGACCGTCCCCATGGTGACACGCAGATAGGCGGCGCCGATCTCATTCACTGCCGGCTCCATGCCAAACATGCCGATCAGCGGTTCGGCAGCGATGAGACCTGTGAGCACCAGCGGCAGCGAAAGAAAGACTGCCCAGACCAATGACTGTTTCGCCAGGTTGCCGGCCTGTTCGAACGAACGGGCGCCCACCGCCTGTGCAACCAGCACAGCGCTGCCCACCGCCACTGCGCTCAACGCCGAGATGACAAAAAACATCAACTGTGTGGCCGCACCTACCCCGGCCAGCGCCACGGCGCCCAAAAAGGCGACAAACCAGGTGTCGACGATGCCAAGCAACGTCTCCAGAAAGTTTTCACCAATCACCGGCCAGGCCAGGCCAAAGACACGGCGCCGCAAGGCTGCCCGCTCTTGGGGTGACCTGCTACGGTCGTTCGCCGGTGTAGCAACTTCTAGATCCGCCGGGGTGACGGCAACCGCGACCTGTGGGGTTGACTCGTTTAGATTTCCGTCGCTCATAAACCCTACCGAATGAGAAGAGACACTGGAGATGGCGCCTCGCAGCGGGCCTGATTCGCACTCTCAGCGTTCGTTTCTGCTCGCATGAATTCGTCCATCCACATCCCCAAACGCGCCCTTAGTTGAAAGAAAAAGCGGCGGCCCCAATCCGGGCCAGAACCGCTGCCAAAGCCATCACTATAGCAGGTCAACGACGGAATACAAAACGAAGGATGGCTCCGTTTGCACTAGGCTCTGTTGACATTTACTCGGCAACGATTTGCCCAACCAGGCTGAGGGTGCAACGCACTTTTCACGTGCATCGCACCCTCAGCCTGGCCGGTTCATTCGTTGCCGGATAAGTCTGCGCTGTTGCGGCCATTCATTATCGACAATTATCGACAGCACCAGCGCAGGGAACCATCCAAATTTGGCTATAGCGTCCTGATCGGCTAGAGTAGGGCATCTATGGAGCTTCGTCCCAAACAAGCGAAACTGTCCCATTGCCAATTTTGCCGGTGCGTACTCGCCTCCTATGCAGATCAATCTTGGCCCCTGTCAGGGGAATGTACCTCAGAGCATCCATGTCCACGGTCAGGAGTTGGCCGTGCGCTGTTTTCGGCTAGCTGTTGCCGAAACGGTTGTCTTCGACCTCTTTGTTGACGCCTTCAGCCAGGACGCCATCACGCAGAGCATCATCGAGCAACGCCACTTCTTTCCCCCGGGGTATGGATTGTTAGCCATGCTGGCGCCACCAGGCAGCCAGGTGCTGGACCTGGGCGCCCATATTGGCACGTTTACGCTCTATGCGGCCGCTCAGGGCTATCGAGTGGCAGCAGTGGATGCCAACCCTACCAATCTAGCATTGCTGCGGACAAGCCTCGAGCAAAACCACTTTCACACAGTCCAATCCGTTCATGCTGCCATCAGCGATCACGCGGGTGTTCTGGAGTTTGTGCCAGCGGGGCCCTATGGGGTCGTTGCCAATCCCTCTGTGATTGCACCCACCATCCAGGTGCGGGCCGACACTGTCCCGGCACTCTTGGCTGAGATTGGCTGGGAACGCGCCGACTTTATCAAGCTAGACATTGAGGGCTCAGAGATGCACGCTGTGCGCGGTATGGCCGATCTGTTGGCGCGCCCGGATGCCCCGGCGATTCTGTTCGAATCGAATGGCTTTACGCTCGAGATGTTTGGTGAAACGCCCAACACGCTTCTGGCGGCGCTGGAAGCATATGGCTATTGTTGCTACCTGGTCGAACCTGGGCTGCTGACGCCGGTGCGAGCCAGGGACTTTCAGCCTGCGTGCAATGTGGATTACCTGGCTATCAAGCAGCCAGTGAGCAGGTTAAGATCCTGGCGACTGGGCAGACCCATGTCGCTCTACACCTGCTGCAAGCGCATTACGGCTGAACTCAACGAACCCCCCGAAGTGCGAGCGTACATGGGGCGAGCGCTGGCTACGGCGGGTATGGCGCTGCTCAGCGAACCGGCCATCCACGCGGTGCTGGAGCGGCTTCAACACGATGACGATGAGCGTGTGCGGGCCGCGGTGAGTTGGTGGGACCCGGCCCGGCGCCCGCCGGCCACCAGGCTCCTACACACGCTGCGCCGGCTGTGGGACGTAGGCCGCTCACGGCTCCC
>QEUW01000448.1 GCA_003577005.1 Chloroflexota bacterium | reverse complement strand
GGCTGATCAGCGGTTATTATGCCACGACGTGGATCGATGATATTATCAACGCGATTATTCTGACGCTGGGCAGCATCCCCTTGCTCTTTTTGCTCATCATCCTCTCGCGCATCTTTTCGCCGGGGCCAGAGGGACTGGCCTTTCTCATTGGTATCTTTGGGTGGATGGGGCTCTCGCGCCTGGTGCGCGGCCAGATCTTCTCGGTGCGCGAGCGGGAATATATCATCGCCAGCCGCGCCATCGGCAGTTCACCCTGGCGCGTCATGTTCAAGCACATCTTGCCCAATGTTTCGTCGATCATCATCGTTTCGGCCATCTTCAACATTGCCGGCGCCATCATTGCCGAAGCGGGGTTGAGCTATCTGGGCGTCGGTATCGGCCCGCCCCACGCCAGTTGGGGCAACATGATGCAGGGGTCGCTGGGCAACTTTACCGATGCGCCCTGGCTGGTGCTGGCGCCGGGTTTCTTTATTTTTATCACCACCCTGTCGATCTACCTGTTGGGCGACGGGTTGCGCGATGCGCTTGACCCGTGGATCAAGACGGAAGCGAAGTAGCCGCTGGCGGGCTCCAAACTTCCGGGAGGTGGCCAGAGAACGTGCTCCTGACCGTAAATCTGATGGGCCACCTCCCGGAAGTCTTTGCTGATTCCACATAAGTGCTGCAAACGATGCCTTTCCACTACGGCCCACCCTACCAAGACGGCGCTATCAGTATCGGCGCGCCCGCTGTCGAACGTATCTTACAATGCGACATCGCCGAGGATGTGCGCGGCGACGTCGAGCATTACCTGGCCTGCGCCCCGGCTGATCCCACCGTCCACTACTTCTCCATCTACCAAGAAGAAGTACCCGTCGGCCAGATCGTCCTGCACGACATCAACCACGAGACCGGCGAGAGCCTGGTGGGCTACTGTCTGTTCACCCCCGCCTGGCGCGGCCGCGGCATCGGCACACAGGCGCTGCGGCTGCTCCAGCGCTATGTGATAGAACAGACGAATTTGACCCACCTCGTCATCATCACCGGCGTAGACAACCTCCCCTCGCAGCGGATTGCCCAGAAGTGTGGCTTTGTCTTCAGCGGCGGCGCCCGGGAGGAGCCTGAGCAGTTGGTGGTCTATGAGTGGCCGGTGCAGCGTGGGTGATAGGGCTAGGGGAATCGCTCAATCTCTGAATCTGTCGGCGTAAGGGAGATTCAGAGATTGAGCGATTCCTGCTTTAGCGGGAGACGCCGTTGTAGGCGCTGGTGGTGGTGCTGGTGTCCTCGCGCATGATGGCGACGACATCGGCGGTGGCTTCAATCACGATGGAGCCTTGCCAGCCATCGGCGAGAAACGCATCGTTGCTCTGAAAATAGCCATCAGTCTGGGCGCTGTGGAGCGTGAAGGTGCGTTGGTTCACATACATTCCATCGCTACTATAGTAGCGCGCAGTGACTGAAACATTGTTCAGCCCGCTGACGTTGCGCACGGTGTAGCCGGTGGTGCGGCCGCTGGCATTTCTGGCCGCCCGCGGTAGGATGACCAGCTTGCTGCCGTAGCCGGTAGCGCTGACATTGTAGCCACCGACGCTGTTGGCGTTGGTGACGGCCACTGCCAGCGGGAAGCTGCTGCTACTGCTCTGGATGCTGATCGACCCGGTCCAGCCGTTGGCGACCGGGGCGTCGTTGAGGTTGAGACCCACGCTGCGCCGTGCGCCCACGTTTGAAATTGAATGGGTGGGGCAGGTGGCCGGGTTGGTGACGGTGCGTTCGCAGAAGCGCAGGGTGACGTTGGTGCTGCTGGAGGCGTGCAGGTTCTGGATCACCAGCCCAGTGATGAAACCAAAGGCATTTTTGTAGGCCACGGGCACATAGACCAGCCAGCGACCGCCGGCGCTGGCGTTGTACGAGCGGCTCTCACCGCTGCCCTTGCTCTCGAAGATACGCAGGGCAAGGGGTCGGTCGGCAGTGCCGTAGAACGAGCCCACCCAACTGGTGTTGTTGACCATCGGACCCAGCGGCAAGACTTGCTGGTTGCCGTCGCCCATGTAGATATTGCCTTGCGGATAATCGTTGTAGCCAGTTCTGCCATACAGATAGGGCGCGAGGGTGGTGAGCGTAGCGTTGGGGTTCTGGATATAGATGGTGGAGTTGTAGCCACCAAAGATGTTGTTGTAGAGCGCCGGGGCGTAGAGCACCGTACCCGCCTGCCCCCAGGCCGGGTCGGTGGCCCCACCGGCCGAGAGGCCGTTGTCGAGCGTGGCCAAGCCCGTCTTGTCGTTGCGGATGACCACTGAGATGTCGTCGCTGCCCTCGACAATGGCGGTGCCGATCCAGTTGTTGGGCGGGGTGGCGCCGCTCCAGACGGCATTGGGCGCCAGCGTGGCACTGTGATCGCCGGCATAGGCGCCACTTTGATTGAAAAAGGTGACCTTGCCCTGCCAGTTGGTATGGCCGTCGTTGCGCACGTAGATGGTGCTCGTCCAGCCGTCGCTTGCGCGCCGCACCTCGGGCAGGTAGGTGGCCAGTTTCATCCAGGCGATGCCGAGTGTGTTGCCGGATTCGTTGTAGGCGCCGAGATATAGCCGTTCTACGGCAATGGTAAAGGTGCCGGTGGCGTCAGCGGTGAAATCGACAATTTCAAACCCATTGGCGGAACTGGTTGAGGATTGAACGACTGTGCCGTTGGGACGTTGAACATGGAGGTTGAGTTCTGTGCGCAAGTTATCCTGAACGCCGTCGGCTGAGGCTGCTGAAAACCAGGAGATGACCACGCGAATGCGCTCTCCCTGACTGGCGGTAAAGGTGCGATAGAGATAGTTGGTGGCTTGGGGCGGTGGGCCAGGTTCGGGCAGATTGCTATCGTTGATTGGAATATCCCACCAGCATGGAACAATGCAAGCGTTTGTACCACCCACTGACTGGGCAATCCAATCGGCCAGGGCCGCATCGACGCCGCCGGCGCCATCCAGGTCGCTGAGCCGTTTGCTGTTTTCCAGATTATGGACAGCCGACGCCATGAGGATCGCTTTGACCGCCATCGGCATGTCTTTCAAGTCTGAATTGCGCTGCATCAACAAGGCCGCCAACCCCGCCACCTGGGGTGCGGCATAACTCGTCCTAGTTCCTTGACCTGCTACCGTGTTGATGTTGGTGCCAGGAGCGGCCACCTCTGGTTTTTCGACACCTGTATTGGGATTGATATACGACGAACCGATAGCAGTCTCATTGATCTTGTCATCCCACCACGCCGCTGTATCCTGATCCTCGGCATTGCCTACTGCAATCACGTTCCAGCCTTTAGCGGGCGTTCCGACATTATCGGTTACATCACGATTACCGGCTGCCACGACAGCCGTGAACTTAAAATTTCGTACCTTGTAATCGTAGAACTTGTCCAAATAGTAGAGGTTGGTGTCCGTTTGCGGTGCGAGTATCCGCTCGCTGTGATTGGTGACGTCAGCCAGTTTTACGTCAACCGCCCAGGTTAGCGCATTGGCAGCGTCAACATCTGTACCACTAATTGGATAACCGGCGTCCATTATCTGGGCTCCCTGGGCGACGCCGGGCAGGGTTGCGTTGTTGCACGCGGTAATGGCGGCGACCCGGCTTTTGTGTGGCCAGTCACCCACCGAACTATCACGGGTCTCAATGACATTGAGGCAGTTACGGGCTGTGTTGTTGATTTTGCCCTGCTCAACAATGGCCAGGCGGACGTTGCCGCCGTTCATGCCGCGGCTCCAAACCACCGGCACGCGGCTCGTAGGGGTGCTGATATTGGAGGATGGCGCCGCCTGACCGCCGCCCAACAGGATCGAGCCGACGGCCTCGAGCTCAGCCAGTTCTAGGATGTCCTGTTTGCTGACCGTGGCAGCGACCATCGGGGAGCCGTCGATGCGCTCAACTTCGTAGCCTTTGGCCTCCAGCCATTCCATCACCGGGTCGACCCGGCTCGCGGCCAGTTCAGCCAGGATTTCAGCATACTTTTGCTTGATTTCCAGGCGCAGCGCCTCATCCTCGACTGACCAGGCCACGCCTCGTTCTGCGAGCGCACGGGCCGCTTCGGGGTAGAGTTGGGCGACTTCGGCTTCGGCAATTTTCACCGAATCTTCCTCACCGCTCTCTGCCGCCCAGATGATGACAGGGATCTGCTCCTCCTCGCTGGCGATTTGCAGGCGATCGTAGAGTGGCGGGTCAAACTTGCCATACCGGGCCTGGTACGCCTCGTGCTCGGCCACCACAACACTTTCGACATCCGGCTCTACCGCTTTGGTCGCCGGGTCCACCAGCAGGCGGAATGTGCGCAACGCCTCTGCCCGGTTGTGCAGCAGGGAGACGAGCACGTAGCTGCGCTCAAGCAGCGGAAAGGCTTTGGCTTCTTCGCCTGTAACGACCAGTTCTTCTCTGGGGATATCTTCCTGTTCAGCGATAAAGTTGAGGGCAATTTCTGCCTCGGGCGAGAGGGGCTCGGCGGTCGAGACCGGTTCGGGTGTCGGCGGGGGTGGGGCTTCTTCGGTCGGGACAGGTTCAGCAATGGCAGTGTGCGTGGGCGTCGGCGAGGGCGGGACTTCCTGGAGACGGGGCGAGCCTGTGGGCATCTGGCTCACTCGCTGGTAAAACAACACAGCCGAGAAACCCAAAACGACAGCGACCAACACGAGCACACTTCGTTGTAGCAATTTCATGGGGATTGCTCCTTCTGGGCTCGATCAGTACTAACTTGAAAGGGGGGATGACGTTGTCACGGAACTGTCGCATCCTGCACTTAGGTTGTTTGGTATCGCTTCTCTGCCAGCACACCTCCCTCCGCAACGGTTATGATATGGCTAACGTCTTGGCCGTTCCGCCACCTGACTGTGCAGAGCAAGTTGCACATGATCGAGTGAAATCAAGCTTTTGTCCAGCCTGACAATATGATAGGGTGAAATGACAACATTTGAACAAGCGGTGTTCGGTGGGGGTTGCCAAAATTGGACATCGATAGTGAGCGTGTCTTGCTGTAAGCGAAGCCGCTCGATAGCAAGTCCAAAACCTGAGCAACCTTGCAACCCTCGAAAGACAACAAGAGCTGAATGGGTATTAAGGTCGACTTCCTGAAGCAAGTCTACCGATTCGGGGGTGATCAGAGATTCGATTTCAGCAATGTCATCTTGGGTAGTGATAGCAAACACTTGTGGGTCTGTGTCCATATCTTCAAAATTCATGGCCGATGCTTCCTCATCCAACACCATCGTCTCAAAGGGGATCTCCACCTCGCCGGGCTGTAAGGTCGGGGTGGCATTCGGCGATTGGCAGGCAGCCGTCACTGTCATCAGCACGAGCAAGAATGTGATTGTGGGTCGCATATTCTTCTTCATCTTCTTGATCCTGTGGGGCATCTTCTCATAAGGGGGGGGGGCTTGTCAAGCGACAAAAGTACATTGTTCTCTACATCAAAAGGATGATGGCAAGCAAGATTAGCTACGTCAAAAGAATGATACCGGGGACCATCGCCCCGGTATCCAGTGCGGTGCGGCGGGCCATCACCCCGCCTGTTCGACCAGCCGTTGCAGCGCCAGGTCCAGCGCCGGCTCCTCCGGCAGCGTCAGACGGAAGGTCTCGGTGAGCGTTGCCCGCAGTTCGCCGACGCTGGTGAGCACATGCCGTTCCGTCTCGCCGCCGAGGTGGTGGATCGCCAGCTCGGTGTTGTGGAGTGTATAGCGGCGACCCTCCCCAGGCCGGGCTACGCTCAAGCCGGTGACAAAGTGCGAGTGCGGATGGGTGGCGACATACCAGTTGGAGACCTCGTAATCGGCCGGCAACTGCTCCTGCTCGGCCTGCAATAGGTACTCCTTGCCCATGCGCACCAGGCGGAAGGGTTCGTGGGATGTCTCTTGCACGATGTCCGTTTCGAGACGCAGCACGCCAGTGGGTGTGTTCCCGCCAAAGCCGACATCTGCAAGGTAGGGCTGTTCGTCGATGGTGATGCAGAGCAACATGTGGCTGCGCGGGCTCTGCGCATCTGCCGGCCGGCCCCACACCACACGGGCAGCCAGCCGCGTGACCGGGAACCCCAACGCCTGCAACACGTGGCTGAACAGCGTATTCTGTTCAAAACAGTAGCCCCCACGCCCGTTGCGGACCAGTTTGTGCTGG
>QEUW01000447.1 GCA_003577005.1 Chloroflexota bacterium | reverse complement strand
GCGATCTGGTTGAGGGCAGCGGAAATCTGTGCCTGGGTAGGTGGTTCCTCGCTGAGGGCGGCCTGGGCCTTGGCAACCTCGTAGGCAATAGTTGCCCGTTCCAGTTCCGCCGATTGGGGCAACATACCGATGTCAGGTTGGTTGCGCACCTGGTTATACGCCTGTTGCGCCGTCCTAAGATTGGCTTCGGCCTGGTGGACCTGGGCCAGGTTGACGGTGCGCTCTGCCTCCGAGGGGCCGGCCAGCAGGTCGCGATAGCTGGCCTGGGCGCTGCGCAACGCAGCCTCTGCCCCGGCGACGCTGGCCTGAGCCACCTCCACTGCGGCCTGGGCGGCTGCAACGTCGCTGGGGTCAGGTGGCGTCTCCAGCTTTGCCAGTTGGGCCTGGCTGATCTCCAGGCTAACTTTCGCCTGGGCAAGCGCCAGGGTCAGATCGGTGGTTTCCAGTTCGGCCAACACCTGTCCGGCCTGGACAGGCTGCCCGGCTGTGACCAACACCTTCTCTACCCGGCCAGCGCTGCGAAACGAAAGGGCGACTTGCGCTTCCGGCTCGATATTGCCGGTAGCGCTGACCGTGCTAGCAATCGAACCGCGGGTGACAACTGTTGTTTCGTATGCCGGCTGTTGCTGGGCCGCTTGTCGTGGCAGCCAGTAGTATCGATAGGCGATCCAGATGCCGCCACCGAGCAACCCCAACACAATCAGGATAGTGAGAACCTTACGCATACAACAATCTCTACGAAGATCGGGCTGTTCAGGTTGCCACAAACCTGATCTTTAGGCGCATGCGAATAGATTGGCTGGCATCATCTTAGCCCAACCGGGCATGGGGGACAGTAAAGCTTGTCTCATACTGTGGGTGGGCTGTGCAAGATCGGCACAGGAAAAGAACTGCGGATAGAGAAAGCGCGAATCGCTCCCTCCTTCCGCAGTTCTGTTGTATCCTGCTCGTTGAACTTATGTCTACTCTTGCGGTCCTACCTCAAAGCCAGCCAGATATTCCAACGCCTTGACCAGCGCATGATTGCCTTCGGCTCCCAGGTCGCGGGCTTCGAGCGTCCGGTAGAGTTGGAAGATGAGGCTCGTGCCCGGCAGCGGCACCCCCAACTCATCGGCGGCGTCGAGCACCAGGCGCAGGTCCTTTTGCTGGAGCGAAATCATAAAACCGGGGCGCCAGTCGCGACGGATGATCTGCGGGGCGCGGTTGGTGAACATCCAACTGCCGGCAGCGCCCTGGCTGATGGCGTCAAAGGTCTTTTGCAGGTCAACGCCACCGGCCTGGGCGAGCAAGAGCGCCTCGCACATGGCGAGACAGTTGCCCACGACCAGCACCTGGTTCACCAGCTTGACCACCTGGCCCGAACCGACCTCGCCGATGTGGGTGATGGTCTTGCCCATGGCCTGGAGCACGGGCAGTGCGCGCTGAAAATCTTCCTCAGCGCCGCCCACCATGATGGTGAGCGTGCCCCGCGCCGCGCCCTCGCTGCCGCCGCTGACCGGCGCATCCACCATGTGGATCTCTTTTTCTGCCAGTTTTGCGGCGATCTCGCGCGTTGCCTGCGGGCTGATGGTGCTGCAATCGATTACCAGCGCCCCCGGTTTGGCGCCGTGGATGATGCCGTTCTCGCCCAGGATCACCGCTTCCACATCGGGCGTGTCGCTGACACAGGTGACCACAATATCGCACTGTGCCGCGACGGAGGCGGGGCTATCGGCGGCCTGGGCGCCGTCAGCTACCAGCGGCTCCATCTTGCTGGCGGTGCGATTCCAGACATGGACGGTGTAACCAGCCTTGATCAGATTGCGCGCCATGCCCTGCCCCATGATGCCGAGGCCGACAAAGCCAACACGTTCGCTCACGATTGTTCCTCCTTGCTCATCGAGGTTTGGTCGTTGGTTTGATGGTTCAACTTTAACGCATAGCAGGCCAGATACAAAAATAGGTTGGCAAGTGGTAGCGGAGCGATGCTTTTGGGAAAGGCTCCGCTTCGCTACCAGCATTGCATCACACCCACACCTGTGGTAGAATCGGCGGCGTCGTGACCATCCTTGTTGCACGCGCCAGCGGCTCTGCTACCAGTGTTGACGCCGTGCGGCCAGCCAGGAAGGAAAAAGCGCCTTGACCCGGTATCTGGGCCGGAGACAAGCAGTCGTCGAGCAGGAATCAACGGGAGATCGACGCCGCGACGAAGATGCCGGGGCGCGCAGTGAACTCGCTTCTCCTTGCTTAGCGGTGTGTTCGGGCGCGGCTGTGGCCGTAGTTGTCCTTTGTGCGCTGCTCTTCTCGTGGTTGCCGGTGCTCCCTGCACCTGCCGGCGAAATTGCGCCCGGCTGTATCAACCTTGTCCAGAACGGCGACTTCGAGGTGGTCAGTCCCCACTGGCAGATCCAGCCTGGCCCGCGCCCGCCCATGTACACCAACGAAGTTACCTTTAGCGACAGCACGCAAGCGTTGCGTATCGGCAACGGGGTCGAGCTTCCTAACATCGCCAGCGTGAGTGAGGTGCGCTACAACCCTGTGCCTTTCCCGCGCGACGCCACGAGCATCATTTTGCGTTTTCGCTATCAGCCTCGCTCCGACGCTGACTCGAGCAATGACCTGCAACAGGCCGATCTCTATTACTACAATTCGGACCAGTTGGCGTTTTCGCTGCTCAACGTGCAGGAGAACGACTTCGCCTGGAAACTTGTCGAGCGAGATTTGACCGCATTCCGCGGCCAGGTGATGAGCCTGCGTTTCCGCGTTCACAACGATGGGTTGCGCGGGCGCACCTGGATGTATATCGATGATGTGGAAATCGAATATTGTTCGTTGACGCCAATCGCACCAACGGACACACAAACGCCACCACCGCCGCTGGCCGCCACATCGACCGTTGCGCCCACTGCATCTTCCACACCATCGCCGACAGGTTCACCGACCGTTGCGCCCACCGCATCCTCCACACCATCGCCGACAGGTTCACCGACCGTTGCCTTGATTGTATCGCCTACGCTGGTTCCCAGCGATACACCCGAATTGGCCTCGCCCGCTGCGCTCCCGTGGGTGGAGTCGCCCACGGCCTTCCCCGCCGGGGCGGCGCCGGCTGAGCCCTGGCCGGCGCTGGCGCCATCGCCACCTGGCTGTGTCAATTTTATTGCCAATAGCAGCTTTGAAAGCTTCAGCGACTGGGATATCGGCGATAGTCCGGTTCCGCCGCGCTACACGACCGACGTGGCGAGGAGCGGGGCGCGCTCGATCTTGTTGGGAAACCCACCAGGCGTCGGAGAGAACGTGGCGAGCTACTCCTCCATCCGCCAGTTGGTGAGCGTGCCGTGGAGCGCCAACCGTATAGAGTTACGTTGGTGGCAGGCCGCCTACAGCCAGGAGCCGACGCTACCCAGTGCAGAGCGCAACGACGACCGCCAGGAAGTGATCTTGCTCGCCCCGAACTCGGCTGTCATGGGGGTGCTTACTCGCTTTCGCAGCACGGATGGCGTCTGGCAGCAACGCGCGCTCGATCTGACTCCCTATCGCGGGCGCAGCTTCTTTGTCTATTTCAATGTCTTCAACAACGCCGACCCCGCTCGCACATGGATGTATGTGGATGATGTGGAGCTGTTGGTCTGCGGCGCCGCTCCGATCCCCTTTGAACGCCCTGATTCAGCCGGTGAGCCACCGGTCGAGCAAGATGTCTATCTGCCGCCGCCTTCGCCTACCTCAATGCCGACTGACACACCCATTTCTTCACCGACGCCACCCCCGCCAACGGACACACCCTTCCTCCCAACTGCTACACCACTTCCGCCAACGGACACCCCTCCCCCGCCAACTGTTGCGATCCAGGAGGAAGTGCCGCCGCCAGCTACGCCCACACCAACGGCAACCGAACCTGGGGCCGCCGTCGCCATCCTCACGACGCCAACGGCAACTGTGGGAGCGGGAACACCGCAGGTGCGTGCGCCGGTAGGGGCGCCGGCGGTGAGCCAACCTACCGCCGAGCCGTGGTGGCGGCGGATGCTGGGCGCACTGGCAGTCTTGTGCAGTATTCCGGTGCTGATCGCCATTATCATCGTGCTGGTGGTGCAGATTGGCCGGTTACGCCGGGCGTCGGCGCGCCAGTATCCGTAGTTTCGCAAAGAACAAAGAGCGCGGCATTTAACAAAAGTGCTACTTCATTGCTTTCCTCTTTCCCGGGAAGTGCTCTTACTTGCCGGTTGCGGGCGGCTGCGCTATACTATTTATAGCGAAGCCTGATACTTCGCGCTCAACAGTGCAAACCTCCAGGAAAGGGCGACCGCAACTATGAGTGTATCCTGTCTTTGTGTGGATGAAGTCGCCGTGGCGCCATCCGACGCCCAGGGTGCTGACGGTACGCACAAAGACCCTATCCTTGCTCAGCCCGGAGCCGCCAAGCCACTGCTCTATACAGTCTACGGCCCCGATGCCATGCCCGATGGTTTTACAGCGTTGGCGACCGAATGGAATCAGTTGCTCCAGCGCAGCCGCTTTAACTCCATCTTTCTTACCCATGAGTGGCAAACGACCTGGTGGCGTTACCAAGGAGAGGGTGATCTCTGGATCATCGCCTTTCGCCATCCAGATACAGACGAGCTTGTGGGGATCGTACCCCTATACCTTGTAAAAAATCACGACGGTCCCTTTGCCGGGAAGCTCAAATTCAATCTCGTCGGCTGTATCGAAGTGAGCGACTATCTCGACGCCATCATCGCCCGCGGCTGGGAGGAGACGGTTTTCCGTAACCTTCTCGCCTGGTTAGAAAGCCCTGCCGCACCCCAATGGGATGTGCTCGACCTCTGCAATCTACCAGAAGATTGCCTTACCTACCAGATCGTACCCCAGCTCTACAGGCAGGCCGGTCTGCGGGTTGAGGTGACGCAGGATGATACGGCGCCGCAATTTTGCCTCCCACTACGCTATGATGAATATCTGGAACACCAGGTAGACAAGAAGCAGCGCCACGAAATTCGCCGCAAACAGCGCCGCGCTGAACGCGAAGCAGATGTCGGCTTTTATTTTGTCGGCAAGGAGCACAGCCTGGAAGCCGAATTGGACGACTTTATCGCGCTCCAACGCGCCAGCCGCGCCGACAAGGCCGAGTTTATGACGCCGGAGATGCACCGTTTCTTTATCGCCGCCGCCCGTGTCATGGCCGACGCCGGCTATTTGCGGCTCTGTTTTCTCACGTTGAACGGTGAAAAAGCCGCTGCGCTTATGGCGTTTCAATATAACCGGCGCTTCTGGCTTTACAACTCCGGCTATGACCCAGACGCCCACGCCCATCTCAGCCCCGGCTGGGTGATCCTTGCCTACAGCATCCAGTATGCCATCGCTGCCGGCAGTCGCGTCTTTGACTTCATGCAAGGAGACGAAGAATATAAATACCGCTTTGGCGGCGAGGATTATAAGGTCATGCGGGTGTTGGTTTATCGCTCGTAAGGAAATGCTCGTAAGGAAATGAGAGATTGGCGTACCTATTGCGCCAACCATTGATTGCTCAAGCCCATTTGTTCATGCGTTTCACACGACGGAGTTGTCATGGCTGGCACTGCCAACGGTGATCGGCACGAGGAAGAGATAGAGGTCAAGCTCGGCGGAAAGGCGCGTTCCACCCGTGACCGCGCCCGCAGCCGGCCCTACGAGCCCGAGTATGAGGAGCCAACACGCAAACCGGCCAGCGAACGCCCGGCATCCTTCAACACGCTGGCGTGGCTGCTCGAAGGGGCCACCGGTCTGCTGGAAGAGTTACGTCACAACGATCTGGGCCTCTCAGAGGCATTCTGGGTCCACGCTTACGCCGCCCGCCGCGAAACCCTCCTCGCCCTGCGGGCCGCCCTCGACGACCTCATCGCTCGCACCGAAAGCCAGGCGCAACAAGAAAAAGAACGCCAACAACGCCGCCAACGCCGCGGTGGCATCGATATAACGTAGAACGTAGA
>QEUW01000031.1 GCA_003577005.1 Chloroflexota bacterium | reverse complement strand
GACTTGCTTCGTTGACCAGCTGGTCGCACGCTGGGACGTGAGGGAGATTGATGGATGAGGAAATGCATTTCATTTACACACGTAATTTGACACATCCGGCGCACCCGACCGTTGTTGTCATAACAAAACCGCACCAGTTTTCCGCCTGACTAGAACCATACGCCGGTTTTATGACTTTTCGTTCTACTCCAGATTGTGATATATTCTACACAATAGAGAAGCCGGTCAGGTGCAGCAACACCCGTCCGGCTACCCGCCTGCTGAGTCATTGCCCCACAGCAGGGGGCTTGTGGTCCTAGTATATACCACTCCCCTGGAAAATGTACACCTTCAGCCGGCAGTGTGGCTGAGGGTGTTTTTTGTGCAGCTTCAGATACTCATCAATGTTGACTCAGGTAAGCATCTTGATAAGAGATGTGGCCGATTGCCGTGGTCACGTCTCCTAGATACCTTGTCTATATGAGAAATTAGGCCAGGAAACTATGCTGGAAGATTGTCATGATCTCCTCCAGTGCGAGATCAAGCTCTCCTGGGCACTTGAACAAGTAAGCCTGATTGAACAAGTTGCCCTCTCGCAAGCCGATCAGGAGCACCTTACTGCACTTATCTGCCGACACATCTCTCTTAATCCATCCAAAGGCATCAGCTTCCTCATCACGAAGGCGCCAGCATGTCTGGCCTGCTTTCTGGTGGGTATGGGAACTGTTGGCTACAACAACGGCAACTACTGGACTGCTGTTGCGGAGACTTTAGACCTCGTCCCGGATCCGAATTGGGAACGAAAACTGGGCGAGAGCTTCCTCGAATTGCTCAGAGAACACAACTTGCCAACTTTCGATCTACCAGACGGGCTGCGCTATGTCACTCCCATCCTGATTCACGGCGGTATTCCCAACAGTTGTCTGAGCGAATATTTCTTGAGTGTGGTTAGCCCATTAGTGCGACGCGATCTGTTGAACCCGACCGACCCCAAAGAAATTGCTCAAGAACTTCTCGTGCTTCGAGAGGCGGATGCAAAAAGGGTTCAAGCCGAAGAACAATATCAGAGTTTCCTGGAGCAAACTAGCATTGAGCAACAGCGGGAGAGGCTAAAATGGCTTCAATACTGTGTAGATGCGTACGATGAAATCCTGACGCTATGGCAACTGGAGGACAAACTGGAAAGCTTCCGTGTCCCTCCTGATCTGTCTGACCTTGCAGAGCTGCCAGACGACTATGAGTCGTTCCAGCAGCAGTCTCAGAACGAACTCAACCGACTGGATGAGCAGATCAATGCAATCAAAAACCTAAGAGTCGATCTGGAACAAACGATTGCCTGTTACACCCCAAGCGATCAGGACATTGCCGCGCAGGCAGAAACCATTGGGGCTGCAGGGGACGAATATGCAATGATCTGCCAGCAGAGAGAGTTATTGGCTCGGCTGCAATCAGAAGAAAACGACTTGCTCCAACAATTGAATGAGCAATCGACTACAATTTTTTCTCTTCCCTGGAATCACGCATATGGTCCACTGCTGGTGGGTCTGCCTTTTGAGCACTTGGAAGAGACGATAATTAGTCTTACTGCTGCCACGACACGACAGAGAGACGCGTTAAGCAGACTGTCGCTGATCACTCACACGACCAAGAGAACGTTCTGGTGGTGGATTTCCCCGGCCTGCATTCTTTTTGCCTTCGCAGTCGTACTCAGTGGTTTGGTAGCGCAGGGGGCGGCATCGTGGTTATGGTGGCCGATGGCCGGCCTCTATTATGGTCTTGCTCTTCTTCTGGGGCTTATGGGGTGGCGCCATCAACGGAATCACAAAAATACAGAACAGCATGTGCAGGAGTTGAAGCAAATGATTGCTTCAACGACGGCCGAGCAGCAAAGCGCAAGGACGAGGATCGATGAATTGCTTGGCTCGCTTCCCATCGAGCCAGAACAGCTTGAATCCCCATCTTCCACCCTTTTGCAACAGTTACACCGACTTGCCATACTGTACAACCAGCATGAGACAGTGTTGGCAGAAATTGCGAGCCGTCAGGATGCCCTAGCGCAAGGGGCTGAGAAGCTTAGCCGTCTAGCAACAACAGTAGGCATCGCGTCCGCTCAGACTTCGGATGATCTGATCCAGATATTGCAGAGCCAGCTCCAAACTGCCAAAGAGCGGGAAGCTGCCGCTGCAGACGCCTGGCAGAGAATTCAAACTGAGGTAGACCCTGAACTCAGCCGGCTAATAGCTGCCCAATGTGAGCTGCAGAACAAACGAGCGCATATCGCCGACCTGACGGCAGCTTTGGGCCAAAACGAGAGCATCGCTGAGATAGTGGCGAAGGTGCGAATGCATCAGGAGCTACAAGAGACTATTCGACGTAAGAGGAGCGCGCTGAGTGGACAGTATGGTGACCTCAGAAAAGTTGAACGTCTGATCGCCGCGACGGTACGGCAGGGCAAGGAAAAGGTGCATCTACAGGCTGCCATCAGGCATAGCATGGCGCAACTAGCAGAAGTTGAGGCGGAGGCGAAGAAGCTTCAACAAGAGTTAGCTTACTATCCTGCTGCCTTTTCCAGAGTCGACGAGCCGATCCGCCGTTATTTGCTTCATGGTGGAAAACCTGCCGAGGGTTTTCTCATCCATTCCGTCCAGCTATATCATCAGGTCAGTCTCGGCGCCGCTATCCCTGCGCCTAGTGACGTAGGGCTACCAGAACGAGTACTAGATCGATTCACTCAATGGTGGCAGGGGCATGTCCAAGCTGCATCGGAAGAACAGGAGCTGGTGCAAGAACAAAGCCTGATGCCATTTGGTAGATTTCGTGCGCCTGTGGTTACTTTGGATCTGGCTGCGACCGAGGTCACGGTCCGTTGCTCGCTGCAACAGCTCTCTGCTGATATAGCAACCCAGGATGTAGCTTTCGTGATCGGAGGCGATGTCAGCAATGCGCAGCGTCAGATTTTTCCGCTGCGGATATATAGAAGCACAAACGATCTGGTGGAGACTGAACAACTGGAGGTAGCTCTTCTCGCCCCAGCCGATCAATACGAGTTTACTCTTTTGAGTGGCGACCGCCTATTGCGGCGTTGGGTCATTACTGGCCTGAACAAAGAGAGACCTTTCCTGGCCTTCGATGGGCGTTCAGGCAAGCTGATTGGCAACATGGAACTGCCGGCGGCTAAAGTGTGGCTCGCGCTCCCTAGAGATTTTTCGATTACTCCAGCTCACTGTGTGCTAGAGCAGGCGCCGCTCGCCGGGGCTTGGAAGGGGTACACACTCCGGGCTGTGGATCTGAAAGATGTTTCTACAGTAGAGTTCAGCAGACGTGGACGAAGTATCTCTGTTCCGGTCGTCTCGGCGGAAATGACGACTGAGCTTGTCGCCGGACAACTGGTAGCACATGTAACAACTGAGGGCATTGCTGTCTATACGGGATCTGCACCCCGGATTCGGATCGGTATGAGAAGCATCGCCGAATTGCCCTTGTGGCGGCTGTCGATCTCATCCAGTGCTGTCGGTGGCGTGGATGATCGACACTACCGCTTGAGTGAACTTGATCAGGCTTTACAGATCGAGTCTAGCCAGCAGGTAGTTGAAGTGCTGCTGGAACACGAGACGCTGCTAGGCAGCGGTTCTATGGGCACTTTCACGGTTCGGGTTCGCAAACCTCCTTTTGAGGATTGGAGGGAAACTTTTTGCCTGATTCCTCATCTTGCACTTACTTTCGACAGATCTATCTATCTGCCGTATGAACCTGGAAAGGCACCGCTCGTTCAGGCGAAGCTTTGTCTTCCTCCCGAAAGTCAATTCACTCCTATCTCAGATGCCGAGTTTCTTGATCTGGGCGATCACAATTTTGATGTGCGCGTGGATGGGAGTGAAGACACAATACGGGGCGTGTTATCTCTACCTAGCCCAAGTCGAGCCGGCCAACCAATTCCGTTAGCAATCTCAATTCCAAAGTTACGATGGCGGATTACGGGGCCAGAAGGCGACCAGTATGGAGGGTGGCATAATCAAGTCGAAGAATTGTGGCTGGGGGACTGGGAAACAGTGGTCGAGGTATTCCTGCTTATCGCGTTCCCCGAACCGTTTGAGGGAGATGTAAGGCTGAGTCTCGACAACAGCCAGACTGTGGCCCCGTGGAAAGGCCTGCTTCACGGAAAAGCAAAATATGATCTACTCGCCCTGCGAGATGTGTTGCGTAACGGGCCATCGCTGCGCACATTGTGCTTGACATTACCAGGATCGGCTCAGAAAACTATCCCCGCCCCGCTCTTTCACGTTCGAACTCGTTGGGAAGTTGAAGAAGTCGAATGTGTTCAGGAATCGCAAGGCCACACCATCGTATTAAGCGTGAAGTGGATCGAAAAGGGCAAGACGGAGAATAAAGAAAGGAAGTTACGTCTGTGGCGTCTTGCTGCAAGCACAACCGAGCCAGTTGTGGAACAAGTTATCGACGACGTCACGAGTACGACGATTAAAGTAAATGCGAGAAGCTTACCACCGGGGCCCTATATTTTGCATTTTGCGCTTGAAGATCCTTGGTCAACGACGCACCCATCACGGCCAGCCCTACGCGCGCCGAACACGCAAGTGATCGCGATCTCATCGGCAGGTGATATTCGACAAGGTGAGACATTCACTATTCGCACGATTTATGATGACGCTGACCATGCTCACGGCCTTGGCGGCAGAACGTACCGGATCAGCATTCTAGGAAAGATCATCAACCGGCAGCTACCAACAAGCGCAAGCGCTGAGGAAATTGTAGTTACACGCGACAATGAAGGCTGGTATGTGGGCAAGCTCGAAGTTGAAGGAGACCCAGCCTTCATCGTCGAAACTGAAGATGGCAATCCGGTGAAGTTCCAATATGATGCGAATAAAGATCAGCTCACTGCTATCGAAGACAAGTACGGCGAAGGCGCAATGTATTGCCAGCGCTGCAAGAAATTATTCTGGAGCCAGGCGACCAATCAAAGCGAAGAACTTATGGAACATCCTTTAGTTGGACCAATAGAAGTGTTCAACATCGCTTGGGAAACATAATCTCACACTAGCCAAGCCCACAAACGGGGAGTACAAGCATGCCTCTCGATCCCATCGGGACCACCCAAGCCATCCAGGAGAGCTACCTTAGCTATCTCTCGACGACGTTTCGTCTCCGTGATCCAGCCCTCCAGCGACAATTTGAAGATGCGCTACGGACGCCCGATCGATTTATCAAGGGACCAATTTTGGAGGCCACACCCCCTTTTGAAACCGGCCGTACCATCAAGCAATTGGTGCAAGCAGGCGTCCTCTCTCAGCAGTTTCTAAACTTGCACAGCTCAAAGTTGCCGCCAGACCGCCCTCTCTATCTTCATCAAGAAGTCGCTGTTCGCAAACTGGTCCAACACAAACGCAACATTGTCGTCGCAACGGGCACTGGTAGTGGCAAGACAGAAACGTTCCTTATCCCCGTTTTGCATCACCTATTCGAACAGAAGGCGAATGGTCAGCTATCACCCGGTGTCCGCGCACTCCTTTTGTACCCAATGAACGCGCTTGCCAATGATCAAATGGCACGTATGCGAGACCTGTTAGGGAACTATTCTCACGTTACCTTTGGTCGGTACACTGGTGAAACACTTCAAGAGGAACGAAAAGCGATTGAGCAGTACAGAAAAGTGTTCGAGCGGGAGCCGTATCCCAATGAACTGCTGTCACGGGAAAGAATGAGAGAGACGCCGCCTCACATCCTGCTCACCAACTACGCCATGTTGGAGTACTTGTTGCTGCGACCCGATGATCACGTTTTCTTCGACGGCGAACATGCTGACAATTGGAAGTTCATCATCATTGATGAGGTGCATACCTATGCAGGCGCCAAGGGAATTGAGATGGCGATGCTGTTACGACGGCTGAAGGATAGAGTTGTCAATGGGCAGCAAGGAGTGCTCCAGTGTATCGCCACGAGTGCCACACTGGGCCAGGGAGAAAAAGATTTTCCAGACGTAGCACGCTTCGCTGCCCAACTCTTTGGTGAACGTGTGGGGTGGCGTTCTGATGACCCGGTTCAACAAGACATCGTGAAGGCACAACGCTTACCGATGGTCAGTTTGAGCCAGTACCGATTTCGTCCCCAACCCACGCTTTACCTGAACTGGCAGAAGACAATTCAATCTGCAACAGGACAAACATGCATCCATACGCTGATCGAAGAAGGTAGGAGGGCAGGCGTCTCGGAACAGATCTTGCAAGGTGCATACAGTGTATCAGGTGATGATCCTCTCTGGTTTATCTATGAGGTCTTGAAAGCCGACGAACAGGTCGCGACCGTACGTCAGGCGCTGGAAAGAGGACCGCAATCTCTTGTTGAGATTGCCGGAGAAGTCTTTGGCGATCTCCCTCAGGCACAAGCGTGCCTCGTGGCTCTCGTCGACTTGGCGGCCCGCGCACGCCCTGCGCGCGATGATCAGCCACTGATCCCGGCGCGTTACCACTTGTTTGTGCGGGCGATCGAAGGCGCCTATCTCTCTTCGCAGCCAGAGAGGCGCCTCTATTTAGAGCGACGTGAACACACAGAGGGTGATGGTCAACGCTATGCAGTCTTTGAAATAGCCACCTGCCGACAGTGTTGGGCGATATATCTCGCCGGAGAGGAAGGACCCATCAATGGCAGATCCGTCCTGAAGCAGCCGGGAAAAAAATCCTTTGAGTTTGCGGGCAATCTCCGGTTCTACTTACTGCTGGATGATCGAAATGAGAACGTCCCCGAAGATGAAGACGAACTGGTGAGTTACGGCGAAGAAATAGAAGAAACACCGGGGGAGCGATACAAGCTCTGTACAGTGTGTGGTGCGATTGACAAGGACTCGCTCGTTTCACCCCTGTGCGAGTGTGGTTCAGCCCACTATGTAACCGTTATCTCTGTCAAAAGTTCCAAGGACGGCAAAGTACACGCATGTCCTGCCTGCGGTTCACAGAGTCCTACTGGATTGGTCTGGCGGTTTCTGCCTGGCAGCGATGCGACAGCGAGTGTCCTCGCGACCGCGTTCTACCAGCAGATTCCACCTCAAACTGGCGCTTCTGCTCAAGTTGATTCACACATCACTGTCGAGAATGAGTGGAGTTCCACTGCGGCTCCTTTACCTCATTCAACGGCACAGATAGATGCGGCTAGACAGAGCAGGCAGTTGTTGATTTTCTCTGATAGTAGACAGGACGCAGCCTTCTTTGCTCCTTACCTTTCTCGCACCTATGCCCAAATCTTGCGACGGCGGATCATCCTCAAGACGCTTGAAGAGCAGCGCAGCACTGTTCTTGAAAACCACTGGCGGGTTCAAGATCTCGTTGAGCCTCTACGACGTGTAGGTGAGCGTCTTGGTATCCTAACTGGAAAGAGCATTCAGGAGCAAAAGAATGAAGTCTGGAAGTGGCTGCTGTACGAGTTGCTTGCGATTGACAGGAGAAACAGCCTCGAGGGACTCGGTTGTCTTGCCTTCTCCTTAGTGAAGCCAGATCGCTGGCGTCCCCCAGCGCCGTTGCTGTGGTGGGGCCTAAACGAAGACGAAGTATGGACACTGTTCCAGATTCTGCTGGATAGTTTTCGGACCAAGGGCGCCATTGTTTTCCCAGACAACGTATCGCCCACAGATGAGTTCTTCTCCCCCAGAAATCGAGAATACTTTTTCAAAGGGAAAAAGGCACAGGGGGACTCTTCCAAAGGGCAAGCGAATATTTTTAGTTGGAACCCTATCCGCAAAGGGGGCATGAACAGCCGCTTGGATTACTTGAGGCGTCTTACCCAGCAACGGCTGAAACTGGCAATGTCAGATGATGTCTGCAATCAAGTCTTGGCGCAGCTATGGGCAAGCGCGTTGGCGTTGCACGATTCCTCTAATTGCTGGCATGAATACTTCTCCCCGCTCACCTTGCGCGGTGGTGATCTGGTCTACCGGATAAAACCTGATTTTTGGGAACTGCGGCCGGTTTTCAGCGAGGCAGAACTCGAGTGGTATATCTGTGATACCTGCAACTACCTTACCTACTTCAACCTGCGCGGCGTATGCCCTACCTATCTATGCACAGGGAGTCTGCAGCCATGTGACCCGGCGCAAGTATTTGCCCACAATCACTATCGCACCTTGTACACCCAGATCGATCCCATTGAGCTAGTGGCGGAAGAACATACGGCCCAGTTAACGAGTGAGGCCGCGGCAGAACTACAAAGCAAGTTCATCCGTGGCGATGTGAATGTGCTGAGCTGTTCGACTACATTTGAACTGGGCGTCGATGTCGGCGAACTCGAGGCCGTTTTCATGCGCAATATGCCGCCCTCGGCTGCCAATTATGTACAGCGGGCAGGGCGAGCGGGGAGACGCACCACCTCGACGGCATTTGCTCTGACATTCGCTCAGCGGCGATCTCACGATCTAAGTCTATTCAACGACCCCAAGCCTTTGGTTTCCGGCGAGATCAGTGCGCCTCACTTCGAAATTGCGAACGAAAAGATCGTACGGAGACACGTGTATGCAACGGCCCTGGCTGCGTTCTGGAAGGAGAATCCGGCGACATTTGGTAGCGTAGAATCCTTCTTCTTCAACGATGAAAAAAGGGGGCCCGAACTTTTCAGGAATTATCTGGCGAGGCGACCGCACACCCTCTTGTTATCATTGCAGAGAATTGTACCGCTACCGCTTCACCAACCTTTGCAGCTCGATAGTTGGGGATGGGTGAACGGACTGTTTGACCAAGAAGAAGGTGTACTCCTGGTTGCTGAAGCAAAGGTGACCGATGATGTTCAGAAGCTCAATGAAGCCCGTGCCTATCTCATCGCAAACCATAAGCCGTCTGACTTTATCCTGCGTGTTATCAATACCATCAAGAGAGCCTACCTGATCAGTTACCTCTCCAGCCAAAATGTCATTCCCAAGTACGGCTTTCCTGTGGATATTGTCAACCTGCAAATCTTACATCACGGCGAGGAGGCGCGGAGACTCCAACTCGACCGAGATTTGCGGATTGCGCTGTCGGAATATGCCCCTGGTGGTCAAGTTGTGGCCGGAGGAAAATTGTGGACAAGCCGGTATCTGAAGCGCCTTCCTGATCGGGGATGGCGCACCTATCGCTATGCCATTTGTGACAGCTGCCAATATTACCAGCGGGTGCCGGCTGAGGCCATCGAACAACTGGAGGTTTGTCGGGCTTGTCGACAACCGTTGAGGCGCACCAATGATGCGTTTTTGATCCCGGAATTTGGCTTTATTGCCAGTACCGAGCCGCCCGGGAATCCGGGCGAGGAGCGGCCGCAGCGAACCTATACGACGAGGACCTACTATGCGGGCCAGTCAAAAGAAGAGGAGAGACTGAGGCTTGAGTTGGGGCGGACGATGCTCCTGGCGATCCCTGCCTCCGAGGGCGAATTAGCGGTGATCAACCACGCTGGCTATCTGGGGTTCAGGGTCTGTCATAGCTGTGGTTATACGCTCCTCCAGAATGAGCCGTTACGGAGCCCGCACCCCACGCCGTGGGGAACGGACTGCGGAGGACCGCTGAAACGGACCTATCTGGGTCACGAATTCAAGACCGATATTCTTCAATTACAGTGGCATGGATATGCCAGCAATGCGCCGGGGTTCTGGCATTCGCTCTTGTATGCGCTTCTGGAAGGGGCCAGCCTGGCCCTGGACATTGACCGACAGGATCTCGATGGCTGTCTTTATCCATACGCAGGCGATCCGCATCGACCCGCGCTCGTGCTCTTTGATGATGTACCGGGAGGGGCCGGCCACGTGCGGCGGATCGCCCGTGATGAAGAGACTCTGAAAGCAGTGCTAGGCACCGCTCTGAAAAAGCTGGCAAACTGCCAATGTGGTGGCCTCGAAGGTGACAGCAGTTGCTATGGTTGCTTGCGTACTTATGGCAATCAGTTTTGCCATGACGAGTTAAGGAGGGGGATCGTCATCCGATTTCTCAGGGAGCTTGGAATCGATGCTTGAGCGAAGAAATTGTGGTAGCAGTGGTTAAGAGTAGGGGGCTGGATGTGGATCAGACGACGCCGTATGATGTGGGGGATGAGCATGAACGCTGAGCCGCTGCGAGTGTATCTGGATCGCATCGATGCGGCGCAAAATGTGCGGTGCTTCTATCATGAGCCGCAGTAAATTGGCTAGACTGGAAGAGGCGGCGCAAGCTGAGGCGGGGATATGTAGAAACGACGTGAGCTGATGAGGGATGATGAACGCTGCAAGATGGCAGCATATCCTTGATCCACAAAACTCGAATTTTTGTACTCCAGCAGCACATACAAAGATCATTGTTAAGGTTACGATTTCCACACATCAATTGCTATCATTTTCCGATGCCCCGTTGGAATTGCTGGAGGATCGCCTCATCTGATAATGGTGAGACCCATAATCCGGCCCTCTATCTGGTGGGTCCTATGCTCGTTCAGATGTGCCCTCTTGCGCTAGTTCTGCGATGCGGTTGACGAGCAACTCTGTGTTTGCTTTGTCCTCCAACTCGTGAAAAAGAAGTAGAGCTTCACGTGCATATTTCAGCGCTTCGCCCATCTGTTCCACACTCTCATACACAACGCTGAGATTGCGTAAGATATTTGCTAATCCTCGCTTCTCCCCCGTCTTGACAAACGTCGCATGAGCCTGCCATAACAAGGTCAGCGCATCTTCAGGCTTGTCGAGTAGCAAGTATAGGCAGGCAAGATTATTACGGGTAGTGGCGGCGTCTGATTCGTTCCCCAGCTCTCGCTGAATCTCCAACGCTTGTTCATACCGCTCGAAAGCTTTGTCATGCTCCCCAGCGTCGGCGTAGATCGTGGCCAGGTTGTTGAGTGTCATCGCATAACGAGCTCGATCACCAGCGACTTCGCACAGCTCGAGCACACGCTGATAGCCAGCCATCGCTTCATCCTGACGCCCTAGATCATCATAGAGTCCACTCAGGTTATTGAGCGTTGTCAATAGACGCTGTTGTGAGCCTAACTGTTGGGCGATCTGCAAAGCACGCTCGTAATAACGTAGCGTCTCCTCTTGGTTGCCCAGATCCGACTGCAGCAGGCCGATGTTGTTCAAGGCAATAGCCAGCCCCTCAAGCTGACCAATTTCTTCATAAATTTGCGCTGCGTTCTGATAATAGTCGGCCGCTTTCCGCCATTCGCCGAGGCTCTCGTAGACACCACCTAAGTTATTTAGACTGTTAGCAATTCCTTCCTGGCTCCCCAGTTCCGTATGCAGATCAAAGCTCCGCAAGAAATGGGTTAACGCCTCTTGAAATCTGCCCAGATCATAGTGCAGATTCCCAATGTTGGTCAGCGTAGTCGCCATTCCTTCTTTTTCGTTGAGTCGTTCACGAATTGCAAGCGCCTGCGTAAGCTGTTCAAGGGCCCGATCCCACTCCCCCCGCTGATCCAAAATGAATCCAATGCCATTTTGGGCCACGGCGACACCGGATTCTGCGCCTTGCGCTTCGTACAGGCGTAAGGCCTCTTCATAGTATTCCAAGGCTTGCGCAGAATTGGTGACTGAATGTTCAAGGGCGGCGAGACTGATATATGTGGTCGCCATACTCAGCCCATCATCATTGGCCCGATGAACAGTTAGCGCGTTCTGCAAATAGGAACGGGCATTCGTCCAATCGCCTAGTTGGAAATGAGCAAAGCCAATGTTGTTGAGAAGTACACCTACCGTCTGCGCACGCGCAGTCGCGAGGGCAATATCGAGACCGCGTTGTGACCAGGCCAAGAAATCCGGATACAGCCCCCTCCGCTCCTGATACGTATGGATTGCCCAGAGAAAACTCAATATCTGGTCTGGTTCCACCATTTTGCTCCATGCCTCTTTTATCTGTGCGTATTCACCATCCAGTGCTTGCCAATCCAATGAATGTCGTTCGGCAAACTCAAGATAATACTGAAGATATCTCTTGGTCGCGCCGCTCACAGCCCCATCCTCTCCATCAGTTCGGCAGCGTAGTCAGCCAGCAGTGCGTGCATCCAGTAGCGGCCATTGCGCCTCTCCACCAGGCCACGCTGAATCAGACGGGAGACCGTATCCTCGGCTTCTGCGACCGAGCACTCCCACACAAAGGCGGCGGCGTTGATCTCCCAGGTCAACGGGTCCCCGCCAAAGAGGGAGGCCATGGCAAAGCGCTCCTGATCGACTTGACTGAGCCGCTCTACGCTCAAGCCCAGGATGGCCTGCAGGGAAACCGGCTCTTCCTCGCTGATGCCAGGACGGCCCTCTGCTTGCAGCAACTGAAGGCGACTCTGGCGGCGTTCGACCAGTTCCCCCACCAGGCGCTGCATCCGGCTGGGCACGTCGGCTTCGTCGGCCAGCAGGCGCCCGGCCAGGGTGAGCGCCAGCGGCAAAAACTCAACCCGCTCACACAGACGCATGGCATTCTCACGGTCGGCTGCAACGGCGTCCGGGGCGAGTCGTTGCAGCAGGGCCAGCGCATGTTCCGGTTTGAGCACGTCGACACGCAGGGTGCGCTCGCGTGTGGCCAGGGCGTGCGCCACCGGGGATTCCCGCGTGGTAAAGAGGGTGCGGCAGCGCGGCCCAGCCACATTGAAGAACTGGCCATGGACGATTTCCCACACGTCATCCACAAGCAACAGCACGCGCCTGTGGTAGAGGATCGCCTGTAACCGCTCCTTGCAGGCCTGCTCGTCCTTTTCCGGCAACAGATCGACACCCAGGGTTCGGCCCCAACTATCCAACACCAGCCGGATCGTGGGTGTGGGGCCCACGGACGCCCAGAGGATGCCATCTGGAAAGTGCTTGTGTACGAGTTCCAGCCGGCCCAGGGCGATGGCCAGGGTCGTTTTGCCAATACCCCCCAACCCGCGCAGGGCAATCGGTGGGATGTCTGCGACCGCCGGATCCTCCAGCGCCAGCAGATCGTAGATCTGGGTCAGCATCTCGTCACGACCGATGACACCCTGTGGCGGCAGGGTCGGCACCATAAATGGCGGCGGCCCTGTCCCTTCCACACCAAATGCCTGGCGCACAGAAGCGTTGTCGCCGATGATGAGGCCGTAGGCGTTGCCGTGGATTGTGACGTTATATTTGCTATCTGCTTCTGGCATAGGACACTCTTCCTCTTCATAAGATGACTTTTACTGGGTTGCAGTGGGATGCTGGCGCATCAGCTCCTCTGCCTTTGTCAAAAACATGCGGTGCTGTTGGGCGCTCGCCAGCCCTATCTTCTCTTCAATGATCACCGCCCGGTTCAGCCACTCCACGGCCTCGGCGTAGCGCTGTAGCCGCCCCAGGAGCATGCCCAAATTCCAGGAGTGCATCGCCTCAAATCGTGGGTCTTGTGAGCGAACGGCTGTCTCAATGGCCTGTTCATAGAGAACAATCGCCCGATTCACATCACCCAACGCAGCATAGCCATTTGCAAGCGATCCTTTGACAGCGCCCGCTGTTCGAACGTTTCCAATTGCTTCTAAAATGGAAAGGGCTTCGGTTTGGTGCTGAATGGCCCCTTCTATGTCGCCGGTAGCGCTGAGGGTGACGCCGAGATTGTTCAATAGCCCGGCCACTTGAGCCTGCTCCGATACCGCACGAGCCAGTGCTAATGCCTCTCGGTAGCATTCCGCTGCCTGCTCCAACTCGCCCGCATCGTGGTGGAGTCGCCCCAGACCGTCCAGCCAGACGCTCTCTCCGGCTCGGTCTCCAATGCGGCTGGCAATGGCAAGGGCTTCACGATAATACTCCTGCGCTTTGGGAAAATCACCCCACGAGTAGTGAATATTGCCCAAATTGCCCAGGATCGTCTCTTCATGCCAGGGGTTGGTCGTCAAGGTGCGGACCATCGACAACGCATCGTGCTGATAGGTGAGCGCGTCTGTCTTTTCGCCTGTGGCGGCCGATAGATTACCCAGCATACCGAGCCAACTGATTTCACTTTCGACCTCCCCAATGGCGCGTGCAATTTCAAGCGCACGGGTTGCATAGGAGATGGCGGAATCTGGGTCACCCTGCCGCGCAAACAGCTCCGCAAGACCGCCCAGACAGCTATTCTCGACACTGCGGTCGTTGATAGCCCGTGCTATCTCCAGCGCCAGGTGATAGTTCTCGATCGCTGCTTCCCAATGCCCCAGACTGCTTTTTACTTGCGCCAGATTGATAAGAGCTACCGCCTGTGATCGTCTGTCGCCAACCTGCTCAGCCACGGAGAGCGCCTGTGTGTAACACTCTAGAGCCCGCGACAAATCTCCGGTTTCCGAATATAGGTTGCCTAGATTGCCCAAAGCAGAAGCAGCTTCTCTTTGGTAACCTTGGCTGCGGGCCAGGTCAAAAGCCTGGGTAAGGCAGTTGGTGGCTGCCGTCACATTGCCCTCGACAGTGTGCAGGCGACCCAGACGGTGCAGCCAGATGCATTCATCCTGTTGTCGGTGATGGACGCGGGCCAGTTCCAGGGCTTTCGTATACCATTCCAGGGCCACTTGATTTTGACCCAGAGCGGCATAGACTTCACCTATGCGACCGGTGGCAAAGCTTACTTTACCAATATCCGCTATGGCTTCGGCCTCTTTCAATCCCTGGCGCAGATAGTCGATGGCTTGTTCCATTTCCCCAAGCAGAAACGAGGTGTAGCCCAGATTGACGAGTAGCGTAGCCAGACGGCGCCGGTCATTCACCTGCTCCGCCCAGACCAATGTTTGTTGCCCCCAAGCCAACGTAGATGACCAAAGCCCCCGCGGCCCCATGAGGGGAATCACCGCCATGGCGAATTCCAACAGCAGTGATGTGTCTACGCGGTCTTGCGCCATTCGCCAGCCATGTTCAATTTGGGGCCACTCGGTGTCGAACCAGGCTATGTCCTCCTGGTGTACCTTGACGCCGGCAAGATAGTAACGGATGTGACGCTCCCGTGCTTTGTCCATGGTTGACTTATCCACCTGTGTTTTATCACCAATGACCAGACTCATTCGGAATGGCGTCCACCGCTAGCGGCTGAAACCTGACACCCGCAGCAGCGCACGGTAGAGGTGCTGGTCCAGGACGCCTTCCTCTTTGATGTCGTCACCTGTAAAGAGCCAGACCGGGCGGCGGCTCTTCTCGTCCTGCAGCGCCGCGGCCAGGGCCTCGACGATCTGCCGGCGCAGACCGGGTGTGGCCTGTGACGCCTGCGAGGCGCCCAGCGCTTCCAGCAGTAGCACCGCCATATAGGCGCGGGCGCTGCTGGGGCCGCTCAACGCCTCGACCAATGGGGCGGGCAGTTGCTCGCCCAGGGCCGGGTGAAGCCGGTTGAAGCGCCTCGCCGTCGCAATGGCGTCTCGCTGCACCGGTTCGCTGTCGCCTGCTAGCCGCAACAGGGCCGCCAGCGCCTCCGGCGAGACGACGCGTAGATAGGAGAGCGCGGTGATGGCAAACCGGCGGGCGCTAAAGCTGTGCAGGTTTTGCGTTGCCTGTAGGAGCAGCGGCTCCAGGTCCGTCGCCGCCTGGTTGAACTGGGCAGGCATAGCTTCGGCGCAGCGGGCCAGCGCCGCCAGGGCAATGCGCTGGCGCGGCCAGTTCTCCTCTGTCGGCGCAAGCCGCAACTCATCGACCAGCAGCGGAAAAAGGTCGCTGTGCTGCTGCACCAATTGGCGGATAGTCAGGGCCACGCGCTCGTGGTAACCAGGCCCTTCGCTGGACTCATCCTGCCATACGTCGTCATCACGACCGGCGGCCAGCAGCGCCGCCAACTGTACGGCCGGCGTTGGCCGCAAACGCCCCAGCTCGGCCAGGGCAGCCGTGGGGTCGAAGCGCTGCTGGCGGTTGAGGATCCGGTGCGCCAGCGCGCCATCTACGCTCGCTGCTGGCGTAGCCGCTTCCAAAACGCTATCCACCCGCGCTCCCCACGCTGGCTTTGCCTTGGGGGCCAGGCGGGCCAGTGTGCTCCACCACTGCGGATGGGGTCCTGCTTCTTCTGCCCAGGCCAACAATGCCTCCAAAAATGTGGCCTGCGGCTTGGGCAAATGGCCCAGCGCCTCCAGGGCTGCGCTGGCCACCGGTTCTCCCTCCCGGCTCAACGTCAGGAGAAGCTCCACCAGTGAACCCTGCTGCTCATCCGGTACTCTCTTCAGACGCAGCAGCCAGCCGGTCGATTCGAGCAGAAGCACCTTGACTTCGGGTGGGCTGTGGCGCAGCAGATCGAGAAATTGAGGCCAGGCGACAGCCTTCAGGTAATGAATGATGCTGAGCAGCCGGCGGCATGGCCCCAGGTCCGGCCCATCGGCCATCGCCCGTTGCGCCCAATCCGCCAGCCATTGGGACTGGTCGTGGATCACCCGGTCGAGCGTCCAGGCGCAGTAGTCTGTGACCAGATAGTCTGCTGCGCCAGGCAGTGGCGGCGCCTGGCTCTCCTCCCTGGCAGCGTAACCGGCCAGCGTCTCCAACCCCTCGCGGCCCCAATCGGTGGCGGCCCGTGCCCGATTAAGCGCCAACCGGGCGCGATAGCGAAAGAGGTCCTGCTCGTGGCCTAGCAACCCCACCAGATCGGGCAGCAACTGGTGATCCGGCTGGTTCAACTCGGCCAGGAGCAGGGCGCCGCTGGCGCACAGAACGGGATTGTCGCCAGCCTGCCGCCAGCGCAGCGCAGCCGCCCGCACCTGGTCGGCCAGCGCAGACTGCTCACCATTTGTGGGGAGATCCAGTTCGGCATGTTCATCTTCGCTGAGCTCCTCGGCGCGAGCCAGGATCTCGGCGTCTACAACAAGCCGGCCCTGCACTCGCTGTTTTGAAAGCTCACTCAGTAGTTTAGTGTTCTCCTCAAACTGGAAGGCAGCCCGCATAATCCACTGAAGATCGGGCATGTTAAATGTGGACAGGTTATCCAATGTTGCACAAATCCGGGCCAGTGGCGCCCGGATTTCTTCCGGAGCACCTTGATGCTCCAGCCCTTCCATCGTACTTTGAATGTATTGGCCAATCTCACCGATTTTGGCTTGTACGTTAGTCATAGTATCGTCAAAGGTGATATCTTGGACTCGGGCAAGGTAGCGGTCGAGGTCGTTAGCCAGGGCACGGGCGAGGTGGCGGACGCGGTAGATGTCGAAGGCGCGGGCGAGGTTGAGGTCGCTGTCGAGGGCGCTGGTGAGATCGAGAAGGCAGGCAATGACGCGGTAGTGAGCGCGAGCATCGTAGAGGGGGAGAACTAGGTCACGGACGCGGTCGCAGGCACGGGTGAGGGATCGGTCGCGAGCAAGGGCAAGGTCTTGGACGCGAGGGCTGTCAAGGTCGCGGTCAAGGCCGCGGGCACGGGCTGTCCAGAGCAAGGTGGCATGGATGGCATGAGAAGCTGCTCCGCCCCTATCCTTGGACGCCAACAGTTGCCGCCAGCCGGCTTCGTGGCTGACCGCCAGCGCCCAGCCAGCGTCGCGTGCCAGCCACGCTTCCACGTGCTGGGTGGCTGCGTGCGCCAGTTCGCGAGAGAGACTGGATGGCGGCCAGCCTTCGTGCGCAGCCTGGATCAACAGGGGGGTCAGGGCGCTGTCGAAGACCACGTGCTCAACCGCAGGTTCCGTTGGCGTTCCCTCTTCCGGGTCCAGGTAGATCGCCTGGAGGATGGCGCGCCAAGCGGGCTGCGCCCACAGTTGGGCGGCCTGCGCCGGGTCGGCCAGGAGCGCACGCAGGGGCAACAGCGCAGGGGTAAAGGCGGCCGGATAGCGGCGATGGTGGCGCAACAACGCCTCGCGCACAGTGGCCACCGGTTCGGCGTAGGTGCGGGCTGCATAGAGCAGGGGCGCCACCAACTCAGGATGGGTCCACCCCGTTTCCAGGATCAGTTCAGCCGCAGCCAGCCGCCGGGCCGGGTCCGCGCCGGTCAGGGCTTCGGTTGCGGCCTGGCGGGCGCTCGGCTGCTCGCGCAGGCGACGCCACGCCTGTTCAATCGCCTGGCGCAAGGGTTCTGGCCGCTGTGTGTGCTCAGCGGGCGGCCAGCCCTGGTCGGCATAGGCGGCGAGCAGCCGCCGGGCGGCCTCGGCCACGGATTGTTGGGCAACTGCGGCTGGCTCCAGTTCGGGCAGACACTCAACCAGAAAGAGGGCGTTGCGCGGCAGCAGCGCCGGCGCCGGCTCGGGCGCATCCATGACAGCCTGGAGCAAGCCGGGCAGGGCGTGGCGGTAGTGGAGACCCGTCTGGGCCACGGCCAACACGAGAACCACCTGCCAGACTGGCTCGTCCAGCCGTGCGCACACTTCTTGGGCCACCGTGCGCCGGTTCCAGGCCAGGTAGAGGGCGGCAAAATACTCCTGAAAGGTGCGGTGGATAAAGCCATAGACCCCGTCCCCGCGCTCCAACAAAAAGCCACCTAGGTCGCGGCTGCTCTGTAACAGCGCCGCGGCCTGCTCGGCCAGGTTGGGTGTGTAACGCCCCTGGTATTCCTCGAGCGCGTCCTCCAACCACGCCTGCACGCGGGCCTCATCCACCAGGCTGTTGGGGTGTTCAGCGTTGGCGTGCAGGCGCGCTGCCACGTAACCCATGGCATAGCGGAAAGCGATGTCCCTGAGCCCTAATGCCTGCCAGCGGTCATGGCGCTGGCGCACTACCGCCTTGACGGCCTCGTCATAGAGTTGGATGCGGCGCTCAGGCAAACGCCCTTTGAGGGTGTAATAGAGACCGGCCAGGATGGTGAGCAGCAGCGGGTTGGCGGCCAGTTCGCGCAGACTGGCGCCCCCCTCTTCGAGCAGCGCCGCCTGCATCCGCCGGGCGTCCTTTTCGGGGTCGCCGCGTCCGCTCTGCTCATGGACAGCCCGCGTCCACGCCGCACAGAAGCGGCGGATGGCGCCGTCGCTCATCTCTTCCACGGTGTAGTGGGAAAGGGTGGCCGCCAACGGGGCCATATAGTAGCCGATGGGGCGGCTGGTGACCAATAATTGGTTGCCGCCGCTTGTGCGTGGTTCCTCTTCTTCCCGTTGCTGCCAGGGCGCAAAATCCTTGTCGACGGCGCAGAGACCGCTCTGGGGCTCGCGCACCCAGGTGTGGATGAAGTGGTGGATGGCGTCCACCACCCGGCCCCGGTGGTCACGGTCGACAATCTCATCGAGACCATCCAGCAGAATCAGGCTCTGCTGTTGGTGAATGTAGTGATGCGCCAGGGCCTGGCTGGTCTTTGGATCGGGATGGAGGGCGCGGCCAAGCCAGGGCTGCCGGCCCAGATACTCAAAGAGCGTGAGGCCGCTGTCGTCCCCATCGCGCCAGCGCGCCCGCTCATAGTCGGCCAGCCGCAACACCACCGGCAGCCGCGCCGGTCCCAGCGTCAGGAGGGCCTCGCCTTTCTCTTCCTGGTCGGCCCGTACCTGTTCTGCTGCGACCTGCACCATCTCCGCGCCGGCTTGCACGGCGCGTGCAAACTGCAGAGTCAGCCAGCGCACCAGCGTGGTCTTGCCGGCGCCAGGGTCGCCGAGCAGCACCGCCCAGCGTTCACGCGCCACCAGCTCCCCCAGGTCAATGCGTTGGGCGCGGTGCGCCAGATAATCGTCCACATCCCCTGCTTGCCGGTTGCGCAAGGCCAGGGTCAACCCGATAGGGTCGCGGCCGGCCACAATCTGGCGCCAGACCTGCTGCTTTGCCCGTTCGTCGAATTCGCCCAGCGCCAGCGCCTCCTCCACATCGGCCAGCAATTGCTGCCGGTTGGCCGAGCGCTCGGCGGCGTTCGAGGGATCTGCCTGGAGCGCCACATAAATGCGCTCCAGGGGAAGACGTTCGATCTCCTCAGGGCCGCCTGTGCCGCGCAGGTCAACGCTGCTGCACAGTTCAATCAGATTATCCAGGTAGAGGCGCAGATCGGCCGCCGTGAACGCAGGCGCCTCAGCGCGTGTAGACAGACGGCGCAGCAGATCGAGCGTCTGCGCCAGCAGGGACTGCACATCCGCGGGCAACGTCTGGTGGACTGTGGCCTGGTCGCCAATGGCCAGGCCGGTGGCCTGTTCCACAATAATGTTGTAGACAGTCTGACCACCCTGACTCTCCAGACGGCGCAGGCGTTCGCTGATCTCGTCCAGCTGCCGAACCGGGTCATGCAGCAGCGTCTGGAGGGTGAGCACACGCCCCAAGCTCACGTGTGTGAACGGTGGGGCGCCTGGTCGTCTTGCTTCCGCCACCACCGTTTCCGCCAGCCCGCCCTGGAACGCAACCAGCGCCTGATAGAAATCAATGGCCAACTCCGAACGGTCGAACGCCAGGCTTTCGAACTGTGCCGCCAATGCAGCCAGGTCGGGCGGCGCACCGGCCAGGGCCATAGCCGCCAGGGCGCCAGCCACTTGCGGCTGCGCCACAAAGTTGTGGAAAATTTCGTCGAGCAAAGGGCGTTGTTCGTCCGGGAGCCCGGCGCCGGCCGTTGCCAGCAACGCCTGAAAGCCGGCCACATAGCCGGCGCGCACAATGCGCGCCTCTTCAGCGCCCAAGGCGGCAAGCCGAGCGCGGTTTGCGCCCGTCTCGAATAAAGTCTCGGTCAGGCTCGTAGCCAGGTTGTGCAGAAAATCATCGAGAGGGGGACTCTTCATTGCCTTTCCTATCATCGGCTCCTATCATCGACGGCCGGACCAGTGGCGCAACAATGAGCGTCAAGGGTCATACCGGTCCAGGTACGCATGCAATTCCGGATATTCATCCAGTAGACCAGTCTCAGCCCACGTTCGCCGCAGAATCTGGCCGGCAGCGGCTAACTCGCCATCTCGGTCACTGTCCGCCAGAATATCACAGTGCATATCTATTCGCTCCAGAGTCGCCACCAAGAGTGACTCGCCCGCCCTGGCAGCGTGAACCGCAGCCTGGGCATAGTGTTGAAAGGTTTGCGCCGCATTCTCCTTCAGCAATGCCATATCCCCGCGCAACCAGCCCACGCGGGCGAGCACATCGGGCTGATCGGTGGTCTCGCCCAACTGCCACGCCTGGTCGAGCAGCGGCTCCAGCATTGCCAGGTCGCCTTGCTGCCAGGCAATACTACAAAGACCGAGCAGGGCAACGGCCTCCATCACAGGATCTCCGATCTGCTGGGCAAGTGAGCAGGATGTTTGATAGCAAGCTAAGGCGCCATCAGGGTTATCCTGCAGATCGTACAGGTGTCCCAGATTGCCGGTGATCTCGCCGGTCCGCCGCCGGTCTTCCAACTGCTCGGCCAGGGCCAATGCCTGCTCATAGCAGGCGAGGGACTCGTCGAGCCGACCCAGGTGACGATGGGCCGTGCCCAGATTGTTGAGCACATCAGCCCAGGTCGGCTGGTCGCCACTTTGCGCCAGATGGTTCAAGCTCTGTTCCAGGTCAGCCGCGGCAGCCTCCCACGCCAAAGCATCGGCGTGGAGCAGGGCACGGTGGTTGTAGAGGATGGCGATGGTGCGCGCATCCGCCAGATCCCCAACGCTCTCGATGGCTTCCGTATAGTGACGCAGCGCCCCCTCTGCGTTGCCGCTTTCCTGGGCCAACAGGGCCAGGTTGCCCACCATGCGCACCATGTTGGGCCAATCTCCCAGGGACTGGTAGATGGCAAGCGCTTCGGTCAGGTGCGTTGTCGCTTCCTCAGGGCGGCGCTGGTCCAGAGCCAGCGCCCCCAGGTTGTTGAGCACGCTCGCCATGTTCGGCTGAGCGCCGGCTGCGCGGAAGATCTCCAGCGCGTGTTGAAAATGCTGCTCCGCTTCGGTGGACCTGCCCTGCGCCTGATACCAGACGCCCAGGTTGGCCAGGGTGATGGCCCGGTCCGTGGCACCTGCCGCTCTGTCCAGGGCGTCATCCAGACAGACACGCGCCTCTGACCAGTTCCCCTGGCTGGTCAGCACTGAGCTTAGGTCGTTGAGAACCTCGAAGATGGCGCCGGTCTCGGCGGCAGCCCGGTAGATCGCCAGCGCCGAGCGCAGGCTCTCTTCGGCCTCGCTGAGCTGCCCCAGCGCCTGGTGCGCCAGCCCCAGATCGCCCAGCACCTGGGCCATCCGCAGCACAGCTTCGGCCTCACGGTTCAACTCCAGGCTGGCCTGGTAAGCGCGCACGGCGTGCTCCAGATCCCCGCGTTGTTCGGCCCACCGCCCCTCGACATAGCGCACCAGCCCTTCCACCTCCGGCGTGAGCGGCGCCTGTTTGATCTCGCGCAGCAGTCGCTGGCAGACGTCATCTTGCCAGTTGTCCAGCGCCTCCTGGAACGCCTCCAGCCAGGTGCGCAGGCCGGCATCCAGGTCAGCCTGCCAGGACAGGCCCAGGTAGGCGGCCAGGTAATCGGTTCTGGAACGGGGGATCGTCACATTGTCGCTCATGCTGACTCTCCAGGCCGGATGGTCCACCTTTTGAGCTTCCAGCGGCGATGAAGTGGCAGACGCTCAATCTGACGCCTCGCTTCCGCTTCGACCAACGCTCGCTCGGCCTTACCGGCCCGATCGGCCGCTTCCTGGGCCTCGCGCCAGTGTTCCAAGGCAACCTTATCTTCTTTATGCGCTAGCGCATCTCGCATCCAGAGCAGACTCAGGCGAGCGTGCAGGGTGTTGTATTGTTCCGTCAACGCAAGCTGCCAGGCCTGCTTGCCGTGCCGCCGTGCCGTTTCCCAATCTCCTTGTTCAGCATAGATAAGTGCGCAATTGAGAAACGCCGTGGCCAGACCCTGCTTGTCGCCTAACTCCTGGCATAGGACGACATCCCTCTGATGGCAGACGAGGGCCTGGGCAAAGTTACCTTGAACTTTGTAGAGATTACCCAGATTGCTCAACGCATGGCTTTCACCCCACTTGTCGTTCATGTTGTGGGCAATGGACCGACTTTCTTCAAACAGCTGCCTGGCCCCATCGAGATTACCTCGTTTGCGCTGAACCAATCCCAGATTGTTCAACACGGCCCCAACATGAGCCAGATCTCCAATAATCTGTAATTCACTGAGCGCTTGGGTTAGGGTCGCTTCCGCAGTATCCAATTCTCCCTGGTAGTATTGGGCAACGCCCAGATTCACCAACGACAGCGCAAGCCCTCGCTGGTCGTTCTGTTCCTGGCAGATGTGGATACTGGCTTCGTAACATTCGATGGCTTGCTGGAGCCGATTCATGCGCCGGTACATCGTGCCCAAGTTGGAGAGCGCTCGTTCTTCCCCTACCCGATCCTGCAAACGGCGGGCGATGGCCAGAGCATCTTCGTACCCGCGCAAGGCAGCGTCATGCTCACCCCTCATTTCATGCACGGCGGCGATATTGCTTAGCGCATGTCCAAGCGTGATTTCATCACCAATCCGCCGAGCGACCTCTGCCGAACGTTTGAATGCAAAGAGGGCCTCTGACCATTGCCCCTGCTTGAGCAACAGATCGCCCAGGTTGTTCAACGCATAGCCGGCGTTGCGCCAATCTTTTTCTCGCTCGAATACGGATAGTACATGGTGATATTCCCGCTCTGCCTCTACCCACTTGCCCTGGTCCACCCAGAACAGCGCCCGCATCATGCGGATGCGAGCAGCGGTCAACAGGTCAAGCGGCTGCGCGGCGACGAAGCTCCATAACCGTTGACAGCGGTCAACCTGCCAGTCCTGGCGGGCCGCCTCATACTCCTTCAGCCAGCACGCCAGCCCCTCCCCGGCATCAGCCAGACGCACGTACTCTAGTAGAAAATCTAGTTCGGATGCAAGGTTTTCCATAATGCTACTGACCTTCAGAGACAGCCTGAAGGTCAGTCAGCTCTGCAATACGTTGTTCGATCTCCTGCAAGCGTTCGCTGTCCTCCGTCTCTTGGGCTGGCAACCGCCCTTGAGACAGACAATCTAGCGCCGCATCCAGGTCGCCCCGTTCCTCATACAGGACACTCATGTTGAGCAAGGTGGTGAGCTCGCCATGCCGATCTGCTAGTTGGCGGCGCAGGAACAAGCTGTGCTCGTAGCAGGTAAGGGCCTCGTCGGTGCGCCCCTGCCGCCGGTAGGCAATGGCCAGGTTGTTCAATGTCTGTGCCTGACCCGCGTGATCTCCCACCTGTTGGTGTAGTTCCAGATCTTGCAGAAAGCAGTCCACAGCCTGTTCGACATCCCCGCTGTCGAGGTAGAGCGTCCCGAGGTTGCCCAGCACCTGAGCCTGGCCGTGCGTATCGCCCAACTCTGCAAACAGGTTGAACGCCTCCTGGTACATCCCCGCTGCCTGCTGCCCATGCCCCTGGGCCTGGAGCACGCTGGCCAGGTTGACCAGCGCCACTGCCGCCACATCCGGCTGATTTTGTTGGCTCTGCAAGGCCTCTTCGTAACAGGCCCGGGCTTCATCTAATTGCCCGCTATCTCGATACACACTACCCAAATTGGCCAGCACCCGCGCCTGCTGGCGTAGCACTCCCGTTTGCCGGTACACTGCCAAAGCCTGTTGATAGCAGGTCTGCGCCAGTTCATACTGGCCTGAGAGGTAATAGACATTGCCCAGATCGGATAGCGCCCACGCCTCATCTTCAGCATTGCCATCACTGCGGGCCAGTTCCAGCGCACGTTGATAGGCGGCCGATGACTCCGCCCACTGGCCCATTCTCGCCCACATGCTGCCCTCGGTCGTCCGGATCAAGAAGAGCGTCATCGGGGATGGCGTTCGGTCATCCCCGGCGAGAATCTGCTTCATACTTGCAAGCAAGAACTGAGCCGCACCGTAGTCAGACACGCCCATCGCCTGGTCGAGCAGTTGCGTCCACTGGTAGAAACCAGCCTCGGGGTCCTGTTCCATTTGCAGGCGCAGGGTTTCACTCAGATAGGTAAGCTGTTTGGTGTCCACTGCTGTCACGTGCGTAACGCTCAGGGATGGACTTGTAAACCCAAATCGACTCACTGCTCACACAGGTGTGACTTCTCTATATTCTTGGCCCTGCTTGCTTCTAGGTGAGCAATCAAAGCTTGTGCTTCGTCTTCACGTCGCTGTGCCTTCCAGTGTTGAACGATCCGATCTAGGTGTGCCTCTACATCGGTCAGCGCTTGTTGGCCAACGCGAGCTGCATAGCGAAAGGCGGCAGCCAGGTAATCAGACACTTGGCCTGCTAACGCCGGCACGTTTGTGGCCAGATCGGCACAGAGTTGGGCCAACTTCATCCGCTCCTCATCGGCCCCAGCCTCGTCGGCGACGGCCCAGGCTTCTTGCGCCAGCCTCAGCACCTCGCTGACGTTCTCGGTGGTCAAGCCATCCTGCAAAGCCTGAGCGTAGGCCAAAACAGAGTGGTTGAGCAGAACGACCGCCTCGCCTATACGATCACCGAGAGAACGGCGCAACACCAGGCTTTCATCCAGACAGCGGCGGGCCTCTGTCCATTGTCCCCTCTTGCGGTAGGTAACGGCCATGTTGTTTAGCAACTGAGCCTCTTCCTGGCGCTGGCCCAACGCTCGACAGAGGAGCAGAGCACTTTCGTAACAGGAGAGCGCCTCGGCCCAGCGATCAAGATCATCGTAGACCATAGCCAGATTATTTAACACGAGGCGCTGGCTCTCTGCGTCGTTCAGCGTTTGTAGCAGGGATAGACTCTCCTGATACGAGGCGATGGCCTGATCCCACCGGCGGAGCGTATACTGGACCAGGCCCAGATTATTTAGCGCCTGGGCTTCGCCATGACGATCTTGAAGCTCACGGCAGATGGCCAGGTCCTGCTCATAGCAGACCAGGGCTTCCGCAAGCTGGTTCTGTGCGCGATAGAGGTTGCCAAGATTGTTCAGCGTGCGCCCTTCGTTATGGCGATCACCTTGCTTGCGGAATAGAGTAAGGCATTCATCAAAACAATCGACGGCTTCTGCCCACGCCCCACGGCGCCGATGGACGATGCCTAAATTGCCCAATGCGTGGACGATATCGATCTCGCTGCCGATCTGGCGGGCCAAATTCAGGCTGGCCTCGGCATACTCAGCAGCACGGCTCAGGTTATCCATCTCCAGATAGAGCAACGCCAGGTTATTCAGGGAACGGACGATGCCCTGGGTATACCCTGCTGCATGTGCGCAGCGCAACGCCTGTTGATGGCGTCGTTCTGCTTCGGCCGACTCACCTATTTGTTGCTGCAAAAGCCCTTCGCTGGTGAGAATCTGCGCCCGTGCGAGGTCATCGGCCTGGCTCCAGCCTTTGGCTTCACGCAGCAGGCGCCGGCAGTGCGACAATTGCCAGGCCGTGCGGGCCGACTCGAAGGCTTTGGTCCAACGGGCGATCGCTTGGGCCGGGGTAACCCCGGTTGCCAGATGCAGATATTCAACCAGATAATCCGGCTCCTGCTCATGCAAAGGTGTAGGCTGCATTTTCCTTCAGGACGACTCACCACGCACTTTGGCCAGCAATCGTTGCCAGACGCCCGCCAGGTTCAGTCCGCTGCCAAGCTCCACCTCGCCCTCGTAGGAGAGAACCAATGGGATGATCGGCGCTGCAATTTTGAGTTTGTGCTTCACGTCGAAGTGCGGTGCTGCAACTATTTCCACCAGTTGTTCGACCTCGCCGGCGATCACTGGATCACCCAATGAAATATCCCGCTGGCGGATCTCAGCCAGCACCTGCTGCACGACCGCCAGCGTCTCTTGCACCTCATTCACCGGAAAACGGTCCCCATCGACTGCGTCTAGCACGGCCTGCACTGTCGCCAGTTGGCTGCGATCAAGTTGCGCCACCACAGCCGCAACGATAGTCTGCTCGTTGGCGTCAAAACGCGCCAGCATGACCTGGCGCAGGGCGCCCAGGTCGTTACGTAAAACAGTCTGTCCGGCCAGGAGCGCATCCAATTTGGCTCCCATCTGTTGCAACTGATCCGCAACCTCTTGCATCGCCGGGGATGGTTCACCGCTCGTTTGCGCCCTCAGTTCGGTGTACTCCTGCTGGTAACGGGTTGCTGACTCGCGCAACTGCTCGATTTCTCGACGGTATCTCGCCCGCCGGCGGGGGTCATCCTCATAGCGCAGGGCGTCTTCGTAGTCCTTGAGCAAATCCAGGTCCTGGCGGATGTTATCGGCCAGGTGTTGCAGCCGAAGTCCCGAGGTCTGAGGGAGAGGCCTATCTGAAGGGCGGCTCGATACTGCACCCGATCCCCCAAACACCTGGGTTACCTGCGCCCCGTCGCCAATGATGGTACCGTGGCTCTCCTGGATGTTGATCTGATATTTGGGTGCAGGCGGAGGCGGCTCTGCCTGCCTCACCGTAGGCGAGCTGCCCAGATGATTGTGCAAGTCGGCGATGACCTGGGTGGCGAGCTGGTCGGGGCTATGAAAGGATGAGACGGTGTGGTGCTGTTGGAGTTCTTGCTTGAGCGCTTCCAGTTTGGCAGCCTTTTCCGCATCCCGCTCCATATAAGCCGGCACAACAGGTACACTCTCGTCTTTGCGGTAGATCAGGCAGGGAAGCTCCCGCTGCCTTGCCCGCCGGTACTCGGCTTCGGTGATGCCAGAGCCGTAGCGATGGGCAAAGATGCCGATGTAGACGTCGCTGCGGTCTACTTCGGCCAGACTGAGCTCCTTTGGGGTCTCAGACCGGCTGCCAAAGTATTCCATGCCGGCGAAGGCGGTATTTTGCATGCGGTGCAACGCCTTCTCCACCGCCTCTCGCTCGGGTCGTAAGTCTTCCCAGGTCGAGCTAATGAAGACGCGAACTGATTTAGCCATCGTTACGCTCCCTCATTCAGGATCATGCAAGAGTATCAGACTACTTCGTATAAATCCGCCGTCAGGCTTCGGTATGAATGACCAGGTGGCTGACAGAGCCGGTCAGATAGAGGTCCAGATAGCTTTAGCGCCGATCCCAATCCGCCAATGCCTGACGCGCTTGCCGACCTCCTAGTAGCAGTAGCCGTTCAAACCGATCAATTGCCTGTGATTGGAGCGTTGATTCGGCTGAATGATTATAGATTGCCAGCAGCAGATGCACCACATCATCTTCCAGGATCGCCATACCTGAGCGAATGTTTACAAGTTCATTGCCTACAATCTCTAGAACGCGTCCCACTGCGTGTAAGGCAAATTCTGGTTCATCAACGACGATAAGTTTGAGAAACTTAAGGAGATACCGTACTCCTGCAATCAAGGAAGGCGAGTCGAGAAATTCCAGTATAAAGGATCGTAGAGGAGCAACATGCTCTGCGGCCAAATACTCGAAACTTCGCCCAACATGGGCCTGCACCTGCTCGTCCTCGTCTTGCATCAGGAGCAGCAAACGCTCTTGGCATGTCTCTCGAAGATGTGGAAGCTCCAAATTCCGCGCATAGATCTCAGCCGCGCCACGCCGCATGGCTGCATCACCCCACAAGACTTGTTCTGCCAAGCTAGTGGCTTCTGGGCGACGAAACGCAGCCAGACAAGCCAAACGCGCACCGGCCTGGCGAGTCGCCTCTTCATCATTGCTCATGAGTGCTTCGATGGTGGGGCGAATACGCAAAAAGTGTTCCTGGAGAACCCAGTAGAGCAGGTCATGAACCAGGGGCACCTGCAACAGACGGGGGTGACCTTCCAATGTTCCCTCAAGGAGATGCACCACCCGTCCAGCATCGTGGTTCAGCATCATGCGTAAACATTCGACTACACAAGTGCGCACCGCCGTAAAAGGATCGTTGGTAGCCTGCTCCAGTAGTTGGAAGGTGCGTTCGATCTGGGCCGGTTGCCTGCTGAGCGTACAACGGCAGAAGGCAATGATTGCCGCCCCGCGATTCGTGTTGATCCCATGGCTGTAGGGGTCACCCCGATGATAGGGTTGTCCATCCCATGCAGGGATCTGCCATGACTCTTCTTGTGGATCGGGATCATGCAACGCCCAATCTGCTAGCATGTCCAGCAGATCGTCCGGCACACCGGCTTCCGCACGTTTCTCCAATGACCAACAGACCTGCCTACGAGACTCACCTTCAAGACGAGATGCAAACTGGCGTACGAGCTCAAACACCCGCTCAGCCGGCGCTTGAGCTTCTGCCAACCCGGAAATGGCGGCTTCAATATAATGCAACGAAATACGCTCATCAAAACGCTGGGTTAGCCGGTAAAACCGTTCTGGTTCTTTCTTTGTCTGTTCCGCAAATGCGCGGGAAAGCTCAATCACGCCGCCTTTCAAAGGATTTCGACCAGGTGCTCTCCAGGTTGTCGAATCATCATACTTGCGCATTGCGCCCAACCAGGCATCGTCGGCCATTTTTTTCTGAGCATCTGCTGAGATGGGCGGACCGACAACACCGCCAATTGCACCCTGAGGAATATGAGTGTGGACTCCCGGAAACTTTCGCTCAAGTTCCATTAACTTCAGGCGTGTTGGTTCGCTCAATAGATCCCGTGGAACGGCCTGTAGAAAGCGCAATTGAGTTAGTCCCCGATGTTGCAGATTGCGCCATTCCCATTCCAGCCGCAAGTCGAGAACGACCTGTTCCAGGATAATACGACTCGCAGCATCGAGATGGGGAAACACCGCTGCATAGAGCCTCTGCGAATCGTAATGGGAATTTTCCATGAATTCCCCCACATGTAGATGCCGGGCATCGCCTGTTAGATAGTCGAAGATGTCATCCGCATACGTTTGGGGATCGCTTAGATAGGCCTCGATAAGCACACGCTGCACCGCCAGTGCCTCAATTTCTGCAAGTCTAGAGGCAATAGCGCGAAAGGCAGATGGGTCGGTCTTGGCCAGATGCTGTAATGCCTGGGCGACATGGCGCGCAAAGGTGGGACCTTCTGAGATGTGATCCCCATACCAATGCATAGAGAACACAGGTTCAAAGGGATACGAGTCTTCTGGATAGGATGTGCCCAGTGCCACAGTTGCCTGCACAAACCAGGGCAGAATGTGCTCGATGACCGCTTTGGGGCAATCTTTTATAGCCCGCTCCATCACATCACTGACACCGTACCTGCCCAGCAGTTCTTGATCTTCTAGAAACCGGCTGGGGGCATCAACCCGGTAGGCCGCCTGTGGATCGTTGGCGGCGGCCTCCATTTCTGCTTGTCTTTTGGCGAGCAGAGCATCCAGACGCTGCTCCAGATAGATTCGTAGAACCTGGCACCCGCCCGCAGGATTGGACTCCGCAAGGAAGTGTAGGTACAAATCACTGCGCTCCAATGCTCCTCCTCTTCGGAACAGATTTTGAAGCACAAGAATTGCTTCATCGCTTCGCCAATCTCTCAAACTGGTGAGGCAGTATCCGATGCGATTGTCCCATACTTCACTGCGCTCCAGATAAGGGTCGAATAGGGCAAGCACTGCTTTGGTTCGTGATTCAATTAGCGTTGACAAGTAGTAAACGACAGCCTCAATAAAGGGCTCATCCTCGCTGGCTAAGATGGTAGGCAGCACCCTCTCCTGAAGCCGGTCAAACCAGGAACCATTCCCGGTCGCCGCCTGTAGAAACAGCAGGCGGTCTTGCTTATCTTGTAGCAGACGTTGTGCAATCTGAAACTCGTCGTCGGTTGGTCTATACAACGATCCGAACCAACCAAAAAGCAATAAACGAAGATGGACGCGCAGCCTGTCGCTGAACAGCAATTTTCGTACCTCCCGTCCATACTGGGCTTCATCTGTTCCGCGCAAGTATGCCAAGACCTGAACCATTTGGGATCGTTCAAAGAGACCCTGAGAACTGGCGAGCATTTCATCGGTCAGGGAGCGTCCCTGAGCAACAAAACGCCGCGCATAGCAATAGTCGAACAGAGTCTGGTGGGCAAAAAGCCAGTTACGTTCTTCTCGGCGGATAAAACCGACTCGTTCCAGGTAAACGGCAGCTTCAAGGTAAGCATCGAGGGTCGCTATCGCCGCAGTCAGTTGCCGCTGGCGCTGCATGGTGTCCACCAGTTGGTAAACCGCAGTGATACGTTCTGCCGGACGAGGCGTCTCCGGCGGGGACGCCACAATTTGCCGTTGCCACAACGCCTCATAGAGATCTTGCAACGTGCGGTAACTCTCCCCTGGCTTGTTATCGGGAGAGGAGACTGCGATCCGTGTATAGACCTCTAGATGAAGCGGGATGCTCAACAGTTGTTGATGGGCGGGCAACAGGCGCTCGTACACCACACCGATCGGCTGTAGCACGAGCTTGATCTGCTGAGCATCCAAAGGTCGCAACTGGAATCGGTGATCGACCTTGACCGTTGAAAGCCGCGGGTCGTTGTTCAAGTCAAAGGTGCGGCAGGATGCCACGATCCGCACCCTCTCAACGTTCCGCAACCGCGTCAGCGTGGATAACATTACATCGAGGGTTGCCTGATCACGTGAGAGCGCCAATGAAAGCGCATCCAGTTGATCCAGAATGACAACGACCAGGTCATGTTTGTCTGCCAACGCACGCACACATTCTTCCACTGGCGCGGGTAAACCCAGCCGGTCAGCGAGTTCGCCCCTGGTCCTGATCCCAGAGAGCATATCAGCCTTGATGGCCAGCGTCGGCACCCTGGCAGATTCAAGGGCCACCAACACATCATGCATGACCACCGTCTTGCCACCGCCGGGCTGATCCAGCAACATCCCCAGGCGTTTTGGGGGATCGGCGGTCTGCACCCATTCGACAATTTGCGTCACCTCGGCCCGTTCGATATGGACGCCGGCGATGTCGGTGGCGTAGGTGCGCAGGTCCGCACTGGCTTGATGGATAGCGGCCAGCAGTTCATCCCGTGAGGCAGGAGGGGCCGGTGGCGGTGCAGCATAAAAGTGTTGCTCAACTTGAGCATAATCACCTGCTACAAGACCATGCGCCTGTTCTATCTCGATAGGATATTTTGCCTCGCTATGCTCGTTCCTTGACATCTCTTCACCCTATATCATCAACTATTTCAACCTAATGGCGTCAGCTCTCTGAAGACTCCCCACACCCCAGTTCCCGCTGCTCCGCTTCATAGGCAGCCAGTTGTGAGCGCAGGTCAGCAATCTCGCGCCCCGCCCGGCGCTTCACTTTGGGGTCGTCAGCCAGCCGCCGTTGATCTTCGTACTCCTTGATCAGGTGCAGCGTGTCGTGGATGTGCCCGGCCAGGTCCTCGCAACGACGCCGCTTGTTCGTGTCCATTCCCGACCCGGCAGCTGTAGGATACGGACGCCCAAACTCCTGGCGGACCTGCGCATTGTCGCCAATGATGACTCCCTGCGCGGTGTGGATGTGGATGTTATACTTAGACCCACTGACCTTATCGCCCTGCACCTCATCACCATGCACCACCCGATCCCGCCCCACAAAGTCGCCACCGCCGGTATGCACATTACCGCCAACATAGGCCCCTCCGCCCGTCTGTACAGAAGTCTGCGGCTTCTCCTGACCGGACTGTTCAATCCCCGCCTTCTCAGCATAGTAATTCATCAGACGCTGGGTCAGACGGTTGTACTCGGACTCACTGGTGAACTTCAGCCGATCCGCCAACAACTCCCGGATCTTGTCATGAAATTTGAGACCATAAGGATGGCGCTCGACAAAGGAGTGGCGGCGCAGTTTGTCGTAGATCCGGCGGGCGTCGGCCAGGTTGACCTCCAGGATGACACTGACAGTCTCCGGATCAAACCAACGAGCCACCACCCCTTTCTCCAGAAAGCTCTGTACCTCAACCACTCGCTCTTCACGCAGAATGCGCTCTAGCAGCTTCGTGGCGATCTGGTCTCGATCGGCGCTACTCTCCAGGACGCCGATCTTCTCCCACCCGCCCGCCTCGCGAGCGAGATGGCGCACGAGGACCAGCAACAGCGGATAGCCGCCCGTGTAGCGGTAGACCTGGTCCAGGGCGACGGCGTTGGTGAGCCCAAAATGGCGCAGGTAAGCCTTGGCCTCCGCCTCGCCCAGTTCGGACAGCGGGATAGTGTGGACGGCTGTCTCGTGCTCATTCCAGTCGAAATTGACCTTGTAGAGCTGGTTGCGCCCTAGGATGACGAGACGCACGCCGTCAGGGAGCGCAGCAACCAGGGTGCGACAGACCCAGTCGTCTAGCCCCTCCATCTCTTCGTAGGTATCGATGAGCAGGGCAATGGGCTGTTTCACCGCCTCCATGCCCGCCTGCAGTCCGCTCACAAAGCTGGCGGTCAGAGTGCGTTCGACGCTGCGCAGATACCGTTCCAGCGTAAAGCGATTGCTGACCGTGCGCCGCACGCTCTCGGTCACAGCACTGCCCAAGCTATCCAGAATGGCGGTAAAACCGACCTGGTCTTTGACGTTGCCCACCACGTCAAAGAGCACCTGGACACCCCCGCCTTGCTGAAGCACCTGGTTAACCACCAGATAGTCCTGGAATTCCCGGCCAAACTCTCGAAATGAGTCCTCAAGCCCTTCACCCGCCGGCGTCTGGAGCAGCCCTTCCATAAAACTGTAGAGCAGGCGGTCCGACGTGAGACCGGGGCGGCTGCCATCCCCCATGGCCACGGGCGCTTGTCTGCGTTCCGCATGGCTGGTCAGCTTCTGGCCGACAACCGTCTTGCCGATCCCACCTGGGCCATAGATGTTGAGCAAGTGATAGGAGGTCTCTCCAGTCAGCAGTTGATCGAAGCGCTCGACCTCTTCCTGGCGACCGACGATGAAGGGTTTAGGCTGCGCCATGGTTTTATGACTCCTCTTCTATCCGCTGAATTTCCCCCAATTCTTTGAGCGCCAGCGCAAAGTTGATCATGGCTGCTTTCTGACCTCGTTGGTCGGCAAGTTCACGCGCAAGACCCAGACTCTGACCGTAATAGTCAAGCGCGCCTGATAATCCTTGCGTTGCAAGGCAAGGCCACTCAGATTGTTCAGAATGCCCACCTTGTCAAGGAGCGCCCCCGATGCATCAAAGATAGAGAGGGTTGAATGCCAGTAGGTTTCGGCTTCTGCTAACTGGCCGTCTTCGAAGTGAATGTTCCCTAGATTGGCCGTGACCTGTGCTGACAGGTAAATGTCGGAACAGCTGTGATCTCGTAGCCATCAGGGCCGGTGAGCGTAACAACCAGACTTCTTAGTCACCACCACTTCAGAAGTACAGTAGGCCAGCGCCTTATGTTGCCTCCAAGGATCTGAAGATTTGATAAATCATCAGTCGCAAAAAAACATAAAACCCGCGGCCAGCTTGGCCCCGGGTTTACACGTTCATGCACCGTTCGACGCATGGAGGGAACAAGCATGCCAGCAACGGAATGAAAAGCACCTGCCGATGAGGATAACAGAGATCCACCCGTTTGGCAATCAGAACGTTTGTACGTTCTTTGTGCGGATGGTATGGCAGAAAGGGTGGGTATTGAGAGCACTGGTGGAACTATGGTTATGTGTCGTGGACTTTGGCGTCCGTGGTGCGCTGTCTGCTGCTGCCGAGGGAGAGGTCAAGGCCGTAGTGTTTGGCCCATTTGCGCACGGCGTTGTCGCTGACGCCAAAGCGCCGGCCAAGGGCACTCCAGTTGCCGATTTCTTGCATGAGGTGGCGGAGTTCCTCGGCGCTGGGGCGGGTAACTTTGCGGTCGGCCAGTTGCTTGCACGCCCGGCTGCAGAAGAGGTGGCCGCTGTGTGAGCGCTCGATGCGATGGTGCGGGGCTTTGAAGAGCTTGCCGCAGGTATAGCAGGGGTAGGTCTCGGCGGGTTCGTGGCCGAAGGAGGCGTAGGCGTGGTCGCTGCGGCTGACGAGGTAGAGGTTCTCCGCGCGGTTGTCAGTGCGGTCGGAGTTGCGACGACGGACGATGTAGCCGGGCGGGATGGGGCCGAAGGCTCGTTCGGCCACCAAGCGTTGCTCATACTCCTGGCCGAAGTCTGGCAAGTAGTAGAGGATGTAGCCGTCAGAGAGATCATAATACCAGCGGGCGTAGTCCCGCCGGACCTGCTGGACGATGGGGCAGGGGCTGGGGTAGGTGTCGTTGAGGGTGGCGACGAGCGGCGCATTCTCATGGGAACGGCGGGTGGCGGCGGTGGCGGCGGACATGGCTCGCTCCTGTTAGGTTGGGTCGAACGGACAACAGCACGACCATGATAGCAGGGGAGCGGGTGGCGGGGCATCGGTCAAATGTGGCATTGCGTCTCGTCAAAATGATGGAGAGCATCTACGCTCACTGTTGAGGATGGGCAGTGGTGAGAGAGAAGAGGAGAGAGGGCAAATTGGACACAGATCTGCGCAGATGAATCCAGATGGTTGGCGGCCAGCCGCTGCCAACCATCTGGGTCTATTCTGAATCGCTACGGATGGATGTTTGTGTCCGACAAGCTTCTAGGCGGCTGCGGGCAGGTCGAAGTGCTCGGCAATTAGGTCGCGCAGGAGGGCAGAGATGGACTTGTCGGCAGCGATGGCTTCGGCCTGCAAGACGCCGTACATCCAGTCGGGCAAGTGGGTGGTGGCGGTCTTGGCGGTGCTGCCATTGTGCAGGTCAACCGGCTCGAAGTAGTGTGCGGGGTAGAGATAGTCTTCGGCGCTGTTGTCGATGACCCGCACCATACCATGCTCGGCCGCTTCGGGTTCGGTGGGCAAAGCTTTGTAGACGGCACCCACGGTGAGGCCGATGATCTCCTCATCGATCCGCTGGCCGTGCTGCCAGATAAAGCCTCGGTTGTTGATGCAGCGTAAGTAGGTCATCGAGCTAAACTCCGTTTGTAGGTGACATAGACCCGGCCGATGCCGTGAG
>QEUW01000446.1 GCA_003577005.1 Chloroflexota bacterium | reverse complement strand
CAGAGAATATCGGGGATGACGATGATGCCCCGGTCGTTGAGGATGTGGTCGGCCTCTGGCGTGGTGGGGCCATTGGCGCCTTCAGCGACAACCTTGGCGCGCACCTTGGGTGCGTTGCGATGGGTGATCTGCCCTTCCAGGGCGGCGGGTACCAGCACATCGACATTGAGTTCTAGCAACTCCTCGTTGGTCAGCGGATCGGCAGCGGGGAAGCCGACAACGGTCTTGTGCTCGGCGACATGACGCGTCAACTGGCGCAGGTCTAGCCCTTTATCACAGTAAATGCCGCCCTGTACATCGCTCACCGCCACCACTCGCGCCCCGCGCTCGTGCATAGTGCGCGCTGTCCAACTGCCCACATTGCCAAAGCCCTGGATCGCCACACTAAGGTCATCGAGCGTGCGGCCCATGCGCTGTTTGACGAGCGCGCGGGTGACGTAGGTGACGCCGAGGCCGGTGGCGTACTCGCGACCTGCCGTCCCACCGATGGCAACCGGTTTGCCCGTGATCACTGCGGGGATCGAGTAGCCCTTGTGCATTGAATAAGTGTCCATGATCCAGGCCATCACCTGGGCGTTGGTGCCCACATCCGGGGCAGGAATATCGCGCTCGGGTCCCATAAACGAGCTGATCTCGGTGGCGTAGCGGCGGGTGAGCTTTTCCAGTTCACGTAGGCTGAGTTGCTTGGGGTCAACGATGACGCCACCCTTGGCGCCACCATATGGAAGATTCATAAGCGCACATTTCCACGTCATCCACATAGCCAGCGCCCGGCATTCGTCGAGCGTCACAGCGGGATGATAGCGGATCCCACCCTTGGACGGGCCCTTGACGGTGTTGTGATGGACGCGAAAACCGGTAAAGATCCGCAGACGGCCATCGTCCATCTTGACGGGAAAGTGAACAATCAGCTCGCGCTGACAGTGGCGCAAGTGGAGACGCAGATCGTCGTCCAGGTGCATAGCATCGGCGACGGTATCGAGTTGAGCCAGGGCGACATCATAAGCGCTGCCAGGGGAGGGCGCTTCGTGTGCTACCGTGCCGGCGGCAGGTCGCTGTTGGTCTTCAAACGAATGTGCAGGAGGTGGAAAGGTGGGGAGAGGTATCGTTGGCGCATCCGCGCCACTTTGTTCGCGCAGCGCCGGATGCGCTGTGTCGTTTTTCGCCATTGAAAAACTCCTCATCTGATCACAATTGATCACAATTTCGACGATATCATCTGATCACAATTGATCACAATTTCGACGATAACATATTTGCGTGCTGGCGACCGGCAGCAATATGGTCTTGTCGAACGATTCTGCTTTGAACTAGTACTACAACGAGACTTTGACCATTGTCGCCGTCGAGACCTCCGCGCCCAAAGGGCCCCTGTGACCAGAAATAATCTGGACTAGAGTTCAGGCTGAAATCAAAGCCTGTCAAAGTGGACTGCACTGTCCACTATGTTTATTGTACCCCTATCTTGTTCACCTGGCTAGTCATCTGGGTTACGGAATGCTGGCGCGAGGACCAACCGAAAGCCGTAGAGTTTGTTCCAATCATCGGGTGGGCTGCCGTAACGCTCGGCGCAGCGGACAAAATACTCATAATATTGATAGGCGCCGCCACATAGAAGGCGCGGGATTTCCGGGTGCGCGGCCAGGTTCTCATCCTCGGAGCCAGTTCCCCCTTTCCCCCGGGTGGCTTGTCCCTGTTCGAGGCTGCGCGTCCACTCCCAGACATTGCCACTCATCTCCTCGGCGCCATAAGGAGAAACACCCTGCGTAAAACAACCAACGCTATTGGTGGCGCCGATCTCGGTGCGCTCAAAATTAGCACATTCGGGATCGGCGGTATCGCCCCAGGGGTAGATCCGCACCGGCAGTGGGTTGGGCACGAGCGCTGGTTGTTCATCCAGGCGTACGGCGACTGTGTTGAGTGACACGGCCACTGGCTGGGCTGTAATTACCTCGCCGCCACGCGCCGCCTTTTCCCACTCCTGCTCGCTGGGGAGCCGGACTATCCACCCTTCTGGTAGCAGACTACGCTGGTGAAGATAGTCTGTCAACCAGCGCGCAAAGGCGAATGCCTCGTACCAGGATATCCCGACAACCGGGTGGTTGGGCAACCCAAAGGGGCCGCCGACGGGCCGGGGTTCGCTGCGAGGCCGGCTATCGTAGCGCCCTTGAAACCCGCGCTCGCTCCAGAAATTCAGGTGGGCCGCTTCTGGCCAAAAGCGCGCTTCCTGATAGCCGTCGGCAGCCATAAAGAGGCGAAACTGGGCGTTGGTCACTGGAAAGCGTGCAATCCAGTAGCTGTATGGGATCTCAAACCGCTCGCCGCGATCCCCCTGAGCAAAGGCGCCAGCCGGCACCAGGCAGAAGCGCATCTCATCAGTGCCCAATACCTCGCGGCGCGGGTCACCCAGACGCGCCAGTGTCCGGCCGGCCTGTGCTCGTTCGGTGGGTGGCAGAGCACGGCTGGTGAGCGCGTGGGTCAGCGACCGGGCGATACGCTCGACCTTGGGGCGGTGGCGGGCGCTGATCTGGCTGAGGTTGGCCGCCTCGAGCAGCGCCTGTCCGGCGAGATGTGCGCCCCACACATCAGCAGCGCTGTAGGCTGGGTCATCCGGTTCACGAAAGCAGAGGGCGTCCACCAGTTGCCAGATAGCGGATGAAGTGCCGCGCGCCGCCTTGGCGCCGGCCAGGAGGGTCACCTCGCGCCAGCGATTGGGTTCCTGGCGTGTCAGTTCGGCAATGAGGTCAGGGTAGTCTACATCGGTGAGATAACAAGCCGCCAGATACTCCTGAAAGGTACGGTGGGGGAAGGTGTAATTCTTGACCCCGCGCGGCAGGAGCAACCCGGCTCGCTGGCTCAGGTACGCCACCAGCAGCCGGGGTTTGACATCCTCGTTTTCGTTGATATAGAGCAGCCGCGTGACCAGAGTACTTTCGGGGATGTCGGCGGTGCCGACCAGCGTCGGCTGGGTAGCGTGCGCTTCAAAGGCCACTTCATTGAGCAAAGCGCGCACCTTACCCCGGTCGACGCGCAGCCACTCGGTCAGGCTGGGCTGGGTGAGCACGGTGTTGCCGTGGGCGTCGCGGGCAATCCGCTGGCTCTCCCACCAGTCCAGCAAGAGATCGACGGCATCGGCGTAGAGTTCTTCGCGGCGGTCGGGCAGGCTGCCCCCGCGCCAGGCGTGCAGGCTGGCCGTCAAGGTAAGCAACAGCGGCCGTTCGGTGAGGGCGCGCAGGCGGTCGTTGGAGAAGATCGCGTGTTTGAGCAGTTCGGCGCGGCCCTGGGCGTCGGTCGGCTGAAGGTGACGGATCTCGCCGATATGGGCATACCAGCGGTCAACAAAGGTGGCGATCTGCGCCCCGGTAAAGGGCGCCAACACCGCAGCCGTAAAGCCGTGCAAGCGCCACTCTTGATGCTGATAGGCGTAGGTGCGGCTGGTGACGAGGATGCGACAGCGCAGAAAGGTGTTGGCAAAATCTTCAATAGCTTGCTTGATCTGCGTGCGCTGGTTCTCGGCATCGGGCACTTCGTCAAGCCCATCGAGCAGGATAAGGCCACCCTGGTTCATTAGCTCTTTACGCAGGTGAGGGGTGTACTCTCCCAGCGCAGCAGACTCGAGTTCGCTGGCAACAAACTGCCACAGGTGGTTGGCCGTCGCTGGTGTGCCAGCGGTGGGTAACCCTCGAGCGGCAAAGTCGCGCAACACAATGCGAACAGGGAGTAACGCGCCATGCACCCAGGGCTGGAGCGGTGGCTCGTCGCCTCGGTCAGCTGCTGCATCGTCGGGCAAGGGGGCGGTGAGGAGCGCCAGATTGATCTGGCGATGGCCGAGCGCCTCACCCGCCAGGCAGAGCGCCACAAAGTTGACAAAGGTGCTCTTACCGCTACCGGGGTCACCCAACAACACCAGCCGGTGTTGGCGATTCAATTGAGCGACGGCGGAAAGATACCGTTCGAGCGGTTCGGGTGAGTGACTTTGCGCCGGCTGTTCGCTGGTATCGAGCGCTGTTGTCAGCAGTGCCGTGTAAATAGCACCGAGATGGAGACGCGCTTCTGCTTCATCGCTCGCCGCTTTTGGGTCAACGCCAGCCAGCGAAAGCGTGTTGGCGTGGCTAAAGAGGCGGTTAAGATAGGCGGTGCGCAGTGCGGCGGGGTCGGCGACCGGCTCTCCCTGTGTATAGAAGTGCTGGGTGACTGCACCGCCGATGTTGATCACACTCTCGCGCACATCCCCGCTGACGGTGACTGCGCCAGTAGGGGCCTCCGCACGTCTGTCTGCATCGCGGGGGATGGTCAACGAACTGCCCAACTGGGCTGCTTCCTGTTCGAGAATAGTGAAAAACCACTCGCGTTCGGCTGGCTTTAACCGGGCGGCTACTGTACCAGGCGCATCGACGTCGCTCAGGAGTTGATCCAGCGTTTTGCGCCAGGTTGCATCGCCGGCGGCTTTAGCCATCAGATCGACCGCCAGCTCCTGCTCGGTCAGACCCTGCCAGCTCTCTACCTGGTTGGCGATCAGGTTGCCACCGACGCCCCCGAGCTGGCTAAAGAGCGTCACGAGCGGTGCAAAGTCGTGGGCGGCCAGCGCCGCCACCACAGGAGTCAACAGTGCGGCGGCCAACCGCCCATAAATCGTTCCAGGGATGAGGCTGCCGGGCTGTTCGCTCAACGCCTGTAAGTTCGCCTGTACAGCCAGCTTTGACGACGCATTGTCCATGTTCGATTTTTACCGTTGCCGGCGCCAAGGGTATGAATATCTAATCTAAAATGGGTTCACCGATGCCGTTGTTGCAAGGTGCGCCCGGCTCGGGCGCCGCCGCGTGATTTCGAAATTCAATGATAAAGCGGGGGAGGCGAACATCGTCTGCCGCATTGAGTTTGAGTTGCACACCCCAGGCCGATACGACGACGGGCGCCGGCAAATCTGGGTAAGGTGAGAGGAGCATGTGGCTTTGCTCACCGGCCAGTTGGCGCAATCGTTCGACCTCCGTCGCAGCCAGGGTTGGATCATAGGTGATCCAGACAGCGCCGTGTTCTAACGAGTGGACGGCCTGTTCGTTGGGGATTGGCTCATCGTAGATGCCACAATTCTGCCAGAGTGGGCTGTGTGGCCCCCCTGCTGGTGGTGTCTGGGGATAAGAGATCGGCCCGGAGCGATGTTCAGTAGAGAGACTGTCAAAACGTTCCAGCCCGCGTATTTCACCGGAGTCGGCACTGACGCATGCGGTCACGAGCATGATCACGGCAGACAGAAGCAACCCCTTTACGAGACGCTGGGTATCGTTGCAAGCCAATTTCTTTCGCATAGTCTAAATGGTTCTGATGAGAATCTGTGACCTAGAGACCGTTGCTGGGAGTTAACCTGTAGTACCTCTCTATTACCATTGCACAGACTGGCGGGCACACCGTGACAAGTTTAACACAGGCGCCAGGAGTCGCCAAAGACAAGCAATGCAAGGCATTGTGGGTCCTGGCTTTGGCTACCGTGCCCGATAAGGGTAGGAAAGAGATTGACATTCGCTGCCTGCCTGTCGCCCGCACCAGTACAGGTGATGGTTATGACCCCCTCCTTCTCTCTGGACGCACCCATGCGGGGCGTTGTGGTTTGACACTGGCAGGGCCAGGCTCTATAATGGGGTAGTTTGCGCCGCCGACACACGACGGAATTTTTAGGAGCAGGTAAAGGCATGATGCGAAACCCAACCGTTGCGCTTGTCGCAGTCCTGGTTATTTTTTTTGCCGCTTGTTACATTGTCTTTTTCCCTAGCACCATGCAACCACAATGGCTACAGCGGTCGGTCGTTCCTGGGGCGCCCAAAAATCTGCTAGATTTGCGTCTGGGGCTAGATTTGCGCGGTGGTACGCAGGTCTTGTTGGAGACAGACTTACCGGAAGGGACAGTCGCGCCGGAAGGGGCCATTTCGGCGGCCAAAACCATTGTCGAGAACCGGGTCAATGGGCTAGGGGTAGCCGAGGCGGTGGTGCAGGAACAGGGAGATGACCGGATCATCGTCGAACTGCCCGGCGTTAACAACCCGGAACAGGCCATCGAAACTCTGCGTTCCACGGGCCAGTTGGAATTTATCGACCCTGAAGGCGCCTTGTTATCCCAGGGGATGGTCATCAACACGACAAACCGCCCCACTGCGGTCAGTGAGGCGTTGAGCGCTGACCAGGCGGATCCGAGTGTGGCGCCTTATGGGGATCGCGTTTTCAACACAGTCATGACCGGTGAGATCTTGCGCTCGGCGGTAGCCACGCAAGACCAATTCAACCAGTGGCAGATCAATTTTCAGTTGACCAGCGACGGCAGCAACCAGTTTTTCGACTATACCAGCACCCATATCGGCCAACCGTTGGCTATTGTGCTGGATGGCATCGTGCTCTCAGCGCCGACGGTCCAGGCTGCCATCCGCGACGAAGGTGTCATCAGCGGGCAGTTCTCGCGCGAGGAGGCCGAGTCGCTGGCGGTGCAGATGCGGTATGGCGCCCTGCCGGTGCCGCTCAAAGTCGTGGATATCCGCACGATTGGCGCCACGTTGGGGCTTGATTCGCTTCAGCGCAGCCTGTACGCCGGTCTTGTTGGGCTTACAGCCGTCTTTATCTTTATGGTCGTCCTCTACCGTTTGCCGGGGGCGTTGGCGAGTGTAGCGTTGATCATCTACGTAGTGGTCAACCTGGCGATCTACAAGCTGATCCCGGTGACGTTGACATTGGCCGGTATTGCCGGTTTTATTCTCTCCATCGGCATGGCCGTCGATGCCAACATTCTCATCTTTGAGCGGATGAAAGAAGAACTTCGTCATGGTCGTTCGTTGCGATTGGCGGTCGAGACGGGCTTTAGCCGCGCCTGGCTGGCCATCCGTGATAGCAATCTTTCGACGCTGATCACCTGTGCCGTACTTTTCTGGTTTGGCAATACGTTTGGCGCTAGTATCGTCCGTGGCTTTGCCATTACCCTCGCCATCGGTGTGCTACTTTCGATGGCCTCTGCTGTTGTGGTGACCCGTGCGCTGATGCGGGCGGTCTTTAGTGGGTCGGGCCGTACGGCGGCTGAAATGCGTACGCTGTTGGGTTATTGAGCGTTGGCTAGTGAGAAGGGCATCAAAGTTATGTTCAAGATCGTTGAACGGCGGGGCCTCTTTTTCTTGATTTCGCTGCTGGCGACGTTGCCGGCCATCATCTTTATGGTCTGGTCGCTGACCACACGAGGTACACCGCTGCCGTTGAGCATCGACTACACCGGCGGCACACTCTGGGAGATGCGCTTTGAGCGCGATATGCCGCTGGCCGATGTGCGCCAACTCTTCGTCGAAGCCGGCTACCGGACGCCTACCGCTTTTCATGTCCAG
>QEUW01000445.1 GCA_003577005.1 Chloroflexota bacterium | reverse complement strand
GAGGCGTGGTCATAAATGGTCAAGCGGCACGGAGCAACGCTTTGGCCCCACGCCCTAACGGTAACTGGCGCTCAAACTGATAGAGCAAAACCAGTTGGTAAACAACGATAGCGCTCAACACGATCAGCTGAGTACGCTTCAAGCCTTTGACAGGGACTTGCCCGCCCCATTCAAAGACGTTCTTGAACAACCCGTTGAAGGGTTCGATGGCTTGCGAGCGCAACTGATGAAACACCCGACGAACATCAACCCCTGCTCCACGATGGGGATACCTGCCGCGTCGTGTGGCGACCAACAGCCGGTCGCTCAGTTCACAGGCGGCACGCAAGGCAGGGTCGTTGTAATGGGTATCCCCCAACACAAAACGGACCTCAGGAGGCAGTTGGCGAAACAAGCGAGGGGCGACTTCATTATCGGCGGTATTGGCCGGGGTCAATTCTGCTGCCAACGGGATCCAAACCGACGCAACCGCACAAGCCAGATGCAATTTTCCACCCATACCACCAGCCATGATAGCCCGACTTGCTCCACTGGGCTTGGGTATCAATCGTCGAATGGGGCACAATTCCGGCGTCTCGATGCTTTTTGTGCCAGACCCTGCCTTTAGCCCGCAGGGCTGTGCTGTCCACGGCGACGGCTCGCCCGGCCTGTGCCCAGGGGTGGAGCAGCTCCACCAGATGACGTCCCAGACTCCCAATCACACCGGGCAAGCTCTCCGGCAGGGCTTGCAACCGTCGTTCCCAGGTGCGCCGCGAGGGAAACCGCCCCTGGTCATCCGTCAATTCAGCCCGCAAGTCCCGCGTCAAGTCGGTGTCTTGGTCCAGAAACGCCAACAGGCTATAGGCGGTGTACAACCGTCGGATCACCATGATGATTAACGCTTTCACGATCAAGCGGTCAGCATATACTTTCGGACGCCCACGCTTACCTGGCAAGGGCGCACCCGAAACGGGTATCCGATCCACCAGTTTCACCAACGTGACAAGTACTGGTTCCCGGTGTAGCATTCAGTCGCCTCTCGGTATGGATGTGTGGCAACTGAAATACTACGGAGGCCGCCGCGCTTTGGCTATGCCTGGGCGCGGTGTCTTTTGCGTTCACTTTTTCCGCTTGACCATTTATGACCACGCCTCGGTTAAGTAAAAATACAACCGCTTCGAGAAACGGGAAATTCAGGGGTAGCCATGGATATCAGCCCAGTTGGAGTCGGGAAGAAGTTATTAGAGAAATATCGTGAGCAACTGTTTTTTGTTCTCGAAAACAACAAATTGCCTCGAGACACTATCCAACAGATAGTAACTCATATGCAAATTGAGGTTGATCCACTTTGGTGGAGGGTTTTTTGTAGGAGACTTTCAGAGTGAATGGGCGGCTTCAAAATCAACCGGCGAGCAGTAGCCCAAGGCTGAATGAAGTCGCTGACGATTGTAGAATACCATGACGTACTCAAAGACAGCCAGTCGTGCTTCCCGGCGCGTGGCAAAGCGCTGCAGCTCGACACATTCAGCGCGCAAGGTACTGAAGAAACTCTCGGCCATGGCGTTATCGTAAGGATCGCCCTTGCCACTCATGCTCACGCAGACCTCATATGCCCTCAGAAGCGCCAGATAATCATCGGCTGTGTATTGGCTGCCGCGGTCGGTATGGTGAATCAGCGCTCCCTCCGGCATGCGCTGGCTCAACGCCATGCGCAAGGCTGCTTCTACGAGCGGTTCGTCGCGCAAAGCACTCATCGCCAGGCCCACGACCCGACGCGAGAAGGTATCCAACAACGCGGCCACATACAACCAACCCTCATCACTCCAGATACCCAGGATATCGCCCACCCACTTCTGGTTGGGCGCGTTAGCACTGAAGTCACGCGCCAGTACATTGGGCGCAACAGGGCGCTGATGATCGCTATCGGTGGTCCGGATACGGCGACGCCCACGGCGCTGCGAATGGATGCCCGCCTCACGCATCAGTTGGGCCACGCGCTTACGTGATACCTGAATATCCGCTTGCTCAAGGGCAGCGTGAATACGTGGACTGCCATACAATCCGCGGCTGGCCTGATGAATGGTGCGGATATCAGCCAGCAGTTGGGCATCGTCCTGCGCGTGTTGGCTGGGCGTTCGCGTACGCCAGGCATAGTACCCGCTCACGGATACTCCCAGCGCGCGACACATCGTTTCGACAGCATACTGGTCCTGGTGATCGTTGATCATCTGGTAGCTCACCTCCGATCCTGGCTGGTAATGCTGATAGCCTTTTTTAAAATGTCGCGCTCCTGCCGCAAGACCTCATTCTCCCGCCGCAGTCGCTTCACTTCGGCTTCCAGCTCTTTCACCGTCGACCCGTTACTTGCCAGCGACGACACCGGATGCGCCCCATAGTCCTTGATCCACCGGTCCAGAGCGGTTTCGCTGACCCCCAGCTCGCGCGCCACCTGGGTCTTGCGCTTGCCACTGGTTTCCACCAGTTGCACGGCATCTCGCTTGAATTCTTCGGTATAGGTCTTGGTCATGACTCATCTCCCTGATTTAGTGTAATCCTCCCACCGTTTTCCCTCCACTAAATCGGATCAAGCCCAGGTCCTCCCGTGGACTGTTCAGAAGGGTGGAAGCAGGCATGGCTGAGAAAAAGACGAGCACAGTACTCCGTGCTCTGGACTGGCGCGTCCCTGGCGACGGGATGTGGATGCGCGTCATCGTCGAAGCTATCAGTGAAGATGGGGAATTGCTTGTGGTTGTCATCCGCTCCGAGCAGTTTGGCAATCAGGTCAAAGACTGGCTCAATTGCGGTGCGGCGAGCGTGAAGCAGCACGGCATTGGCCGGGAGTTGGATAAAAGCGTGATACGCTTGAGCGTAGCGACCGTTGACCCATTTGCAGGCGGGTGTCAGCAGCGCGACCCCCCTGAGCCTGTGGGGGCCGAAAAGTCAATCCACGTTGAAATCGGGTAGAATTCCTCGCAATATCAAGCTGTAGTGAGCAGCATCTCCCCTCAAAGGTCAGTCAGCAATTGATGATCAGCCCAATAGACGGAAAGGTAAAGAAGGTCATGCAACAAGGCGTGTCCTAGCTTGAGACGCGGTTCAAGCGCTGGACCAAGCCAGCGACACGCAAACAAGTGATGGGAACCCTTGCGGATCTAAAACGAAGCAAACGTGAATTGATCGCGGAAAACATGTTCTTGCGCCAGCAGTTGATCGTCCTGGAACGACAGGTGAGCCATCCGCCAGTATCCCAGCGGGATCGGCAGGTATTGGTGCTATTGGCGAGTCAGATCAAAGGTTGGCGAGAAGCTTTGATCGTCGTGAAACCGGACACACTGATCGGGTGGCACCGGTTGGGCTTCAAGTTGTTCTGGAGACGACAATCACGGAGCAGGCAGGGGAGACCTCCGATCCCGGCGGAAACGATTGCGCTGATCGAAGAAATGGCGATCCACAATCGAACCTGGCGTGTCAAGCGGATTCAGGGTGAGCTGCTCAAGCTGGGGATCAAGGTGAGCAAGGAAACGATTAGGAAGTACATGCGCCGGGCCAGAAAAGGGTTACCTCCGCTCAAACGAAGCCAGACATGGGCGACATTCCTGGCGAATCACGCGAGTGAAACCTGGGCGTGTGATTTTGTGCAGACGTATGACATCTTCTTCCGAACGGTGTTTGTGTATTTCATTGCTGAGTTGGGATCGCGCAAGGCTGTGCATTATGGCGTGACACGCTCACCGAGTGATGGGTGGAGCGCGCAGCAGGTCAGGGAAGCCACCCCTATGTGGAGGGACCGCGTTTTTTGATCCGAGACAATGACGACAAGTATGGGCAGTGCCTTGCCCGAGTAACCGAAGACAGTCGGATTAACGTGCTCAAAACACCGGTGGCAGCACCCCAAGCCAATTCGATCTGCGATGACCGAAGGGAACACCGAAGGCTATGCTTCATTGGCAGTGTGAGACGCGAATGCTTGGATCATATCCTCATTTTGAGTGAGCGACATCTCCATCGTGTCATCGGCGAGTATGTCGCGTATTTCACTTGTGCGCGACCTCATCAAGGAATTGGTCAACGTATTCCTGATCCACCAGAAGGCATGCTGATTGCAGACATGGAGTCGTCATCACGGATCGTTGGATATCCGGTCCTTGGCGGGCTTCATCACGACTATCGACGAGCTGCTTGAGGGAAGAATTGGCGGCTGATCGACTTTTGGCCCCCACAGGGCAGTCTGATCGAAGCTGAGCGTGTCCACACTGGCTCCCGCACCCTGGAGCAGAGTATTCCCGCCAGCATCGGCCTACCTATCTTCTTTGTGCTGGCGAATGAGGTGCATCCCATCTACAGTCTGCGCCAGCATCGCGGCCAGGGGTGTGCCGAGGTACGCCGCCAGATGCTGGCGGAGCTGTTCGAGCATGTATCGTGCTGCTTGACCAAACCACCGGTGACTGAGAGTCGGGATTTAGACTCTCAGTCAGAGGCAATTTCTGCTCACAGATCAATTGCTGGGTGATACAGGTTCAAGACGAATATCATCGACTCCGGCAAACATAGCGTTCTGGTTATTAACATTGGCGAAACGCAAGCGCACGATCTTTCCGACCCAGGGAGACAGGTCAAACGTGACCGCAGTGGGATCCAGGCTGGCCGGATCACCGGGTGATGTACGGAAAACCGTCGCCAGTACATCCCCTTCTGCCAGCGAATCAACCGGTGCTGATGGGTCGAGGAGATCAATGCGATACTGTTGATTTCTATCGCCTTCCCATTCCAAGGTATCCGGGATGGAGAATATGCGAGCCATGTTTTTATAAAAGATGGTCATGTGCAGCCAATACGAACCGTCGAGCTGCAGGTCCCGATAAAGGATCAGGTTTCCGGGACCATTCATATCCGTCACGGCGGCCCAATTGCCCTGCGGCGGGTCCGGCACCGCAAACACGGGATTAGGGGCTGTCCCGGTTCCGTCCGGATTGGGTGGTGTTGAACCATTGGTATAAACATACCAACTCCCGTAGCCCTTGCAACCAGAAGTCCAGTTCGCCAGCGTGCCGGATTCAAAATCATCCAACACGATGGCCTCGCCATTGGGCGAGGTTATGACCTGAGGCTGCCTTTGAACGCCTGTGACGACATCGTTGGCCTGCATCTCAACCTCAGGATAGTCTGCGGAAGGGCCCTGGAGCAGCGGCTGCTCTTCGCCTTTGAGATACCGGTCAAAGAAGGCCACGATATAAGCGTCGAGGATAGTCAGTCCGCGCACGCCGTCGATTGAGCCAAACCTGCCTTGACCGGAACTTGCCGGGCGAGACCATACCGCCGCATCACCATAGTTCCCATGTCTAAACCCCGCGATATGCACCGCATAACCCGGGCCTGTGGCATCATAACGCTGGCAGCCTGTGGCGCGCATGAACATGAAGGGTTGTGGTGGGACGGTGCTGGACTCGAAATCATGCGTGATGCCAGCTTTGATGCGATGATCCTGACTGGCTGCGTCCATAACCACCGCGCCGCCGATGGAGTGGCCAACCACGCCGATGTGATCCAGGTTGAGCTTTCCGGAGAACACGCTGTTGATGCTGCCCGTATCAATGGCTTCCAACTGATCCAGAACGAAGAGAAGATCAGCGAGGAGTACACCAAAATACTCATCCCAAAAAGATACCCGGACGTCACCAATCTGAATGTAATTTTCCCGATCCGCAGCCGCAAGTCCCGTAATGGCGACCACATCTACGACAATATATCCGTGACTCGCCAGCGCCTCGAACTGCAAGCTTTGCTCGACGGGGGTAACCGAGGTGTACATGACAACCGGATACGTCTCCTCGCTGGCAGAGACAGGCGCTCCGGCGTACGCGTGCCGCTGGAGACCGCTGAGCCATTCCTGGGTAGCAACCGGATCGCCTCCGTAGAGCAGCACCCCAATACCCGCAAAACCTGAATGTTCTACATCAAAACCGTCCATTAGATAAGGGCTAGGTTCTGCCCC
>QEUW01000444.1 GCA_003577005.1 Chloroflexota bacterium | reverse complement strand
TTATACCGAATCCGGTTGAATGCTTAAAGCTCCCCAACTTAGATTGTTCCCGATCAGGTCTGTCAGACCACCGGGCAGTCTACCACAGCGAAGGATGCAGCGATCATGAGTTTTTCCATTGGCGGCGGCATGGGCCCGCGCGGCATGTTGGCATCGTATTCCAGAGATGACGAGGGAGCGGCCTTTGACCCGCACGTGGCCCGCCGCCTGCTGGGCTTTGTCCGTCCACACTGGCGGCGCATGGTGCTGGCCTTTGTTCTGATGCTGGTCGCCACGGCGCTCACGCTGCTCATCCCGTACCTGACCAAGGTTGCTATCGACACCTACATTGTCCAAGGTGACGCCAGTGGTCTGCACGTGATCGCGCTGCTCATCGCTGTGGCGTATTTGGGGACATTTGGGGCTACTGCCGGCCAGCGCTATCAACTCTCGTGGGTCGGGCAGCGGATTCTGGCCACGCTGCGGCAGCGGCTTTTCAACCACCTGCAACGGCTGCCGCTGAGCTACCATGACAACCACATCATCGGCGTGACCGTCTCGCGCGTGATCAACGACGTGGGCGTGATCAACGAGTTGCTCTCCCAGGGGCTCTTGACACTGGTCGGTGACACGCTCTTGCTCTTGGGCATTGTGGTGGTGATGGTCTCGATGAGCCCTAAGCTGGCACTGCTCACCTTTGTCGTCATGCCGGTCATGGTTGTCGTGACACAGGTCTTTGCCCGGTATGCCCGCGTTGCCTTTCGAGACACGCGCGCCAGGGTGGCCACCGTAGTGGGCGATCTGGCCGAAAACATCGCCGGCATGAAGGTGATCCAGGCCTTTGCGCAAGAAGAGGCGACGCAGGAGCGGTTTGACGAGGTCAACCGCGCCAACCGCGATGCGCAGGTGACGGCTATGTCGCTCTCGTTCCTCTTTCTGCCCTCTATGGAGTTTCTCGGCGCGGTTGCCACGGCGGTCGTCCTCTGGTTTGGCGGGCTGGCCGTGTTGGGCGGCGAGGTGACGATTGGGGTGTTGGTGGCCTTTCTTGCCTACGTCACTCGTTTCTTCCAACCCATCAACGAACTGAGCCAGTTGTACACCACGCTGCAATCAGCTATGGCCGGCGGCGAGCGTGTCCTCGGCCTGCTCGACACCGAACCCACGGTGGCCGACCCAGAAGATGGCGCCGAGATGCCGCCGATTGCAGGGCGCGTCGAACTGCGGGACGTGGACTTTTTCTACCGCAACGATGCGCCGGTTCTACGCGACATCAACCTGGTCATTGAGACCGGTCAGACGGTGGCGCTGGTGGGGCCGACGGGCGCGGGGAAGACCTCCATCGCCAACCTGATCGCACGCTTCTACGATGTGAGCGATGGCGAGGTGCTCATCGACGGCACCGATGTACGCACGGTGACACAGCAATCGTTGCGCCGGCAGATGGGGCTGGTGCCGCAGGATCCGTTCCTCTTCTCTGGCACGATCCGCGACAACATCCGTTTTGGCCGGCTCGATGCCAGCGACGAAGAAGTGGAGGAGGCTGCGCGTTCATCCAATGCCCATGAGTTCATCCTCGCCCAACCCGATGGCTACGACACGGTCATCCTCGAAGGGGGCGCCAACCTGTCGGTGGGGCAGCGGCAGCTTATCTGTATCGCCCGCGCGGTGCTGGCCGACCCACGCATCCTCATCCTCGACGAGGCCACGGCCAGCGTGGACACCGTCACCGAAGCGCTGATCCAGGAGGCATTGGAGCGGCTACTCGAAGGGCGCACGTCGGTCGTGATCGCGCACCGGCTGAGCACCATCCGCAACGCCGACCTGATCTGTGTCCTGCAAGAAGGCCGCATCATCGAACGGGGGCGCCATGAGGAATTGCTGGCCCAGCGCGGGCTTTACGCCATGCTCTACGCCCGCCAATTTATGGATGCTACGGAGCTGGAGCCAAGCACCAACGGAGCTGGCCTCGGTGACGGCAGCGAAAAAGAGTGATCTCCTTGTGTCGATCTCGATCTGTAACCGTCTGATCGGTGATCGCTTGCAAAAATGTGACCAACTCATCCAGGTTAGCGAACCCGCGCTGCGTCTCGCCATGCGCCTCTTCGAGGCGAAAGTGAGCAAGAGACGCGCCACTCCGTTGGGCATCTCCTGGCACGGTTGACAGCTGATGAAGGTATGGTCGTCGATCCCACTGCGTCGCACATTTCGATGCCCGACCCGGAGGCAGTGGGCCATCGAACGCTGGCAACCTTCGGCTGCCTGACGTTGCGGCAATCGGTAGGGGCAAGTTCGCCGGCTCTTGCGGGCTGAGTGTCCGCGGCAGTGCGTTTTTTAGACCAGCCGGCAATTTTTTCCACGCTCCGTGTAGAATCCATACAGCCAACGCGTTTATGTGTTCGGCTCCAAAACTTCCCACCACAACTGAGTCGCATCTGACCAGCTTTCGTAACGCCCAGTGGCTGGGCGTCAGCTGGCGTTGCTGATGGGCAAATCAAACAAAAATCCGCACCTGATTTCTCTATGAGAATTCTTGAACGCCACGGTTTCTCAAAAGTCGAGCACACAGGTGAGAACTACCGATATTCAGAGAAAGCTACGGCTGTAAACTGCCTTGAGAGAGCCGTCTCTCGCTATCAAGCCGAGGTTCTTGGACACACTTTGAGGAGCCCTATGTTGAACTCTAAAAGTGGTTGACAGATAACTTGAGCTATGATAAGATAGGTCATACTGGTACTACCAGTCCTATCAATTCAAAACTCCGGTTTGCTTTTAACACTTATACTGAATCCTCTGTTCATTAGCGATGTGCCGTCGTTTTACTCTGACGCATCCCTAAAGTGAACAAACGGATTTCGTAAGATGATCGGCCCGACCAGGGTGACCTCCGTTGTTCGAGGAGCCTTTGTCACCTGAACAAACGGGCGAGGCCAGCAAGCGACTTGTTGCAGCATGATGGCCAGCAGGCGTTTCACTCCTGTGCAGCAGCGATGAAAGGGCATATGAAAGCAGTCGTCAAAACGCAAGCAGGCGCGGGAAACACCGAGATCCAGGAACGGCCAGAGCCATCACCCAAGCCGGGTGAAGTGCTGGTCGAGGTGCAGGTGGCGGGTATCTGCGGGAGCGATATCCACATCGCCCAGGGCGAGTTCAACGATTGGCTCCGCCCACCCGTCATCATCGGCCATGAGTTCTCTGGTGTAGTGGCCGAACTGGGGGCAGGTGTCCATGACATTGGCCCCGGTGTGCGCGTCACCGCGGAAACTTCGTACAGCGTCTGCGGCCACTGTCTCTACTGTCAAAGCGGGAATTACAATCTGTGTTCGCAGCGCCAGGTGCTGGGTTACCATGTAGACGGCGCATTTACGCGCTATGTGCGAGTGCCGCGGGAACGGCTCTATCCCTTGCCTGCTGGCGTGGACTTCGCCGCCGGCGCCTTGACCGAGCCACTCTCCTGTGCTGTCCATGCCGTGAGTGAACAGACAGGCATCAGCGCCGGCGATCTGGTCGTCGTCTTCGGCCCCGGCACCATTGGGCTGCTGACCGCACAGGTGGCCAAAGCCGAAGGAGGCCGGGTGATGGTGGTGGGGACAGCCGGCGACGAGAAACGGCTGGCGCTGGCAAGCTCTCTGGGGGTCGATTGGGCCGTGCGGGCCGATGCGGACGATGTCGCAGCGCAGGTTTTGGAATTGAGCGACGGCCTGGGTGCAGATGTCGTGATCGAGTGCTCGGGCGCAGAAACCGCGGCCCGTATGGGTCTCGGCGTAGTGCGCAAGCGGGGCAAATACACCCAGATGGGCATCTTTGGCCGGACGATCACTATGCCGTTTGACATCCTCTGGCAAAAGGAAGTCCAGCTTCAAGGTTCAGCCAGCCAGAAGCGCAGCGCTTGGCAGCGCGCTTTGACGCTGTTGCGCACAGGACAGGTGCAGACAGCCCCACTGGTCACACACACGTTCCCGATCACTGAATGGGAGAGCGCCCTGGCCAAAGCGGTCGCCCGCGACGGAGTGAAGATCACACTCGTACCGGCCGATTAAGGCCGACAAAAGAATCCGCAGCGTGCAATGAGATGGCACAAAGAGGAGGATAGGGGTGACAGATCTATCAAACAAAGTAGCCATCATTTCCGGCGCAGGGACAGGCATTGGCCGCGCCGTCGCGGAGTTGTTTTGCAAAATGGGCGCCGCTGTTGTCATCGCCGAGATCGATGCTGGCAGCGGCCGGGCAGCCGCCGAAGCTTTGCAGGTAGAGGGACGGCGGGCCTTATTCGTACAGACAGATGTGGCTGACGAAGATGCTGTCCGGCGGATGGTCGAGCAGGCAGTGGCACACTTTGGCGCGGTGCATATCCTGGTCAACAACGCCGGCATCGAGATGTATCGCTCGGCAGTGGCGACGACGTTGGCCGAATGGGAGCAGAGTCTAGCGGTAAACTTGCGGGGTGTCTGGCTTTGCGCCAAATATGCCCTGCCCCATCTGGTAGCGGCGGGCGGTGGTGCGGTGGTCAACATCTCCTCATTTCATGCCCATGCTACGGTCAACAACGCTACCCCCTACGCTGCGGCGAAAGGAGGTGTCGTCGCGATGACGCGCAGCATGGCGCTCGACTACGGCCCGCACAATGTGCGAGTCAACTGTATTTGCCCCGGTGTGATCCAAACCTCCATGTGGGAACGCTATTTGCAGGGAACACCCGACCCCGCAGCAGCCCGCCAGACGATTACGGCGTATCATCCAATCGGCCGGCTGGGCCGGCCCGAAGATATCGCCTATGGCGCGCTCTATCTGGCCTCGGACGAAGCGGGCTTTGTGACTGGCACAACACTCTTTATCGATGGGGGTGTTACGGCCCGTCTGGTCTGACGCAGGCCATTTGAGAGACCAAACCGTTTTTTCATCCCCAGATTTCGCAGATTTTTGGCGCTTTATCTGTGCAATCTTTGGATCACTGTGAGCGATATACCTTATACCGAATCCCTCTGTTCACTGGACGTATATATCTGGGCTACTCGCCTGGATATTCGCCCAGTACACAACCGGATTTCGTATTAGAAAGGACATCATGGCAGGCACCAAAGAGGTGCAACCACAAGAGATTGAAACCTTACTGAGGAGTGCAGACCCCGGTGTCACGATCTATAGCGACGTTGTGCGGCAACTGGAAGAGGTGGCGCTGAGCGGTAAGGTGCAGTCGGGTGTAAAACTACCCTCGGAGAGAGAACTGGCGAGGATCCTGGGCGTCAGCCGTAATGCCGTACGCGAAGGGATTAAGGTGCTGCAAACGCGCGGGCTGCTGCAAGTGCGCCCCGGCAAGGGTATCTTTCTCACCAGCCCCGCCAATACGGTGATCACCGGTGCGCTCCGTCTGCGCATGGGGTTTCAACAGGGAACCATCGTCCATCTGCTGGAAACGCGCGAGATGTTGGAACTCACGATTGCCCGACTGGCCGCCCAACGCGCTGAGGCGCCTCACCTGGCCCGGCTAAAACAATACCTCGACGAGATGGAAGAAACGCTGGATCAGCCCGTAGCCTTTATCGACGCTGACCGTGAATTTCATGCCGTGCTGGCGCGCTCGGTGCAAAACCCTATGTTGGAGACCTTCTTCGAGTCTACCATCAGCCTGATGGACGAGACCCGGCGTTATATGATTCTGGCCGTAGCCAACGGCACAGAGCGGGCACAGAACCACCATCGCAAGATCTACCGGGCGGTGGCAGCAGGCGACGCCGAGCAGGCGGTGCAGGCAATGGCCGACCACTTTGTGCAAATTCGTGAAGATGTGGAGCAGACCCGCCGTCACATTGAACGGTTGCCCGACTAAAGGCCCGGCAACCGCTGAGAAAGAAGGAGAAACTGCCCCTTGCCAAACAGTGATGCTTTGGGAGATCGACTCTCCGGTATCGTCGGTTCTGTCAACGTCTCGGACAACGACCTGGACCGCTTTGTCTATTCGGGGGGCGCCAACGTTGCCATGCCGCCCGAACGGGTCGCCGGTCATTTTGGCAGCGGTCGCCTGCCCGCCTTCATCGTCTGGCCGGAGAC
>QEUW01000443.1 GCA_003577005.1 Chloroflexota bacterium | reverse complement strand
GCTGCATGAGGCGCTAGAGCGGGAGGAGATGCGATGAGGACAACAACAAGAAGCCAGGCTTCTGGCAGAAGCCTGGCTTCTCTGAACCTTGCCGCTCTGCGCGATGCGCTGCTGCCGAAGTTGTTCACGGGCGAGTTGAGCGTCTCAGAGGCCAAAAGACTTGTGGAGGATAACACTTGATTCCTAAACCGTTGGCCGAAATCACCCAAGCCGATATCGAAGCCTTAATTGAGCATATGGTTAGTGAAAGCAAAACACTAGAATACAAAGAGTCCCTTCCGGGTCAATCGCGCGAAGAGAAAAAGGAATTCGTCGCTGATGTGCTTTCGTTCGCCAATGCTGGCGGCGGCGATCTTCTCTTTGGCATTCGAGAAATCCGTGATGCAGTGGGGCGACCAACTGGTACGCCCCAGTCGATAACCGGCCTACCCAATATCAACATCGACGCTGAGATCCTGCGCCTGGAGAGTCTATTACGCGACACCTGCGAACCCCGGCTGTCCAGCCTGCAAATCCGAACTATCGCCGGTTGGCCAACCGGCCCGGTCTTACTGCTGCGTGTTCCACAAAGTTGGCACGCACCCCATCGAAGCAAACTCGATGATCGCTTCTACTCGCGCACCAACGCCGGTAAATACCCGCTCGATGTGGCTGAAATTCGTTCCGCCTTTCTCTACTCCAACTAATGGGTTGTTCCCAAGTTTCAAGCCATACCAATCAGTAACAGGACGGCTACACCTGCTTCCAAAGGAGGACGACCTGATGCGCTACACTCTCTGTACAGCGGCCCTCAAAAGCTCAAGGTGGATCTGGAATAGCCTCCGTGATGCCCGAACGCTGGATATGCAACTTGGCGAAGAGTCAATCACAGACTTTTTCCTCATGAATCTCAGACGATGGGCGCCACACCCTTTGAAAATTAAGACATTCACCAAACGTGAAGAAGCCACCAGCGGCGGCGACTGGGAATGGTGGTTTACTGGGCCAAGTGCTCAATGGTTAGGTATTCGCGTTCAGGCCAAAGTGATCAAATTGTCGACAAACCATTTTGAACACCTGCACTACAACCCGAAGGGTGGTCCATCCCAGTGTAAGCGATTAGAACAAGATGCCTTTAACAATCGTATGCTGCCAGCCTATTGTCTTTATACCAACTGGCTTAGTGCGGATAACAAAATGCTCGCCCGATTGAGCGGGCGACGTGTATTTAGGCGTACTGAGTACGGAGCTGCATTAGTCAGTGTGGACCATGTGGCAGCGCTGCAAAAATTAGGGCATCACAAACTTGAGCAGATCGTACCCTACATGAAACCATTTCGTGAACTCTTTTGTACAGCGAAGTATACGGAGCAAGAACTCCCACAACTCGTATTCCGCAATATCACAGGAATGTATCCCCTAGCAGGATCATTCGATGATCGGCGATGGACAGAAAGCGAAACGGTACACTGGTTCCAATATGCCAATAGGGAACAATTTTTTGTTCGTGCAGACGCACCTGTATATGTTTATCGGTTATTGCAGAGTGATATTGGCACACTTGAGCTGAACGAACTTGATCAGAATATTGACCGGATTACAGTATTTCAACAAACGGCAAGTCTTGCTTAGAAATGACTATCACATTTCTATAGATATTGTAGGCCACTTGTTGCTTAGTCGGGTACCTATCAGCATAGAGCTAGGCGTCTCTTGGTCTATCTGGATAAAATTCTATAAGCTACCTGCCTGGATTTGACCAGGCTCGGTTGCGAAGGAGAATCCCATGTCCCCCGCCTTCACCGAATCAATCGTCGAAGAAGCCGCCCTGGCCTGGTTTGCCGGGCTGGGCTACGCCGTGCTCGCCGGCCCCACCATCGCCCCCGACGAACCCTTTGCCGAACGCAGCGACTATGGGCAGGTGCTGCTCATCGGGCGCCTCCGCCAGGCGCTCACACGCCTCAACCCGGAAGTAGCGCCCGCCGCGCTCGACGAGGCCGTGCGCAAGCTCACGCGGCCCGACCGGCCCTCTCTGCTCACCAATAATCACTACATCCACCGCCTGCTGGTCGATGGCGTCACCGTCGAATACCAACGCCCGGATGGCTCCATCGCCGGCGCCCAGGTCCAGGTGCTCGACTATCAGAACCCAGACAACAACGACTGGCTCGCCGTCAACCAGTTTACCGTGGTCGAGGGCCAGCACCACCGCCGGCCCGATGTGGTGATCTTTGTCAACGGCCTGCCCCTTGCCGTCCTCGAGCTCAAAAACGCCGCCGACGAAAACGTGACCATCTGGAGTGCGTTTGCCCAGCTTCAAACCTACAAGCAACAGATCACGAATCTCTTTGCCTACAACGCGCTCATGGTCATCTCGGATGGCGTTCAAGCACGCATCGGCGCCCTCAGCGCCGACAAAGAACGCTTCATGCCCTGGCGCACCATCGAGGGTGAAGCATTGGCGCCAAACCACCTTTCCGAGCTGGAGGTGCTTATCAAAGGCGTCTTTGAGAAGCAACGCTTGCTCAGCCTGGTCCGCCACTTCATCGTCTTTGAGGACACCGGCGGCGGTGTCCTGCTCAAAAAGCTGGCCGCCTATCATCAATTCCACGCCGTCAATGTAGCCTTGTCTGAGACGCTGCGCGCCAGCCTGCCGGGCGCTCTCGGCCGGCAGTTGGGCGAAACGCCGGGGGTCTATTTTGCCGGCCCCCAGCCGGTGGGCGAAGCGGGTGACCGGCGCGTGGGGGTGGTGTGGCACACCCAAGGCTCCGGCAAAAGCCTCACCATGGCCTTCTACGCCGGTCGCGTCATCTTGGAGCCGGCCATGCAGAATCCAACCCTGGTCGTCCTCACCGACCGCAACGACCTGGATCAACAACTCTTTGGCACCTTTGCCCGCTGCCACGAGCTGCTGCGCCAGCCGCCGGTTCAGGCCGAAAGCCGCGCCGACTTGCGCGAGAAATTGCGCGTCGACGCCGGCGGCGTCATTTTCACCACCATCCAAAAATTCTTTCCCGAAGAAAAGGGCGACACCTACCCGCTTCTCTCCACACGCCGCAACATCGTGGTCATCGCCGACGAAGCCCATCGCAGCCAATACGACTTTATCGACGGCTTCGCCCGTCACATGCACGATGCGCTCCCCAACGCCTCCTACATCGGCTTCACCGGCACACCGATTGAGCTGACCGACAAGAATACACGCGCCGTCTTTGGCGACTACATCAGCATCTACGACATCCAGCGCGCCGTCCTCGACGGGAGCACCGTCCCCATCTACTACGAAAGCCGCCTGGCCAGGCTGGCGCTTGACGAACGCGAACGCCCCAACCTCGATAGTGGCTTTGAGGAGGTCACCGAAGGCGAGGAAGTAGAGCGCAAGGAACAGCTCAAGACCCGCTGGGCGCAGTTGGAATCCCTGGTGGGCGCCCAAAGACGCCTCGAACAGATTGCCCAGGACATCGTCAGCCACTTCGAGCGCCGTCTGGAAGCGATGGATGGCAAGGCCATGATCGTCTGCATGAGCCGGCGCATTTGCGTGGACCTTTATCACGCCATCGTTGCCCTCCGCCCAGACTGGCATCATGAGGATGACGACAAGGGGCTGATCAAGATTGTCATGACGGGTGCGGCAGCGGACCCGCTGGAGTGGCAGCCACACATCCGTAACAAGGCCCGGCGCGAATTGCTGGCCCAACGCTTCAAAGACCCCGCCGACCCCTTCAAGATTGTCATTGTGCGCGACATGTGGCTCACCGGTTTTGATGCCCCATCGCTCCATACGATGTATATCGATAAACCCATGCGCAGTCACGGCCTCATGCAGGCCATTGCCCGCGTCAATCGAGTCTTCAAGGACAAGCCCGGCGGGCTGGTGGTCGATTATCTGGGTCTGGCCTACGAGCTAAGCCAGGCGTTAGCCACCTACACCGAGAGCGGTGGCGCCGGCGAGACTGCAATTGACCAAAACCAGGCTGTTGCTGTCATGCTGGAGAAATACGAAGTCTGTCGGGGCCTCTTCTTCGGCTTCGACTGGCGTCTCTGGACAGCCGGCGCGCCACAGCAGCGACTCAGCATTTTGCCCGCCGCCCAAGAGCACATCTTGCAACAACCTGAAGGCAAGCCACGCCTCCTCCAGGCCGTCACTGCCCTCACACAGGCCTTTGCCCTGGCCGTGCCCCAAGACGAGGCGCTCCGCATTCGCGACGACGTGGCCTTCTTCCAGGCCGTCCGTTCGGTCCTGGCCAAGAACACGCCCGACACCATCAAGACCCCTGAAGAGATCGACCACGCCATCCGCCAGCTTGTCTCTCAGGCCATCGCCTCCGAAGCCGTCATCGACATCTTTTCTGCCGCGGGTCTCAAAAAGCCAGACATCTCCATCCTCGATGATCGTTTCTTAGCCGAAGTGCGCGGCCTGCCCCAACGCAACCTCGCCGTCGAGCTGCTCCAGAAGCTGCTCGCCAATGAGATCAAGAACCGTAGCCAGAAAAACATCGTCCAGGCTCGTTCCTTTACTGAACTACTCGAAGCCGCCATTCGCCGCTACCAGAACCGCGCTCTCGAGACCGCCGAGGTCATCGAAGAACTCATCACCCTGGCCACCGAAATGCGCAAAGCCAACGAGCGCGGCGAACAACACGGTCTTTCCGAGGACGAACTCGCCTTCTACGACGCCCTCGCCGACAACCGCAGCGCCGTCGAAGTCTTGGGCGACAAACAACTCGCCTTCATCGCCCACGAACTCTACAAATCCGTCCGCAGCAACGCCACCATCGACTGGGCCATCAAAGAAAGCGTCCGCGCCAAAATGCGCGTCATCATCAAACGCATCCTCCGCCAATACGGCTACCCACCCGACTTGCAAGAGGCCGCCACCCAGACCGTCCTCCAACAGGCCGAGCGGCTGGCCAGTAACTGGAATAGTTGATCAGAGAAATACATATAGTGGTCTCATGCCTGTTGTGAACTTACCAAAGGTTTACCAATTCGGAATGTGCCCGTGAAAACCCCGACTACTTTATCTGAATGGGAGCACTATCTTCGTCCTCGCTTCGCCGCTGTGCAACTGATCGGAGAACTAAACCTAACCGAAGAGCAGACCCACCAGATCAGCGGGCTGATCCGCGGCTTGCTGCGCAACGCATCTCTCGCTGCCGCTTGGAGTCACCGCGGTCGTCAAACTGCTGGGAGCCACCGAGATCGATCTATCCAAGGCCATCTCCATCCTACAGACAAATCTACGCTTCGCCCTCCACCAACTGGCGTTGCAACCGCCCTCGCCGGTTCTTGACCGGTTGCTTGGCGCACTCGAGTACACTCATCCAGCGGCCATCGCCCAGCACTTCATCCGAACCGGCCACTGGGTCCACTGTCAAGCCGGCTGGGGTCGGCTCGAACAGATCCAAAGTAGCGCTGAAATATTTTCCACCTATCTGTCACTGTCACAGTTATCCAGCGGGGCTCGTCTCCACCTTACTTTGCGAGCCGGCGCCCCCGCGGCAGAACGGGTCATCCTGGACATGGCCAACCACCGGGTCACCTTTGACGGCGCCTCGACGATCTATCGTTGTGCCAAGTGCCAGATGTGGGCCACCGCTCGCCAGGAATCGCTCTATTACGAACATAACAGCCGGATCCACGGCGGCATTCATTCTGCCATCGCCCTCACCGGAGATGGCGCTCTGATACAGACATTCGAACCAACGTTTTCAGTCACCCAACCCGATAACATCTGGCGATAAGAATCCAACCGAATAACGGTTGCGAGTCCCAACAAGCATACCTACGAATAGAGTTGGTCGCAGAGTGATTCGGATAGACCCAAAGGAGCAATCGACCCATGCCGTACCTGCTCGATCCACTGGCAGCCACCCAACAGATGAATGATGACTATGTCCGCTATCTCCGCACAATTTACTTCTTTAGCGATGAAGAGCTGCGCCGCCAGCTTTGGTCCGCGCTCGGGCAACCCCAGTTTCTGGTGCGCGGCCCTATCCTTGAAGCATCGCCACCTTTTCGCCAGGGGAAATCGATTGCCCAATTGGTCGCCACTGGTGTGCTC
>QEUW01000442.1 GCA_003577005.1 Chloroflexota bacterium | reverse complement strand
TGCGCCGGAAGCGCATAAAGCTGCTCTCGTTCTCGAAGCGATACGTCCCGTTGGAGAGGGGCACCAGCTTCTCGCCACTGCTGTAGATGAACTGGTCCTGGCTGTCGTCGTAACTGGGCAGCCCGTCCTCTGTACGGCGCTGGATAGAGGGAACGCTCAGTTTCCAGCCCATGCCCCACGGGCCATTGGCGTTGCCGCCGTCGTAATTGAGCGAAATTTGCGGTTGAAAGCCCAGGCGGCCCGGCGCAGCGGTGAACTTGACCGGATAACTTGATGTGCCGGTGCTCAAGTTTGGCTCAAAGGTCTCACCCAACCCTTCCAGCGACCCCGGCCCCGAAGGCAGCGAGATCACCTGCGGCGTGACGCCCGATTTACCCTGGGCGAAGGCCACGGCAGGGATCAGGACGGTTAAAAACAAGGTCAACAAGAGGGCGGGATACCGTATCGAGCAAGTCGCCCCTTGTGGGCCAGGTAGGAATGGTCTGGCAGGTATCAATTTCTGTATCTTCATTTGAAACGTCTCCTATTTAGCTCCTGCAATGTGTCCTTCTCTCACCCTCTCCAGGCTGGTGAGGGAAGGGGTAAAATCTGAACAGGCGGCCTGGCAAATCGCCCTATCAACTGTTCAACTGCCGCTGCTGGAGCAACCCTACGGCGGCAGCGAGCATGGCGCAGACAGGTATCCCTATGCCGATGAGCAATCCCGCCAACTGGTAGATGTGCCCCACTTCCTCCGGCGCCAGATCGACCCACAGCACGATCACCACAACAAAGAGCACGGCCTGCGCCAGCCCCAGCAGCGCTCCGGCCAGTGCCGCCTCGCCAATGCGAAGCGGGAGAGAGCCGGTGTGCGATGCCAGGACACACCGCCGCCCGGCCAGCGCCGCCAGCAGCCACGCCGCCGGGGTGATGCAGATCACGCCGGGCTGGCCGGACAGGGTTGCTAGGACAATCGCTGCACACCAGATAAGCAACGGATTGCGGACGGCGCTAAAGATCGCGTGTGAATCGATGGTCACGTTACTCTCCATCAAACTCCGCCTGCAACTGGGCCGCATCCACCTCGGCGGCTTGGACCCGGTTGGCCAGGGCGATACCGGTCGTATCTAACTGAATCTCGATGTCCTCCAACTGGCTCAGGTCGAGCGAGGCGTTGAAGGGGGAGCGTAGGTCGATACGAATGGACCAATTGGACGCCGCCACGCTGCGGTTGAAGAGCGCACTGCTCGGCGTGCCGCGGCCATTGCCGTTGACACTGGCCAGGATCGTAGCCGTCGCCGACTTGCTCTCGAAACCAGGCGGCGTTACATAACCCGCCAGCTTTGCGTTTTCGGGCACATACTGCACGATGGCGCCGTTGACCGTCCGGTAGGCGGCATGGCCGCTGTGGGTCAGTTGCACCTCCGGCGTGCCGATCTCGCCAAATTGGCGGGTGAGCAGATTGATTGAAACCCCTTGCGTATTGGGCACATCTGCCGGCAGCCCCACCCCCGCGATGCGGTTGTTCCAGATATTGGGCGAAAAGATGTGGTTATCGACCAGCGATGTCGTGAACGGGATCTCGATGGCGATCACCTGGCCGGTGTTCGTGTCGGTGATCACATTCTGCTGGATCACAGCCTGGAAGCCATCCAGCCGCATCCGCGCTCGCTCAGTGCTGGACAGCGCACTGGTCGGGTCGAGATTCTCGTCCGAGAGACCGAGCATATCTTTGGCCAACGAGATGCGGTAGGGATAGCGATTGCGTCCACCAGGCGAGCCGATGGCGGTGCGAAAGGCCTCCAACTGGTTCATGAAGTTGTCTACATCATCGGCGGTGCGCGCCTTGTAGATGTCGCCCAGCTTGGGGAAGCGCACCAGGAATTCATACTCCAGCGCCTTGGCCGTCAGGTAAGCGAACTGGGCGGCGACATCAATGCTGCGCGCTGCTTCCACGGTCGTCTGGTCGCGCAGAATGCGGTAGGCCGGGTTGTTCAGATAGCTGTCCAACTGGTTGGCCTGTGCCTGCTGCCGCAGATTCAGCCAGTGATGGTACTGATTGACCAGGTCGTTGTGCTCGGCTGCGATCCGGTTGAGCTCAGCATACTGGATCTGCTCCTGAATCACGAGTTCCGAAAGCTGGAGGGCAATCGTGCGGATAGTGGCCGCACTGTTGGCGCCGGTGATCTCCGCCTCGGTGATCGCCTGTTGCACCGCCTGAGCGCTATTGAGTTTGGCCAGTTCGATCTGGTCAGGGTCCCAGACGGTCGAGGTAGAAGAGGTTGTCGAGCGTGAATAGCGATACCCTTGTGTGCCGATCACCTCCACTTGCAGCCCCCATTCCCACGGTTTGATACTAAACTTCGCCGTCTCACGGACCTCGGCGCCGGCGTACCAGTCATGGGTCGACGCTTCCACCACCATCTCGGTGGTGCGCACCGCGTTGATCATACCCCTCGCCATTTCGGTTGCTGCGATGGTGTCGCCATTCTTCAACGTCAACTGAATCACCTTGCCGGCGCGCGCCTGTTCGATCTCGATCTGTTTCTGGACGTTGATCTGCTGTTGCTTGACCTGGCGCAACCGCTCCGACGCAGCGACCATGTTAAAGTAGTTCTGCCGCATCAGCCCACCCTCGCCCTCGCAGGTGGCGTAGTCATCCTGGCTGGGGCCACAGATTTCTAACAGGCGGGTGTCATAGGTCAGGCGCAGGTTTTGCAGTTCCTGACCGAGTGCGGTGCGGTTGTGGTCAAATTCGCGCTGGGCGTTGGCCGCGGTGGCTTCGTCCTCGGTGGCGTCACGCAGGAAATCATTGCGGACCAGCGTGCGCAGTTCGTCGTAGGTCTGGAGCGGCACATAGCCATCCACAAAGCCAAAGGCGTTGATGCCGTCGTGGATCGCCTGGGCGCGAGCGCGTAGCCCTTCGAGGTTGGTCATGATCTCCCAACCACCGTTCTCGGCAAAGTCGGCGTTCTGCTTGGCCGCGCTGGTAGCGAGCGCCATGGCCTGGACATATTGATTGGCAAAGGCTTCGCTGTAGAGTCCGAGGGCGCGGCCATCCTGCCCTAGTTGGCGGTAGCGGTCGGCCAGCTCGGCGATGGTGGCGACCATCCGTTCGCTGGCGAGACCAAAGAGGTCGAACTCGCGGGCGCCAAAATAGTCGCCGATAAAGCCGCCATTGGGTCCGCCAAAGTCGGCGTTGAAGGCATGGGCCAGCACGCCGACGGCTAACTCGAACTGTTGCAGTGCCAGCTTGAGCTGGTTGATCTCCTCGGCAATGATCTGGTCGGCGCGCGGGTCGGAGCCGCTAAAACGGTAGTCCAGCGCATCGACCAGAAACTCATTGCCAAAGATCAGGTGAATATTGGCGATCTCACGCGTCGCCGTGAGTACGCCGGCGCGGCCCACTTCGCGCACCGGCGTCAGCTGATCGTTTATTCGCACCTGCACACTGGCCGGTTCTGCCAACGCCAGAAAGCCAAAGTGGGCGCGCGCCCGCACCAGTTGGGCGCGGATCTGGTCGGAACTCCGCGGCCAACTCGACGGGTCATCGCCGGGGCAGAAGCCGCGTTCATCGATCAGGTCGTAATCGCTGCAAAAGCCATAGAAAAGCTTGCCCTGGTTGAAATCCTGATAGTTTAGCTGGCACTCGGCGGGCGTGGTGCAAGCGGGCGGCAGTTGCAGTTCGCCGGTTCGGAAAGCCACGCCGGTATCAAGCAGCGCTTTGGCCTGGTCGTAGACCTTCTGATAATCTTGATTGGCCAGGCCCGCTGGCGCAAACATGCTGGGCGCAATGTGACCATCGCCGGCGGCCAGCGCGCCGCCGATGACGCTCACGCCAGCGGGTATGAGCGTCTCGCCGCCCGGATTGGTCATCTTGCCATCGGAGCCCGCCTGGGCGTAGACTCGCGGCGGCTGCGGCAGTGCGGTCATCACGACCAGAGCACAGGCCAGCAAGAGTTGTATCATTCGATAGTTCATTGGTTCACCATCCCCTTATCACCCGTTAGGCCGGTCAGTTCGGGTCGTTCAGGCTGCGATTGCCGGTGAACGAAGAGACCTCGGAGCGGAAGCAGACGATGTCCACATCCGGGTTTTCGTTTGTGTTGTGGCTTGGGAAGTTGACACGCAACCACCAGGTATTGCCGTTGACATACGTCCACAGCGTATTGATCTGCGCATCGTTCTCTAGGATGTCATACCGGGCCGCCCAACCCGAGGCCACACAGTGGTAATCGGTGGCGGAGACGCCTGTATTGAAGTTGGCGTCATTGCCAATATTTGCAAAGCGCACGATGCGCACCAGTGGTTGGCCCTTTACTTTGACATCACCATTGACATCTAGCTTGCCCGCGGGTGAGGCCGTCCCAATGCCCACTCTGCCGGTTCCCGCCAGCGAGACATTGCGATTGGTGTTGGTGTTGATCAGCAGGGTTGTGGCAGTCGAGTCGATCTCATCGCCGTCCATCAACAGGGTGGGTGCGCCGCTCTGGATCTTGACCGCCGCGTTGGCGCCGTTGTTTTCCACCCCCACAACGTGCAAATTGGCCTGAGGCGCATTGATACCAACCCCCACATTGCCGCTTTCGGAGACCGAAACCCACGGTGTGGCAGTGTTGGGTGCGGTCAAGTAGTTGTGGGTGTGGCCCGCGGTGGCAAAGGCGGCGGCCGGTTGGCCGTTGACCGTGGCGGCGTCGTGAGCATATTCGCTGGCCAGGCTATAGGGCACGCTGGCAAACCGCTGGCGTGGCACCATCTCGTCGTGTGGGTCCACAGTGATGCCGATAAAGCGGTCAGGGCTGCGGAACATGGCCGGCGGGATTGGGGTGATATTGCCCAGCAGCACACTAAAGTGCCCGTCGCGCACCGTCACTTCGGCGTGCTCTTCCACCCAGGCGGCCTGGGCCAGCGGGTTGGTCACGTTGTTGTAGATACGGAAGGTCATTTTGCGTACACCGCTGATGAGGTTACCTTCGGGGTCGCGCAGAATGCCCTGGTAATTGAAATAGGTGGGCGTCTTGGCGTCGGCCTGGAGGAGCGCAGCCTCCTGCATGGCTTCGGCAGGCGCGCCGAACGCCCGGTCGGCGTTCCAAAAGATGCTGACCGCGCCGTAGATCACAAGTAGGGTGATGACCACATATCCTACTAACTGAGCAAAATTTTGAAGTTTTTTGAGCAACATGGGTAGATTTCCTTTCAATCGTTCATTGCGTCTATATACGATTCGACGGAGCAAGGTATGGTGGCAGGCATCAAAGTAATCACGCCGTCTCTCCTGTTGCAAAGTCTAGGAAGAGTACGTCCACTAGAGGTCGCTTCGCACGTCGCTTGTCCGTCCACAATGCCGTCCTTTGCGATGACTGTTCGAACCTGTTTGAAACGTGGGGTGATCGGTGCGATGCACCTTTTAACGAAGCCAGTCTCCCAGGTGCATCGCACGGTCTTATCTGTTTTAGGGTGATTTGTGTTCTGACCTCCGGGGGCGCCCAGAATTATCTTTGTGGGTCAGGCTGTTGGGGGATGCCTCCCGGCGGTCGAGTCATGCGCCGGTTACAATGTGGGACGCCCCCTTACAGCCCTGTCGTTCTCATTCGTGGATAATAGTAGGCAAGACAAATACCGATTGCACAAAATGTAAGTGCGGATTCGAATTGCACCAGCGCTATCGGGCAAGAACGTGCGGTTCAAAACCGCGTTACTTTACCGGTAGCCGATGAAGTCCTTCTGCTTTCTCTATAGGTTGAAATAGAGAGGATCCAAAGTCACAAGCGAACCAGCAAATCTCACCCATGACTTTTGTAAACCAAACACCTGCACCCAACCGACCACCCCGTTCACTCCGCCAGAAAATTGGTCTTTGCCAGTGGTTTCACTACCAGGCACACGAAGATGTGCTCGCTGCCATCGACGTGCTGAACGATCTGGGCGTTCACCACCTGCGAACAGGAATTTCATGGGCCGATTTTTTGCGTCCCCAGGGTCGCCAGTGGTACGACTGGCAGATGAAGACGCTGCGCGCCGCCGATCTGCACATCTTACTGTCGGTCTGGCATACGCCGCCCTCGCTGGCC
>QEUW01000441.1 GCA_003577005.1 Chloroflexota bacterium | reverse complement strand
AATTTGGGACCTCTTGCAGGTGGACGCTTTTTCATTACAAATTACCGATTATCGATTACCGGTTACTACTTAAAAAGGAGAGTTCCATGGACTTATCTACCACCTACCTCGGCCTCAACCTCAATCACCCCGTCGTGCCGTCGGCGTCGCCCCTGTCGCAGAGTCTGGATGGCATCCGCCGGTTGGAGGATGCGGGGGCGCCGGCCATCGTCCTATATTCGCTCTTCGAGGAGCAGATTGTGGGGGAGAGCCATCTGCTCGACCATTACTTGACCTATGGGACCGAGAGCTTTGCCGAGGCGCTCAATTACTTTCCTGAAATGGATAGTTATAACGTCGGCCCTGAGGCGTACCTGGAGTTGATCCGCAACGCCAAGGCCGCGGTGGATATCCCCATCATCGGCAGCCTCAATGGCGCTTCCCCCGGCGGCTGGGTTGAGTATGCCCGCTATATTCAAGAGGCCGGCGCTGATGCGCTCGAACTCAACATCTACTACGTCGCCACCGACCCCATGTGGAGTGGCGCCGAAGTGGAGCAGATGTATCTGGACGTGGTGCGCGCTGTGAAAGCCAATGTGACGATTCCGGTGGCGGTGAAGGTGGGACCCTACTTCAGCTCCTTTGCCAACATGGCCTACCGGTTAGCCGAAGCTGGCGCCGACGGGCTGGTCATCTTCAACCGCTTCTACCAACCCGACTTTGACCTGGAACACCTGACCGTGGTCCCCAACCTGGTGTTGAGCAGCCAGCACGAACTGCGCCTGCCCTTGCGCTGGGTTGCCATCCTCCACGGCCGCGTGCCGGCAGACCTGGCCATCACCAGCGGTGTCCATACACACGAGGATGTGCTCAAGGGGATGATGGCCGGTGCAAAAGTGACGCTGCTGGCGTCGGAGCTGTTGCGCCACGGCATTCATCGCATCGCTGAAATTGTCAACGCTATGCAACGCTGGATGGCGGAACACGAATACGAGTCGGTGGCCCAGATGCAGGGCAGTATGAGCCAGCAGAATGTAGCCGACCCCGCCGCGTTTGAGCGAGCCAACTACATGAAGGTGCTCCAGTCGTGGCAATTCGACCCCACGGGGGTGTTGATGCGGTGAGGCGAGTATCGTGCGTCATGAATGGCGAGTTGTGAGAGGCAAGACAGGCAGCGTACAATATTACGATATGAGATTACAATATGAGGTGTAGCCAAATCTCGTGGCTCACAGCCCGTGACTCGCAATTCGCATCTAGGACCTGATCCAAAAGGAGTCCCTTATGGCAAAGCGCAAAGTGTTGATCCCGCTCGATGGCTCGGCAGCAAGCCGGCAGGTTGTGCCCGTCGTGGCGGAATATGTCAAGCCGGAAGAAGCCGAACTGATTCTGCTGCGGGTGGCGCTCCCCGTGGTGTTGCCTTCGGAAACTATGCCCTATAGCCGCTACGAGTCCGACCGGCCCGAACCACGGGCTAGCTATGTCTGGAGTACCCAGGAGCAGGAGGCGTACCGGCAACAAGTACAAGACGAGTTAAAGGACGACGCAACGGAGTTGCGCCAGCTTGGTTATCAGGTTACCACCGAAGTCCTCTTTGGGGAACCCGCACCGGAAATCATCGAATATGTCAAACACGCCAATATTGACCTGATCGCCATGACAACCCATGGCCGCACTGGTCTCGGTCGCCTGGTGTTGGGCAGCGTGGCCGAAAGCGTGTTACGCAACGTCGATATCCCTATCTTGCTCCTGCGCGCCAGGACAGGTTCCGCGGAAGATCAGCAGTGAGGCCGAAAGTGAGCATCATATGAAACGGCTGAAATCACAAGTTCAGGATTACATGACGGCAGACCCAATCGTGGTGGCGCCTTCGGCCACACTGGTGGAGGCGTACAACATCATGTTCGACAACGAAGTCCGGCGCCTGCCGGTGGTGGTGGACGATGAACTGGTCGGCATTGTCACCCTCAGCGACATTCTCCTGGCAACGCCTGGATACTTCGAGGAGGACGACCTGGAGACGCGCCTCGAACTAGCGGCACGCACCGTGCGCGAGGTGATGAGCTATGACCCCATCACCGTGACGCCTGAAGACAGCGTCCAGGAAGCAGCCGAACGGATGTTAGAGTATCAGATCAGCGGGCTGCCCGTCGTACAGGATGGGCACGTGGTGGGCATCATCACCGAGTCAGATATTTTCCGCATCCTGGTCGAAGCTCGCTTTGCGGTGGAAACAGGATAATTCGTAACGCAGCAGGTTTTGACAGAAGCCGGGGGAACTATGTCCAAGTGCGATGCTGTTATCGAGTGCCTGCTGCAGTCGGCTGAGCCGGCTATCCGCTACCAGGTGATGGTGAACGTGATGGACGAGCACCCCAGTTCGCCCCCGATGCAGCAAGTGCGGGCAGAGATCCGATCATCGCCGCGCACCAGGCTGCTCCTGGCCGAGCGCCTCAGCGACGGGGCTCTTCCACACCATCCGTACGCCAAGTGGGTAGGCGCACACTGGGTACTCGTGGCGCTGGCCGATCTCCAGTATCCGCCAGGGGACGAGCGTTTGGTTCCACTGCGCGAGCAAGTGCTCAACTGGTTGCTTGGCGCAAGCCACACGAAGGGCATCCGCACGATCAATGGTCGAGTGCGGCGCTGTGCATCACAGGAGGGGAATGCCCTCTACGCGCTGCTCAAGCTGGGTCTGGCCGATGAGCGCGTGGATCAACTGGCTGCCCGCCTTCGCCAGTGGCAGTGGCCCGATGGCGGCTGGAATTGCGACAAGCGACCAGAGGCGCACAACTCTTCGTTTACGGAAAGTCTGATCCCGTTGCGGGCGTTGGCGCTCCATGCCCAGATTACTACGAATCCTGACTCGCAGTGTGCCGTTGCCCGCGCCGCCGAGATCTTCTTGAAACGCCATTTATTCCGCCGCCAACACGATGGCACAATCATCCACCCCGACTTTGTAAGGCTTCACTACCCCTGTTACTGGCACTATGACATCCTTTTTGGTCTCAGTGTGATGGCCGAGGCCGGCTTGATCGACGATCCTCGCTGCCAAGCTGCGCTCGACCTGCTGGAGGCGAAACGGCTGCCCGACGGTGGCTGGCCGGCTGAGCAAAAGTATTACCGGGTTACGGACAAGGGCATCAGTGGTCGTTCGACGGTAGATTGGGGCGGCGTGAGCAAGCGCCAGATGAACAAGTTTGTGACAGCCAATGCCCTTACCGTGCTCGTGGCGGCTGGTCGGTTGAGCGTATGATAGAGGGGCCTACTGCGTTAGGTCGATGAGGCGTCAAGCGACAGCCTGATAGTATGCCTCACCGGCGCAGGCACGGCAGAGTAGGAGGCCGTTGCGCAACACCTCACGTTGATTGATAATCTCTTCGCCACAGCGGTCACAATTTACCCGGCGGCCGGCGTGGCTGACGATCTCTTCCACGCTCGCCACCAGTTGCACATGCTGTGCGACCAATAGTTCCTCCACCGGCATCCGCTGGTAGCCGTGGAGCATGGCCTCCCAACCGCCGTCTGCCTCCGGCGCATAGTTATGCGCCGTCTGGCGGGCTAGGGGGTGGGGTGCGATGCGGACCGCAGCGCCACTTCGGGTGTCTACAAAGGTGGCGGCTATTTTGCCGTAATCCTCCACGCGCAGGGTCCGCCGGCCCACCCAACAGTTGGTTGCCACGGCTACTCCGTCGGCAAAGCAGCCGTCTGTCTCGACGATGGTGAGCAGTCGCTTGTCCGCTTGCGGAACGGACAGGTCGAGCAGTTCGCCGGCCCACAAGCCCATACGTACACCGAGCACCTGGCGCGGGCAAAGGTGGTGGTGGAGGGCCGCCGACTCTGCCAGTCGTTCTTCTACTGATTTCATTCGCTTCTCCGCGGGCTACCCCGACTCCGCCGTCAACGCTGACGTGCGGTTTGATCATACCACTGGCTATCTCCTATCCCAAAAGCCTCGTTTCTTTTCAGCCCTGCTTTCCGCCTTGCGCCCATTTATATAAGCCACCACGCAACGCGGTATGGTAAGATAGAATGGAGATCGAACTATCTGGCCGGCCAGGCTGCCAACTCACCACCAGACCAGTCTATAAACCGTGCGTTTGGGATAGGCTGTAAAGAAAGAGAAATCGCTACACCATACCAGACACTCATATTGTTACGCCAAGGATGGAGGCAACCATGTACAAGACGATTCTCGTTCCGCTTGATGGGTCGGAACGCGCCGAGCGCATTTTGCCCTACGTCGAGGAACTCGCCCGCCGTTTTGGGGCGGCGCTCTTTCTCTTGCAGGTTATCGAGCCGGCTAATTTGGGGCTTACGACCCGCGATGGGAGCACGATGTATCTATTGGGATTGATCGAGCAACGTACCAATGAAGCGCGCGCGTATCTGGAACGGTTGCGCAAAGAATTGCGCGACAAAGAGTTAGAAGTGCGCACTCAGGTCGCCTATGGCCCGGTCGTTGGCACAATTCTCGACTGTGCCGAGCGAGAACAGGTCGATCTGATCGCGATGGCCAGCCACGGGCGTACGGGGCTTTCTCGCGTCTTCTATGGCAGCGTGGCGGCTGGCGTCTTGAACCAGGCCAGGCAGCCGTTGCTCTTGATCCGGGCGCAAGGTGAGGAAGAGACCGGGGAGTAGGGAGCCGAGATGGAATTAGACCAGAGGGTTATCGAGGGTTATCTGGCAAGGCTGACCGGACAGGAGGTGCGGGTGGAGAACCTGCACCAGTTGGGTGGCGAGGCTACAGGGGCAGCGGCGTTGAAAGCGTTTGGCTATGGGCGCCCGCTCTGTATCGATTTTCGGGTCAATGACGAGCTACGCCGGGTTGTGCTGCGCCAGGTAAACCGTAACGGCTTTGGGCACGAGCGCGACGCCGACCGGATTGCCGAGGTGTGGTTGAACTTTGGCACTTTCAACCGCATGGTGCGTCATGTGCCCGCCGTCGACATGGTCGGTGTGACCCACAACGGCCAGCTAGAGTCACTGGGCCATGTGCAGGACCTGCTATTGCTCACCGACTACGCGCCCGGTACACCCTATGCCGAGGATTTGCTGCGTATCCGCAACAGTGGTGTGTGTGGCGAGCTCGATATTCGCCGTGCTCAGGCGCTGGCGGGCTTTCTGGCCGAGTTGCACGCTGTTGCCCATGATGATCCGTTGCTCTGGCGTCGCCGTCTGCGGGACCTGGTAGGCGATGGTGAAGGGATCATGGGGCTCGCCGACAGCTATCCCGCTGACTTTGCGCTCGCCACCAGCGACGATCTGCGCATGATCGAAGAGGCGGCAAACCGCTGGCGCTGGCGGCTGAAACCGCTCTGGCACCGGCTGCGCCAGGTTCACGGTGATTTTCACCCGTTTAACATCCTCTTTAGCGAGAGTAATACGTTCTATCTTCTCGACCGCAGCCGAGGTGAATGGGGCGAGCCCGCCGATGATGTAAGCTGTCTGGCGATCAATTATCTCTTCTTTTCGCTGCAACGATACGACGAACTGGCTGGCCCCTTTGCCGAGCTTTACAATGCGTTTTGGGAACGTTACCTCAGTGGGCGAACAGACCCAGAATTGCCGGGTGTCATTCAGCCGTGGTTTGCCTGGCGTGCGCTCGTGCTCGCCAGCCCGCAGTGGTACCCTACGTTGAGGGTAGGGGCGCGGCACAAACTGTTAACCTTTGCACAGCGAGTGTTGGATGAGGAAGAGTTTCAATGGCACGCGATCAACCAGTACCTGACGCGCTGACGGCGAACAAACGGCCAGGCTTTGCTATCTGGTTTGTGGGGCTGCCTGCATCGGGCAAGACCACGCTGGCGCAGATGGTCCAGCACCGGCTGGCCGCCCGCGCCATTTTTACTTTGCTGCTTGACTCCGATGAAATGCGCCGAATCTTGACACCCAACCCAACCTACAGCGACGAAGAACGCGCCTGGTTCTACGGCGTCCTCGCTGATCTGGCAGTTTGGCTCACCGGCAACGGTGTCAATGTACTGATTGCGGCGACCGCCAACCGGCGCAGCTATCGCGACGCCGCACGCCGCCAGATTGCTCGCTTTGCCGAAGTCTATGTCCACTGTTC
>QEUW01000440.1 GCA_003577005.1 Chloroflexota bacterium | reverse complement strand
TTGCGCGGGTAGAGATGTTGTTCGCGCTCGTTCCACGGATAGTCGCCGTGTTCGCCGATGATCAGGACTCCATCCACGGCCAGAGAGTCACCACCCAGCGTCAACGCCTTGTTGATGCTGCCGTAGATCGGCACGTCGAACTGGCTGCTCATCTGGCGGCTGAGGTCGTTGTCGGGAAATTGATCGACATACATGGACGCAATCTTTACCCGCACCGGCAGCAGCCCCTCGTCGATGGGGAAGCCCTTGAGAAACTTGCCGACGATGACATCGGCGTGCGAATAGGGGCGATATTCGGTAAGAATGGCAGCAATCTGTTTCATAGGAATGTGGGTTCGTCAATAAGGGCAAAAAAAGCAGCGACACAGAGGACACGGAGAAGGCACAGAGATACACAGAGTTCGGCGCTGTGTATCCATCATACCAGAACACTGAGAACTGCTTCTCCTTTTCCCTCTGTGCTCTCTGCGCCTCCTCTGTGTTCTCTGTGTTACTGCTTTTTTGCGTTATTTTCTGGATTCCTCGCCGTAGCGGCGGAGCAGTTGATAGATGACCTCGCAGCCAAAATGGATCGCATCCACCGGCACCCGTTCGTCGGCGGCATGGACCGTCGCCCCGCCGTTGAAGTCCGCCGGCAGCTTGAGCGGCAGAAAGCCATAATTCTGGATGCCCAGCCGCGCAAACATCCGCCCATCGGTGAACCCGCCGACCATCGTTGGGATGGGCGTGCCCTCCGGGTCGGCCTGGCGCACAAGGTCCGCCAGCAGCGGATAGAGGGTCATGTCGGTCTCGCCGCCAAGCGGGTCGTGGCGGATGATCTCGAATTCCAGGTCATTGCCCAGCAACTGGTGTAGCTCGGCGACCATGTCATCCGGCGTGTAACCGGGCAGCAGCCGACCGTCCAGTTCCAGGTCGATGCGACTGGGGATCACATTTGTCTTGATGCCGCCGTGGACGACTGTGGCGTTGACGGTGTTGTGGAGCAGCGCATCAAACATGCGCGCCTGGCGGATGCCCTGGTTCGCCATCTCGTCGAGGGCGGCGTCGGTCTGCGCCGGGTCGAGCAAACGGGCCAGCAGCGGCGTGGCGGGCGCATCCGCCGTCGCGACAATCGACCGGATCATCTCTTCCATCACCGGCAGGATATGCACGGGCAGCCGCTTCTGATCCAGCGCGGTCAGCAGGCGGCCCAGCCGGGCCATGGCGCCGCCGCGCAGGGGGGTCGAGCCGTGGCCGCCCGGCCCGTGGAGCGCGGTACGCATCCAACAGACCTGTTTCTCCGCCACCATGATGGGGTAGTAGCGCCGGCCCAAAATCGTCTGCGAGCCGCCGCCTCCCTCGCCAATGGCGTAACGGGCGCCGCTAAAGTGTTCCGGGTGCTCCTCGACCAGGAAGCGGGCGCCGTAATCGCTGCCGGCCTCCTCGTCGGCCATGATGGTCAGGATCACGTCGCCGGCCGGCTGGAAAGCCTCGGCGTGGGCGCGCAGAAAGGCCGCCACCATCATCGTCACGCCGCTCTTCATATCGAGCGCGCCCCGGCCCCACACATAGTTGTCGATGAGCTCGGCGGCAAAGGGTGGATGCGCCCACGCCTGGTTGGCCGTCGTGACCACATCCACATGGCCCTGGAGCACCAATCCCGGCGCTATCCCGCGACCCGGCAGCCGGGCGGTGAGGTTGGGGCGGCTGGGCGTCTTGGCAAGGAGCGTCGTCTCGACTCCGGCTGCCGTCAATATGTCGTTGAGATAGCCGATACAAGCCGCCTCATCACCGGGCGGATTAGTGGTGTCAAAGCGGATCAACTGCTGGAGCAGTTCGATGGGACGTTGGTAAATGGGTGTGTCTGTGGTCAAATTTCTGATCCTATCCTGACGGTTGTTTAAGCATACGAGTTGGCCGGCCGCACCGGTGCGATGCACCTGAAAGGTGCGTTGCACCTTGGGAAGGCGACAGCCCAGGTGCATCGCACACTGCGCGTGCAACGCACCACGGGTGCGCGACCTTTTCAGCTAAGTGCTTGGTTAACGCCTGGTTTGGAGAGATACGGCAACAAACTCTGGTAAGCGTTGTCGGCGATCTCATCAATTGGCAATTGGTAATACCCGGTGTTGAACAGCTCAACCGAAACAGGGCCATGATACCCCAGTTCGCGCAGAATCTCAAAGTAGGTGTAGAGGGGGAGCGCACCCGCGCCCGGGTAGACACGGTCCGGGTCGCGCAGTGTTTCACGGGGCAGGTCGGGCGCGTCATCGACATGAACCAGCCAGAGTTTATCGGGCGGGATGCTTCTGATCACAGCCGGCGAGACACCCGACTTATGATAGTGAAAGAAATCCCACATCAACCCCAGGTTGGGCTGTTGAGCCCGTTCGATGATGGCAAGCGCTTCCTCGCAGCCGGGGATCAGCGCATGGCCGCCCAATGGCTCAATGGCCAGCCGGCAGCCAAATTCAGCCGCCGCCGCACAGACCGGGCGCAGGTAATCGGCCACCAGGTCAAGCCCCTCGGCTTTGCTGCGGCCCTGGAGGTCCCCCCAACTGCACAAGAGGAGCAGGTCACAGCCGACGGCCTGGGCAACCGTACCCAGTTCGCGCGCCCGCTGGACGGCAATTTCCACATTTTCGGGCCGGCTGTAATCGAGCGCAACCAGGTCGATGGCCGCCACGCCTAATTCGTTTTGGTCGAGTAACCGTTGTAAATCAGCAAGGGAATGGCGCCTGAAAAATGCGTCAAATTTCTCGCCCCACAGCTCAATCATTTCAAACCCCGCTGCCGACGCGGCGCGGATGTCCTCTTCCAACGGGTATGGGCGCGATGTGGCGCCGTTGTAACACGGGATCATATACTTTACCCCTTTAACGACCCGGCGGTCAACCCTTGGATAAACTGGCGCTGCATGACAATGTAAAGCAGGATCATGGGCAGCGACCCAATGCTCAACGCAGCAAAGACCTGCTCCCACTCGGTGCGCCCCCAGGCGTAGAAAAAGACCTGGATTGCCAGCGGGATCGTCCGCATCTCCGCCGAGCGCACCAGGATCAAGGCCAGAAAGTATTCGTTCCAGGCGCCGACAAATTGCAGGATCGCAACCGTGGCAAACGCCGGCCCAGAGATGGGCGCCACCACCCGCCAGAAGGCGACAAAGTCGGTGCAGCCATCGACCCTGGCCGCATCTAACAGTTCGCGCGGAATCGACTGGAAGTAGGCCCGGAAGATAAAGATCGAAAGCGGGATGCCGCCGGCCGCCAAGGGCAGGATCAGCCCCAGCCGGCTGTCGGTCAACCCCATCTTGACCAACATGACATAAAGCGGGATGACTGGCGCCGGTGCGTGCATGGTAAAGACAAAGAGCAGAAAGATTATCAGGGCAAAGCGAAAGCTAAACTTGGCAAAGGCAAACCCTGCCAGCGCCGCCAGCGCCGTCACCAGCAGCACCGTTCCCACCGAGACGATCACACTGTTCATGAGGGCATAGCCCAGCTTGGCGCTCTGCCAGGCGCCGCGATAGTTTTCCCACTGCAGCGTCTGCGGTAGCCCCCAGATATTGGTGACGATTTCACTGTTGGATTTGAGCGAGGCCAGCAGCATCCACAACACGGGGTAGACGATGACAATGGTAAAGACCACGAGAATCAGATGGCTGGCAAACCGGCCTAGCAGCGCATCAAAACGCAAGGAGCCACGCCTGGCTGCCATCATGCTCTGTTCACCGCGGGCAACAGCAGGTTGGGAAACGACACTGGTCTTGGCCATACCCTATTTACCTCTATCAAACATAGGACGGCGCCTCACGCCACTATTTTGGCATAGCGAACGATAGCGCCCTCTGGCTTGAAACCAAGCTTCTGGTTGAGTGCAATCACACCGGCATTGACAGAATCATTGACGGTCCACAGGCGGAGATTGCCGTGCCCCTGTGCATAGCGGATGCCACACAGCTTTAACTGTGTTGCCACGCCCTGGCCGCGTTCGGGGCGCAGCACCCCCGTCATCTCCGTGTTCAACCCGTGATCGAACTCACTGAGGTTGGAATAGCCGATATATTCGCCCGCTTTGACGGCGATAAAGCAAGCGTCGGGCAGAAACTTGGGGTGTTCGACCTCGTCCGCAGCAAACTGGGCGAGCGACCGTTTTACCACCACCTGGCCGAAGTAGGGAACATCCTGCCAGAGCGCCCAGTCCAGTTCGTACAGCTTGACCAGCCGCTTCGGGTCATCGCCGAGTTGTTCATAGGTCTTGATTTCGAGCCCCGCCTCGCGCAGCTTGTCCGCCAGCCCGGCGTAGGGTGAAAAGTCAAAATCCGCCACATCCAGATAAGAGTCGATTCGCTGCCATAGCTCCACAAAGCCACGCTCGGTAAGAAAGCGCGGCGTGCGCGGATGGGCCTGCCAGACATCGGCGCACAATTCGTAGGGCGCAAAGGGCGCCAGGTGATCGAGCACAGCGGCATACAGCGCCTTGCCTACACCGCGCCCTTGCCAATCTGGGTGAACCCGCAGGTTGATCAGATGCTTGTCGTCGCGATGTGCCAGAGGCTCGTGCCCGGTTTGCGCCACACCGACGATCCCCGGCTCCTGCCCGTCCACCACCTCGGCCACGAAGGTGGCATGATGGTAGCGTGGGTCGCGTTGGGCGTCTTCGTGGGCCAGTTCTTCGGCGGACGCCCCCCAGCCAGGAGCTTCCGCCTCAAGGACGGCCGCAATCGCCCCATACTCTTGGGGAAGATTGGCCGGTCGAACTCGGATGTTCATTGTGATCCCTCACGAGCTGCAAGTACATCATTCCCCGCACCATCGGTGACGACAGAACGTAGGTGCGGTTTCCATACCGCACGAGCTTCGTCAACCAGGGGCGTGCGGTATGGAAACCGCACCTACGTCTATTCTTTGCTTCACTGTCAGTCAACACTCTCGCGCGACATCAGCCGCATCTGGATAGCTGCCAGAATGGTCACCAGCGTCAGCAGTACATACGACATGGCCGCTGAATAGCCAAAGCGGTAGAACTTGAAGCCTCGCACATAGATGTGGAGCGCCATCACCATGGTCGAGTTGGCCGGCCCACCCTCGGTCATGACATAGGGGATGTCAAAGACGTTAAAGGCGCCCATGAGCGAGAGCGTCACATTTACCAGCATCACCGGCTGCAACAGCGGCAAGGTGATGTGGAGAAACTGCCGCCAGCGCGTGGCGCCATCGATATGGGCCGCCTCATAGAGCTCGGCTGGGATGGTCTGCAACCCCGCCAGGAAGATGACCATGTGAAAGCCATACCACTTCCAGATGTCCACCACCATCAGCGACCAGAGCGCCACCCGTGTGTCGCCGAGCCAGTCGAGGATCAGCGCTTCCAGTCCTAACCCTCGTAACAAACTGTTGATCAGCCCAAATTGGGCATTATAAAGCCACGCCCAGAGGATGCCCACCACCACAAAGGACATGACCACCGGCAGAAAGAGCGCCGTCCGGTAAAAACTGCGCCCGCGCAAGGCCTGGTGGAGCAACAGGGCCAGAAAGAGCGCCAGCACCGTCTTGCCGATCACCGTGCCCACGGCATACTTGACATTGTTCCACAGCGCCAGCCCGATGATCTCATCGTCCAGTATCCTCTGGAAATTCTGCAAGCCTACAAACTTGGCCGGCTCGATCCCGTCCCACTGGAGCAACGCCAGATAGACGCCGCCGATCATGGGCGCCAGCTTGAAGACAAAGTAAATTAGCACCGCCGGCAATACCCACAGATAAGGCCCAAAATTCCGCCGCCGCCGCGTACCCGAAACCGCAGTCGCAATCGACACCTTTGCCACCCCTTCGCGTCAACCTGATAAAAAAGCGGTTTACAGAGGTCACAGAGAAGCCAGAGAGACACAGAGGGGATGGAGAGCAGGCATTACGATCAGCGCTCACCGAGCACGATGAAAATAGAACACAGATTTTCAGGATATTCACGGATTTCTGCCCCGCTCTCTGTGTCATCTGTGCAATCTCCCCACTCACATCTCAAACTGATAGCCATCCTGATACAGTTCATCCAGCACTTTTTGGATAGCCTCGGCGGCCTGGTCGGGCGTCTTGGAGCCGGCGACGATGGCCTGCTGGTTTTCCTGGAAAGCGCGCGTGATCTCGGGTGGCCAGTACCAGTCCAGATAGGTGAACTGGTTGTCGGCGCACTCGGTGGCGTATTTGACCGCCAGTTCGTCATCGCTGGCCTGGACATTGGCATTGGTGGAGACCGGGTCCTTGTTGAGGTCGTTGGCCCACTTGACCCACTGGTCGCTGGTCATGAGATCGAGGATGCTGTGGGCCAGGTCGAGCCGTTCGGGGGCAATTCTGGCATAGATGCCGGTGGCAGAGCCGGTGCCACCGGGCAACATGCGGACAATGTTGGGGTCCTCCACCGAGCGCAGGGGCGGGATCAGGCTGAGGTCAAGCTCCGGATAGTCGCCGCTGCGGTAGAGGCCGACGCGCCAGGAGTGTTCGTACCAGAAGGCTGCCTTGCCCTGCGAGAAGGCGATCCAGGCGCCATCGCTGTCCAGGCTGTTGACGCCGTCGATAAACATGCCGTCGCTGGCGTACTTGCCCAGAATCTCCAGTGCGGCCACGCTTTCGGGGTCGGTGAATTTGGCGTCGCCGGTCAGGATCTGGTAGGTCTTTTCCACCGGCTCGTTGCCCGATGTCTGGGCAAAGGCGAAGAATTGCCACACCGGCCACAGATAGATATTCTTGCCGGCGTGGACGAAGGGTGCATAGCCGGCATCTTTGACCGCCGAACTCATCTCCAGCACCTCAGCGTAGGTCTCCGGCTCTTTGCTGGCGCCGATGGTATCGAGGATCTGCTTGTTGTAAAGGAAGGGGAACCCGCTGATGCCGCCGCGCGGCAACGCCCACAGCTTGCCGCTGATAGTATACGTCCTGAGACCGACTTCGCGGAAGCGGTCTTTGTAGTCCAAATCGGAGAGGTCCACCAGCCGGCCACCGACGGCGTAGCGGCGCAGGTCCTGGCCGTTGAGGTCCATGATGTCGATCTGGTCGCCGGCCACCTCGGCCGCGGCAAAGAGTTCGGTATAGCGTTCGCTGGTCAACCCGCGCCATTCGACCTCGACGCCGGGATTGGCCTCCTGGATGGCGTTGATGAGCGGCTCGTTTTGGTCGGGGTTGCCGGCGCTCATGATGACAAATTTGCCCTGGTACGGGCCGGCGCTGCCGCCACCTTCAGCAGCCGGTGCGCTGCCGCCTTGGGGTGCGGCTGCAGGCGGCGCACAGGCGACAACAGCCAGACCTACCCCAGTTGCGGCGCCGATGCGCAAAAAGTCACGGCGCGAGAGCTTCTGCACTGACATGTGGTTCCTCCTTCTTTCCTAAACAGTGGCTTGAAATGCCAATTTATTCCCGGCCAGACCCCTTGTACAGCGGCCGGGCAGAAGTTCAAACGGCTCTTCAAACGAGCGAAGTGTACCAGGTAGGAAGCTTCTGTTGGCGAGCGCCTGCTTATTTAAACCGGCGCCGCACCGTGGATGCCCGTTCGATGAGCGTGGGCGCAATAACAATTTGTGCCGGCTCCACCTCCCTTCCCTCTAAAATATCCAGCAACCGCTGTACGCCCAGCTGCGCCAGTTCCGAGAACGACTGGCGGATGGTCGTCAACGGGGGGATTTGATAGGCCGCGACTTCAATATCATCCAGGCCAACAAAGGAGATATCGTCGGGAATCCGGCGTCCCGCTTGATGAGCCGCCTGCATTGCTCCAATCGCCATACGGTCATTGGCGGCAAAGACAGCCGTCAGGTTGGGCGCTTGCCGTAATAGCGTTTGCATCGCTTGGTACCCTGATTCACACTCCCAATCACTGGCGCTTGTGGTATGGAGGGTACACGGTTGTTGGGAGGATTCCACCGTTGTGCGAAAACCCTCTAGCCGTTCGCGAGCCAGCCGCAACGCCAGAGGGCCGGCGATGTGAGCAATATGCACGTGGCCCAGGTCCAACAAATGTTCGGCGGCCATGCGCCCCGCCGCCACATTGTCCAGCGTCACCGACGGGCCGGTGTAATCTTGCGGGATACGATCGATGGCAACCGCTGGAATCCCTACCGATTGTAAGGTATTGAGGCTCGTCACACGGTCTTGCGTGGCGACAAAGAGAACGCCATCGACCCACCGGTCCGTGGCGGTGCGGATGTAACTCTGCTCGCGTTCGGGGTCATCGCGTGTGTTATAGACCACCATGCTGTAGCCGTGCCGGTGCGCGTGATCCTCGGCGGTGCTGGCCATGGTGGCAAAGACCGGGTTGGCAATGTCCGACACCACCAGGGCAATGGTCTTGGTCCGGCGGGTGCGCAGGCTGCGCGCCACTGAATAGGGGCGATAGCCCAGCGCCTTGATCGCCGCCCGCACGCGCTCGCTGGTTTCGGCGCTGATCCGCATATCGCCATTGATGACGGCGGAGACCGTCTGAGCCGAAACACCGGCCCGTTCCGCCACATCTTTCATGGTGGGCGCCTTGAGGGGCGCACCGTCCTTTGTGTTCGTTTCAGTCGAGGACATGCGAGCCCAACAGTCCATTTGGAAATTGCAGCAGGGCTTGTTTATAAGGCGTGCTGGCGTACACGCCTCTCCCAACTCAGCGCATCCCCTTCCATCAGATCGTCCAGTCCGAGTCGCTGTAACATGTGTTGTATTTCCCAGCGATGCACGGTCGTATGGGTCAACACATGTAAGATCGTGCCGCCAAAGGTTTTTGGCGTAGGGGGGGTGTCTAACACATCCAGATAAGTAGCTCCCAGGCGCTCCTCGGCGACGAGCGCACGCGCACAGTCCGCAAAATCAGCCATGGCTGGATCGAAGCGCTGCAGATAGTCTTCGACGGTAGCTGGCAGGGGCGGAAGCTGGCGCACGGGCTGTTCACGCATCAAATCCGTCCAGATCTCTAAATTGCGGATGATATGGACGATGGTCTCATGCAACGTGCCATGACCGATGTCGAACGGCTGATGCAACTGAGTGGGGGCCACTTCGTGACAGCGGGTGATGAAGTGCCGGAGGGTCCACGCCTCATACCCAAGATAGTGGTCAAGAATATCCATGGTTGCTCCTTGAAAGTAGTGGACTTTCAAAAGGACTCGAACCGTCTGGAAATTCACATGAACGTTCATATGAACGTTCATATTGTATGAGGAAGAGTCTGGTTTGTCAATAGACTTTCGAGGGCGCCAGGTTTTTGGAGATCTGGCTAGTACGACAATGAGACTCCACGCAACCCGACCTCCGGGAGGTGACCAGAATCAACTTCGTCGACTAGACAGTTGGTGGTCACCTCCCGGAGGTCTTTGCGATCGTCAAAGTCTCGTTGTCGTACTAGCCAGAGGCGTCCTGTAGACAGCGCATCGCACTAGAATGGCCCCGGAGTTCGCATGTGGCGGGAGCCCTCTCTGGGCGCGAACTCCGCGGCCGTCAATTGTAAATCTTCATCAGTCTCGTGTGGGCGTTCAACGCCTACCCAATCCACCGCTTCGGCATTTTGCAGACCATCGTATAGGCCGGGTCAAAGATGTTGCCCAGGTCATATTGCACTACCTGACCCATGAGCAGATGAGCACCGGTGGCATCGAGACCATACTCCTCTTGCAGCCAGCGGATCATCTCGGTGGTGGCGTGCTGGACACACTGGTCGAGCGGGCGGGCATTGCCACAGGTGAAGATGTACTCGGCGTTTTCGCCGCGCGGCCAATAGCTTCGCTTGCCCTTGCGCAAGTCCACGGTGAACTCCACGTCGAACGAAATCTCGATGCCCGTGCCGACGATCTCGCCATCGCCCTGGGTGGCATGGCCGTCGCCGATGTGAAAGAGCGCACCGGGCGCAAAGACGGGAAAATAGACTGTCACTCCCTGGACAAAGCCGTTGTAATCCATGTTGCCGCCGTGCTCGGCAGAGGTCGCCGTGGAAATCGCCTGGCCCCCGGCAGGCGCCACGCCAAAACAGCCAACCATGGGGTTGAGCGGCAGGGTGAGCTGGCCGAGTTTGGTGTCGGCTGGATCGGTAAGGCTCGCCGTCCACGCCTGCGTATCCACATGCCACTTTGCCAGCCCGTTGCTTTCGGGCGCCGGCCAGGGCAGGTGCGGCACATACGCAGGATCGACTACATTGGGCGCCACCATTGTCCGCGTCCAGCCGTAGGCGCGGTTGGGCAGGAGCTTGTCCAGATGGACGACCAGCGTATCTCCCGGCTCGGCGCCTTCGATGTAGAAGGGGCCGGTCATGGGGTTGCCGGGGCGGGTAACCTGCTGGCCGCTGGCGTCCTGGCCGCGCGCATCGACGGTGGTGGTGACGACGGTGTCACCCGGTTGGATATGCAGGACGGGTTCATGCGAACCGATGGCACTAAAGTAATGGGTTGGCTCAAAGTGGTGGGTGCTCACGAGTGTGCTCCTTGCAACTGTGTTTGGGCAGGTGAATTGGCGGTCGGGTTGGCTGAACTATACTCAGCGGGCGAGCATCTTGTCAAGCAACCCTTACGGTCTTCGAGGCTTCTCAAAAGTCGGGGAAAGAGGTGAGAACCGCAATTGCTACTCGCATAGCATGCAGATTGACAGAAGCGCCGGTTCGAGTTCATACTCTGACAAACTGCCAGTCGACATTTTAAGGAGCTACTATGAAATCCGACCTCGACCGCCTTATGGCCGACCGCAATCTAGATGGTCTGCTCGTTTTGGGGGACGCCAGTGGTAACCCAGTGATGAATTATCTCACAGGCGGCGCCCCGCTGGAGCGTGCGCTCCTGTTCAAGCGCCGGGGCGCTCCGCTCACGCTGATCCACGGCTCGATGGAGCGCGACGACGCCGCTGCGACCGGGCTGGCGCTGGTGGACCGCGACCAGCTCTACAATCTCTACGAACTACTCAAGGAAAACAATGGCAACCGGCTCGCCGCCCAGGTGGACTATCTGCGCCGGGTGATTCGCGACCACGAATTGCGCGGCCGGATTGGGATCTATGGCCGTATGGATGCCGGGGCTGCCTTTACGCTCTTCAACCATCTGCAAGATTCGCTCATCGACACCGAGTTGGTGGGGGAATATGAGGATTCGCTCTTTGCGCTGGCGCGCGAGACCAAGGACGATCAGGAAATTGCGCGGCTACGCGAGGCCGGCCGTCTCACGTGCATTGTCATGGGCGAGGTGCAGGAGTTTATCCAGGGACACAGCGTGCGCAACGAGGTGGTGGTCCGCAGCGATGGAGAGCCGCTGACCATCGGCGATGTCAAAACCTTTATCCGCGAGCGGCTGCCGGT
>QEUW01000439.1 GCA_003577005.1 Chloroflexota bacterium | reverse complement strand
GCCGAGCGACCGGCGGCGGCCACGCAACTCTGTGTACTGGTCGCTAATCCAGACCACTCGGTCCAACAGAGCACTGGCAACTGCTACAACCTGCCGTAGATATTCGGCAAACATGGCCGCTTGGCGTGATGCTGGCGCGACCGTTCAGCAAGTTTGAAAGATAGTTTTGTGACAGAGAGGTTCGCACGCCCACGTGCGAACCTCTCTTCTATTGTCCCCTAGTCAGAATGAATGGACACCGCAGCGACGCAACGGGGACGGGCGCCCGACGAAGGCGAGACGACCAAACCGTACACTGCACACAGCGAACGAGCACCGTCCGCTTCCCAAATGCCGCAGAGCCAAAGTTAACGAAGAAAAAGGAGAAAACGCTTATGTCCCGTATCCGTGTCACAACCATGTTTATCCTCGCGTGGGTCATGGTGCTCACCACCCTGACCGGGGCGAGCCCGCCCGTCCGCGCTCAAGAAGTGACGCCGGCCGCTGTGGATGAGGGCCAGGCCATCCACCGAGCGGATTTTGCCGCCCTGGCCGCCCAGATTGACACCCAGGGTGGTGCGCCGCTCATCGTCGGGCTGGACATGCCCGGCTACGACCCGGCCCTGTTCGACCAGGTCCACGCCGCTGGGGTGCAGGAGGCTTCCATCGCCAGCGCTCAGCACGCACTGCTGGGCCGCCTGTCCAATTACGATGTCAGCAATGTGCAAATGTGGGAGTACATTCCCTTTATGGCCCTGACTGTCCATTCTCATGAGGGGCTGATGGCGCTCTACAACGACCCCGATGTGGTCAGCGTAGAGGAGGACCGCATCATGATGCCGGGATTGACGGAGAGCGTCCCCCTGGTCAAAGCGGACCAGACGTTTGATATAATCCCCACGGTTGCGGGCCATGCCGTAGCGGTCTTAGACACCGGCACCGAGAAAGACCATCCGTTGTTGGCAGGGCGCGTGATCTCTGAGGCCTGTTTTTCGACCACGAACGCCCAACAAAATCTGGAATCGTTCTGCCCGAACGGCGCTGCGAGTTCAACAGCTGTTGACTCTGGGCTGCCATGCGACTCTACTATCGATAGTTGCGACCACGGCTCGCATGTGGCCGGTATTGTGGCCGGGGTGGCGCCACGCGCCCGCATCATCGCCATCCAGGTCTTCTCACGGCAAACCGACAACCCGGCCGCCAATCCGCCGTCTACACCCTGTAGCGATAGAAACCTGACAAGCCCCTGTGTGGCGAGCCTGCAGTCAAACCAAATCTCTGCCCTTAACCGCGTCTATGCGTTGCGCAATACCTTTCGCATTGCCGCTGTGAACATGAGTCTGGGAGGTGGCCGCTATACTGACTACTGTGACGCCTTGATGCCATCCATGCGGTCCATGGTTGACCTGCTTGCCTTTAGCGGGATCTTTACGGTGGCTTCAGCCGGCAACAATGGGAATGTCAATGCGATGGGTGGTCCGGCCTGTCTCTCCAACATAATCAGTGTAGGTGCCACCGATAAAGAGGACAAGATTGCCGCCTTTTCGGATCTCAGCAACCGCACCTATATGCTGGCACCGGGCGTTAACATTCGCTCGGCGACCCTCTTGGACCGGTCACCCATCTATCGAGTCGCCAGCGGCACCTCCATGGCCGCGCCGCATGTGGCAGGTGCGCTCGCGGCCTTGAAAGACCTCAGACCCCTTACCAGACCGGTCGATATCTGGGCCACGCTGCGCGATACGGGCCGGCTGGTCAGGGATGATCGCGACGGTGGAACCGTCAGCAAGCGGCGACTCGATGTCTACGCCACCGTCTGCGAGTTCACCGGGACGTGTGATGAGGACGATTTTCGCGTGGTGCGGTTGGGCGAAACGGTGTTCGGCACGATCAATCCAGCCAATGATTTGGACTACTACTACTTCAATGGGACAGCAGGCCAACGCCTGTCGATCCGCATGAATCGCACTTCCGGCACCATCGACCCATTCTTGGAATTGATCGACCCGCCTGGCACTGGCAGAGTCAGAAACGACAATGGTGGCGGCGGCGTTGACGCCCTGATCAATGGGAGAACCTTGCAATACACCGGACGCTACCGTATTGTGGCAAGATCGGTTGCTGGCGGGACCGGAACGTATGCCTTGAGCGTGCTGGCAGGGCTAGCGCCCCGGTACCCCCAGCCGTCCATCAGTTCGCTTAGCCCGGCGTCGGCCACCCGATCCACATTGGCACAGGATTTCTGGCTCGCCATCCGGGGCAGTGGCTTCACCCGTGAGACGCGAACATACTGGGGCACCACTCTGCGACCCATGTACTTTGGCAGCGACAACTTGATCTATCTGCTCGTGCCAGGGGCTGAACTCCGCTTTGGATTGCCGCGCGTCGTGCCGATCACCGTGGAGAACCCTGGGCCGGGTGGCGGCATGTCAAACATGGCCTTTTTCTACATTTCATCGGCTTTGCTGGGCGAGAGTGAACTGGTGTCGCCGGAGCCGAACAGTGTCGTGCCCGCTGGCATCCAGCAGACCTTTGTCATCAGTTGGACGCACCCCGATGACTCGTGGCGCACCATGCAGAACATGGACCTGCGTCTGCGCAACGCGGTGAATGGCAGCGTCCTGGCCTCAATCCGCGTAGTCGAACGACCAGGGACCAACAGCGTCTACCGCCTGCTCAACGGCGCTGGCGGCTCAGTGATGGAAGCTGACGGTGAGACGCCCGCCGAGGGACTGGGCGGCGATGACCGCGACCTGGAGATGGCGGTGGGGGTCTACAACCTCGAGTTCCGCGTCGATGGCCCCGAGGGCGAGGTGCAGGACGATGACGTGTTGGGGCAGTTCACCATCACCGCCGCCGAGTGCCCCTACCCGGTGACCGGGCTCACGCTGAGCGGGGCGGAGACGGGTGTAGCCGGCGCTGATTACACCTACACGGCCAACCTGGAGCCGCTCAACGCCAGCCAGCCGTTGACCCTTACCTGGGCTCCCGAACCGGTGAGCGGGCAGGGAACGAGCACGGCGGTCTACAACTGGGGTTCGGCGGGCGAGCAGTTCGTCTTCGCCAGCGCCGAGAACTGCGGCGGTTTTGGCGCCGATGTCAAAGCGGTGCGCATCCGCACGAGCGAGACGCCCGACCTCTCGATCAGCAAGCGCGGGCCAGCGGTGGCAGTGGCCGGGGAGACCATCACCTACACCTTGACCATCAGCAACAGCGGGGCGGAGACGGCCACCAACCTGGTGGTGCTTGACGAGTTGCCCGCCGGCGCCACCCATGTCAGCGGCGGCGCGCTGGTGGGCAACAGCGTGCGCTGGGACCTGCCGGAGCTGGCCGGGTATGGCGCCGTCACCGAGACGGTGGTGTCGGTGGTTGCCAACACGACGTTGACGAACACCAATTACAGTGTGAGCGCCCAGGGCGGCTACAGCGCTAGTGGCCAGCAGCCGGTGGTCACTCGTCTGGTGGCGGCCAAGACCAGCAGCGACCCACTGAGCGACGCTGTGCTCTATACCAGCGATGGCAGCGGGCGGCGGCTCATCGACCTCACCATCCCAGCCGGTTCGGTCTTCGACCAAACGACCTTCACCCTTGATGAACTGGACGAACCAGGCTATGCGCTGCCCGATGGGTTGAGCTACGCTGGCCGCGCCTTCCGCCTGGGGGCCTACCAGCAGAACCGCTCGGCCTCTGACCTGGAGTTGGGCGAGGCTATCTCGTTGACCGTCGCCTACGATACAGCCGATGCCGCCGCAGTTGCCAACGGCGTACTCGGTCTCTACCACTGGGACGGCAGTCAGTGGACGCAGGAGGGTCTCACCTGCACGACGCAGAGCGAGCAGCAGCACCTGGCCTGTCGCTACAGCGGCCAACGCCTGACCCAGTTCGCCTTGGCAGTGGCGGAGATCATCGACGAGCAGCCGGTAGCCGGTGTCACGCTGAATGCCAGCACTTCGGCAGCCACGGCGGAAGCGGGTACAGTGGTCGAGTACCGCCTGACGGTCACCAACACCGGCAGCGCGACCGACAGCTTTGTCGTGACGGTCACCAGCGGCTGGAGCGCCACCCTCTCGACCGGCAGGGTCGGTCCGCTGGCGCCGGGGGCGAGCAGCGAGTTCAGCGTCACCGTGACCGTGCCGGCGGAGGCGGCGGACGGCGAGAGCAACGTTGCCACCGTCAGCGCCGTCTCGCAGGCTGATGGCAGTGTGCAGGCGCAGGTCAGCCTCACCACCACCGCCCACCGTCCGCCGGTCGATGACGACCCCAACGACGATGACCCGAATGACGATGACCCGGCGGACCAGCCCAACCGGCTCTTCCTGCCGGCCATCCTCAGCAGTGGGTCGTAACAGCACAAGCAAGGGCGAGTATATTCGCCAGCTTTTGGCCAGCGAACGGAAGCTCGCTGTAAAGCGTCCCCGGTGTTATCCAAAATGCCGGGGACGTAGTTGACCAGCCACCCTTGTCTTGATTTGCACCCAGCGCAAACAGATACGCAGCAGAGAGCACCGCTGAAGCTGTCAGCTTCAGCGGTGCTCTCTGCGCGAGGCGGATGGACGCGCAAATGGACGCAACGAAATCCGCTCAGAAGACGCGGCGCATACACATGCCTGGCTACATTGGACATTAACTCCAATCTATACCATCAACACGGTCTGTTTACTCGCTCAATCGGCCACGTTTGGATCACGAGGCTTCCAGGTGGGCAACCCCACCGACCTCATTGTGCAAAAAGGAGAAACATTACTCATGAAGATCGTTCAACTGTTGTTGGCAATTGTTCTCACCATAACCACCATGATACCCCTTGGCCCGACTGTCCAGACAGCTCGCGCCGAGGAAGTGGCGCCGGCGGCAGTCAGTGGGCCTGCCGGAGCCGATGCTGCCTATCTAGCCGAAGAACTGGCTAAATATGGCAGTGTCCCGCTCATCATTGGGTTGGACATGCCCGGCTATGACCCGGCGTTGTTCGACATGGTCCACGCTGCGGGTGTGCAGGAGGCGGCCATTGCCAGCGCGCAACAGGCGCTCTTGGGCCGGCTTGCGACCTATGATGTTAGCAATGTAAAGATGTTCGAATATATCCCCTATATGGCATTGACCGTGAATTCCCCGGAAGGGCTGGCGGCACTCTATAACGACCCTGATGTGATCAGTATCCAAGAAGATAGACTGCTAGACCCGGCTCTGATCCAGAGCGTGCCCCTGATCAAAGCCGATCAGGTGCATACCACCTTTGCGAAAGGGTCGGGGTATGCGGTCGCCGTCCTCGATACCGGTGTCGAAAAGACACACCCGGCGCTGGCCGGCAAGGTGGTCTCTGAGGCTTGCTACTCGACCACCGACGTGACTCGCAACTCGTCGTCCATGTGTCCAGGGGGCGTGGCCAGTTCGATAGCGCCAGATTCGGCCCTGCCCTGTGCTCAGAACATCCTGGGCTGCGACCACGGCACTCATGTGTCGGGCATCGTCGCCGGCGTGGCGCCCGGCGCCCGGATTATTGCCATCCAGGTCTTCTCGCGCTACACCGACACCGCAGAGAGAATGCCGTGCGGCGAGTTCGGGTATACTAGTCCTTGCACCCGGAGCTCTGCCTCGGACATCATCGCCGGTCTGAACCGTGTCTACGCGCTGCGCGACACCTATAAAATTGCGGCAGCCAACCTGAGCCTGGGCAGCGGGCAGTACACCACCACGTGCGACAACATTGGCGGTATGAAACCAATCGTGGACTTGCTGCGTTCCGCCGGGATTGCCACTGTCGTGTCGTCCGGTAACGCTGGCCATCGCGACGCCATGGGGTGGCCGGCCTGTCTTTCGACCGTCATCAGCGTGGGCGCCACCGATAAGTATGACGCGGTGGCGGGCTACTCGAATCTGTCCTCGTTTACCACCCTGATGGCGCCTGGCTCCAACATTCGTTCCGCGTTGCCGCTCTATAATGCCTTTATCTATGGACAAAACAGCGGCACCTCTATGGCCGCGCCTCACGTTGCCGGCGCCCTTGCCGTCCTCAAGGAGGTGAGACCCACCGTTACAGTCAACGAGATCATCTCGGCGCTGGCAAGCACAGGTCCCCTGATCCGAGACCAGCGGGTGAACGGCACCATTAGCAAGCGGCGGCTCGACCTGTACGAAGCAGCCTGCCGGCTTGCCAACTGTGAGGGCGATGACTTCCGTACGATTGCGTTGGGCCAGACGCTCAATGGTACAATCAACCCAGCCACCGACCGCGACTACTATTTCTTCAACGGCACTGCTGGTGAGCGCCTGGTCGTTCACATGCGGCGTACGGTTGGGAATGTTGATCCCTATATCCAACTGTATGAACCGTCGGGTGTCATGGTCAGCGCAAATGACAATGGCAGCAATCCCGATGCCTTGATCAATGGTTTCCCCATGCGACGCACCGGGCGCTGGATGATCGTAGCCTCGGGGGCGCGTAACACGAGTGGCAGCTACAGCCTCACCGTCTCCAGCGATCCGATCCAGCTCGACAACCCGGTGCCGCGGATCGTGGGGATAAGCCCGCCAACCGCTACGTCTTCTCTGTTTGCGTCTGACTTCTGGTTGGCGCTGAGCGGCAGTGGCTTTATGCGCGAATCTCAAACTTATTGGAACAACCAGGCGCGCGGCATGTTCTACGCTAGCAACGAGTTGATCTATATTCGCGTGCTGGGTAGCGACCTCAGAACCTTAGCCACTTCGGCTACGGTCACTGTGCGGAACCCAACGCCGGGTGGCGGCTTTGCGAGCATTGCATTCCCAATCCGTTTCGGGCTTCTCGGCGAGAGCGAATTGGTGTCACCTGAGTCCGGCAGCGTTGTGCCGGCCGGCATCAAGCAGAGCTTTGTCATCAGTTGGACGCATCCGACCGATTCGTGGCGCACCATGCAGAACATGGACCTGCGTCTGCGCAGCCCAGAGGGCAGTACCCTAGCTTCAATCCGCGTGGTCGAACGAGAAGGGACCAACAGCGTCTACCGGTTGCTCAACGGGGCGGGCGAGCAACTGACCGAAGAAGACGGCGAGACGCCCGCCGAAGGGCTAGGCGGCGATGACCGCGACCTGGAGCTGCCCGGTCTGCTCACGCTGCACCTGGCCGAGAGCGCCTTCTCCGGTTCAGGGCAGACAGCGATCATGACGCCAACGGTCACCTTTGGGCCGGAGGCGGTGGGCGTCTACAACATCGAGTTCCGCGTCGATGGCCCCGAGGGCGAGGTGCAGGATGACGATGTGCTGGGGCAGTTCACCATCACGTCTGCCGAGTGCCCCTACCCGGTGACCAGTTTGACGCTCAGTGGGGCGGAGACGGGCGTGGCCGGGGCGGATTACGCCTACACGGCCACCCTGGAGCCGTTCAACGCCAGCCAGCCGCTGACCCTCACCTGGTCGCCGGAACCGGCGAGCGGGCAGGGCGCGAGCACCGCGGTCTACAACTGGGGTTCGGCGGGCGAACACTTTGTCTTCGTCAGCGCCGAGAACTGCGGCGGCTTTGCGGCGGACGTGCAGGCGGTGCGCATCCGCACCAGCGAGACGCCGGACCTCTCGATCCGCAAGAGCGGGCCAGCGGTGGCGGTGGCCGGGGAGGTGATCACCTACACCTTGACCATCAGCAACAGCGGGGCGGAGACGGCCACCAACCTGGTGGTGCTGGACGAGTTGCCGGCTGGGGCCACCCATGTCAGCGGCGGCACGTTAGTCGGCAACAGCGTGCGCTGGGACCTGCCGGAGTTGGCTGGCTACGGCGCCGTGACCGAGACCACAGTCTCCGTCATCGCCAACACCACGCTCAGCAACACCGCCTACAGTGTGAGCGCCCAGGGCGGCTACGCTGCCAGCGGCGGGCAGCCGGTGGTCACCCGCCTGGTGGCGGCCAAGACCAGCAGCGACCCGTTGAGCGACGCCAGCCTCTACACCAGCGATGACAGTGGGCGGCGGCTCATCGACATCATCCTCCCGGCCGGCTCGATCTTTGAGGAGACGACCTTCACCCTCGATGAACTGGCCGAACCCGGCTATGCCCTGCCGGAAGGGTTGAGCTACGCCGGCCGCGCCTTCCGCCTGGGGGCCTACCAGCAGAACCGCTCGGCCTCTGACCTGGAGCTGGGCGAGGCCATCTCCCTCACCGTTGCCTATGATGCCGCTGACGCTGCTTCGGTCCACAGTGGCACGCTCGGTCTCTACCACTGGGACGGCAGCCAGTGGACGCAGGAGGGGCTGGAGTGCACCGTCCAGAGCGAGCAACAACACCTGGCCTGTCGCTACAGCGGCCAACGCCTGACCCAGTTCGCCCTGGCCACCAGCACCGCCACCGAGACGGTGGCCGCTGTGGCGCTCAGCGCCAGCAGCCCCACTGCCACGGCTGAAGTGGGCACCGCGGTCGAGTACCGCCTGACGGTCACCAACACTGGCAATGCCATCGATAGCTTCACGGTGACTGTCGACAGCAGTTGGAGTGCTTCTATCTCGACCGGCAGCGTCGGCCCGCTGGCATCGGGGGCAAGCGCCGAGTTCAGTGTCACCGTGACCGTGCCGGCTGAGGCGGTGGACGGCGAGAGCAACGTTGCCACTGTCGGCGCCGCCTCGCAGGCCGATGGCAGTGTGCAGGCGCAGGTCAGCCTCACCACCACCGCCCACCGTCCGCCGGGCGACGACGACCCGGCGGACCAGCCCAACCGGCTCTTCCTGCCGGCCATCCTCAGCCAGGGGAGCGGCGCTGGGTTGAGCGCTCAGATCACCAGCATCGGCGTCGAGGACGGACGCTACGTCATCCGCTTCACGACTGCAGGCTACACGCCAGCGCTGCCCGGCCAGCATGTCCACTTCTTC